>JALZEI010000260.1 GCA_030862115.1 Actinomycetota bacterium
TGGGGGGCCCTCCACGACCGTCATCGTCGTGGGGGCGGGCGGAGGCTCGTCGGGGGGCGGCTCGCCGACGCGCTGCGAGTCTGCGACTTCCTTCCCCGCTACCAAATCGATGATCCGCGTGGCGCCGGCCGGGACCTCCTCGGATACGGGGACGGACCGCGGTGCGGCTCCTCGTGTGTCCTCGTCGACCGTCACCGTTTTGACGACCATCTCGACGGTGCCGAACCTGACCTCCGCGTCCTCGTGGAGCCGTTCGGTCGCGCCGGCCTCGAGCCGGCGACCGCCGACGAAGGTGCCGTTGGTGCTGCCCGCGTCGGTCACGAACCACTCGCCGTCCTCGTGGAAGACCTCGGCATGCTCGCGGCTCACGGTCAAGTCGGCGAGCGAAATCGTCGCGGACGGATTTCGTCCGATCGTCATGCGCTCCTCAGACAGCGCGAACGGAACTCCCAGCAACTGCCCCCCGGTACCGACCAGAGCGAGTCGCGTCGTGCCCCTCTCCGTTTCCGGGGACTCGAAGGGCTGCGTGCTGCTCGGGCCGGAGAAGTCGAGATCGGTGTTGCCGAGATGGATCCGGTCGCCGTCGTATAGGGGGCGTGGAATGGACAGCAACTCGCCGTTGACGAGGGTCCCGTTGCGACTGCCGAGGTCTCGTAGATAAAAGGTGTTGCCGTGTCTAGAGATCTCGGCATGAAGCCACGACACCGCCGGGTCCGAAAGCGAGATCTCGGCTTCTTGGGGATCGCGCCCCAGTTTGACTACGGGTTCGGACAGGGTCACCGAGCCCCCCGGCCACGAGATCGACGCGGGAGACCCCGGATCGGCCCCCAGGGGCTCGAGCGGCTCCGCCGGCAAGCCCGCCGGGCCCGTTTCGGGTCGTGGCGCGGCAACTTGCTTATAGAACCGCAGGTGGCTTGCGCCGATCGTGATGACGTCGCCGTGTTGCAGCGTCCAAGGAGCGGTGACCGCGATGTCGTTTACCAGGGTTCCGTTCTTGCTCCCGGAGTCCGCGATGAGGATGTCGCCGTTGCGCCTTTGAAGCTCTGCGTGATGACCCGAGACCAAGACATCTTCGAGAGCGAGGTCGTTGTCGTCGTGCCGCCCGATCGTGAAGCGTTCGCGCTCGATGACTACGACCTCTCCGCCCTGCAGCTTGAGCGTGGAAACGCCGGGGTCCGCAGCGGCCCTAGAGACCGGGGAACCTGGGGGAGAGGCACCCTCGCGCCGCGCCTGAGTCTGCATAAGGGTCGAGAGGCTGCGCAGTTGAGTCGGCTGGGCCGCGGGTGCCGCTTTAGCGCGAGCCGCGGCTTCCAGATCGTCCGCCGTGGGACGCCCCATGATCCGCGAGACGTCGGCACTGGGTCGTTCTACAACGCGCGAGATGCCCCTCGGTCTGGATCTGAGCGACTCCATCCACGCGCTTAAATCGAACAGCGGATCGAGAAGCAGATCCTTTATCGACGACACGTCGGCCTCGGAGTCGATGAGCTTCCGGTACTGCGGGCCTCGCTTGCGAACCTTCTCCCTTCTCTCGCCCAACAGGAGCGCCCCGACAAGACGGTTCTCTCGAAAGAGAAGCTTCCGGTACGAGATCATTCGTCCCCGCTCCGGGAAATCGGAGATGGTCTCGTCGTCCGGATCTTCGAGGCTCTTTCCGATAGCGGCGAGGTCGAGATCGTAGAGACGAGTGGCGTTGTAGGGGATCGGCAGGCGCCATACCTCGGACCCTCCACTCATGTTTATGCCCGCGGTGCGGCCGTGGTGACGTGCCGGTTCCCACAAGCCGAGCAGGAGCTGCGCGTTCGTGCGGGGGTCGGTCACCTGGGCAACATCGCCGCCGGCGTAGACGTTGGGAACGTTTGTCCGCATCCGGTCGTCGACGACCACGCCGCGCGCGACGTTGATCTTCGATCCCTTGGTTAGCTCGACGTTGGGAGTGATGCCGATGGCGACGACGAGCAGCTGTCCCTCCACGGCGTCGGCTGAGTTCTTGAGACGCGCCGCGTAGAAGTTGCCGTGCTGGTCGGGGTACGCCTCGGCGATCTCCTCGTTCATGCGCACCTCGACGCCGAAGTGCCGGCAGCGCGTCACGACGAGATCGGAGGCGATGCGATCGAGAAGAGTCGGCATGAACCTGTTCCCGCGAACGACGTAGCTGACCTCGACGCCGCGCGAGCGAAGCCCGGCAACGAGCTCGAGGCCGAGGATCCCACCGCCCACGACCACGGCTTTCTTGAGGTTGCCCGACTGTACGAAGTCCATGATGAAACGGGCGTCCTGCATCGTTCGCATGGTCATGACTCCGGGAAGATCCGCGCCCGGGAAGTCGGGCGATCGGGCGCGGGAGCCGGTGGCGATCATCAGCTCGTCGTAATTCCGCCGTTCTCCCGTGCTTAGAGACAGGACGTCTTTATCTGTGTCGATCCCGGTGACGCGCGCCAGTGTGCGCTCGACCTTGAACTCGGAGTAGAAGTTGGGAGGCACCGCGAACAGCTGCTCGGCTCTCAGTTCTCCCATTAAGTAGTTCGTGAGTGCAGATCGGTAGTACGCGGGGTTCGATTCCTCTGCGAAAATCGTGATCCGACCCTTCGGGTCGTGGCGGCGGACGTAGAAGGCGGCGGTCGTGCCGGCGGCCCCGTCGCCGATGATCGCGTAGCTCTTCACCGGCTCATCTTTGCAGAATCTCGACATGTTTCGGTCCCGGTGCCGATAACCCCCTCCTAAGCTCGTCGGATGTCAATTTCGCCTCTTTCGCTGGTTCCTCCCGACGCGCCGATGACGGTGGTGGGAACCGAACTCTCGGTGCTAGCCGAGAGCCGCCTGGGCTGCGTCGACGTCACCGATCAGGTTCGCGACGTCGTCCTCAAATCCGGCGTGACCGAGGGGTGTTGCATCGTCTACTGCTCGCACACGACCTGTGCTGTGCTGATCAACGAGTGGGAGGACGGAGCGCTCGAGGATCTGCGCCGCCATCTCGACTCGTTCTGCCCGCCCGACGCCTACTACGCGCACGACGACATGGCGCGTCGCACCCAGAACCTCCAACCAGACGAGCGAGCCAACGGGCATTCTCACCTCGCCCAGATGCTCATGGGCGCGACCTCGCAGACGCTCCCGGTCACCCGGGGCGAACCCTGGCTCGGTCGCTGGCAGCGCATCTTCCTGGTCGAGCTCGACGAGCCCAAAGACCGTTCCCTGTACGTACAGGTAATGGGCATATGAAACTCCCGCTGTCTCTAAACTGAAGTTATGCCTTCCCGGACGGTAGCGGTCATCGAGGACGAGGCCACCATCGCTTCGGCGATCGCGGCCCGGCTTCGCACCGAGGGTTTCGCCGTGGAGATCGCGACCGATGGGCCTTCGGGAGTGGATCTGTGCAGTCGCATCCAGCCCGATCTTGTGATCCTTGACGTGATGCTTCCCGGAATCGACGGACTCGAGGTGTGCAGGAGAATCCAGCAGCAACGCGCGGTGCCGGTACTCATGCTGACGGCTCGCGACTCCGAGACCGATGTTCTGGTGGGGTTGGCGGTGGGGGCCGACGACTACGTCACCAAACCGTTCAGCCTTCGCGAGCTCGTGGCTCGCGTTCACGCCTTGGTTCGAAGGATGGACAAGGTCTCGGCCACTCCCGAACCGGCAATCAACGCCGGCGACGTGGTGATAGACCCGTCCAAGAGGTTTGTTCGCAAGGGGGCCGAGACCATTCATCTGACCCCGACGGAGTTCGACCTCGTCTACCTCATGGCGTGCAACCCCGGCGTTGTGTTCACGCGAGAACAACTACTGTCGGAGATCTGGGGATACACGAACGGCTACGGCGCCAGGACCGTCGACTCGCATGTCGCCGCCGTCCGACGGAAGCTGGGTCCGGATCTAGTCCGCACCGTTCATGGGGTTGGGTACGCGCTTTCGACCGAAGACCGATGAGGCCGCTCGACCGTCTTTCTTCGATCAAGATCAAGCTGGGCGTTGTAATCGTTGCCGCAGTGGCGATGACCATCGTCGTGAACGAAGTCGGTTTCCGAGTTTCGTGGCCCCTGTGGCTGCGTGCCGCGACCGCCGGAGCTCTTTCGCTCGCCATGGTTCAGTTTCTGGCCCGTGGGATGACTTCGCCGCTTAGAGAGATGGCGTCGGCCGCTCGTGCGATGTCGAAAGGTGACTACGGGAGAAGAGTCACCGCGACTTCGCGCGACGAAGTGGGGGAGCTCGCGCGAGCGTTCAATCGAATGGCGGCAGATCTCGCCGAAATCGATCGCATTCGTCGCGATCTAATAGCAAACGCCTCGCACGAGTTACGCACTCCAATCACCGCGCTGCAGGCCGTTCTGGAGAATGTCATCGACGGGGTCGGCGCACCTGACCCGGGAACTATGGAGTCGATGCTCGGCCAGGTGGAGAGGCTCGGTCGATTGGTGGAGCAGCTCCTCGACTTGTCCCGTCTGGAGTCCGGCGTCACTTCCTTGCAACCTCGCATCTTTCGGATCGCGCCGATGCTCCAGGAGGCCGCGGGGGAGGCCTCCGTACAGCGGGACGGGAAAAGGTTCGACGTGCAGGTGGTGGTCGACCCACCCGAGCTCGAGCTACACGCCGATCCCGAACGTCTTCACCAGATCGCCTCAAACCTCGTAGCCAACGCCGTGCGGTACTCACCCGACGGAGGGGTGGTGGAGGTACGCGCATCTCGCGACAACGGGAACGTGCGAATAGAAGTTTCCGACGAAGGTCCGGGGATTTCGGCGAGTGAGGCCACACGGGTATTCGAGAGGTTCTACCGGGCCGACAGCGCGCGCTCGGCGAGAGATGGGGGGACGGGACTGGGGTTGGCGATTGCCCGCTGGATAGTCGATATGCACGGCGGCGATATCCGCGTCGAGAACGCCGAGCCGAGAGGGTGCCGCATGGTCGTCGACCTGCCCCAGAGGTACGGGTGACGGCCCCTCCGTCGCCGCACATGGGGAGTCCCGTCGGCCGGCGCTTTGTGCCGTATGTCCGAATCGCGATCCCACTTCAGAGTTCTTTGCGTAGTTATACGTATTGAGACTCGGCCCGTCCTTTTGCAGACTAGATCTATGAACTCTGCCGACCCGCGTCTCGACATCAAGCTCGCGCCCAACGTGAAGGCGCCGGAGCGTGCCCGTCGCTCTCTCGAGAACGTTGAGGTCCAGCTGGGAGAAGAGGTTCTGGAAGACGTAAGGCTTTTGGTGAACGAGCTCGTCACTAACAGCGTCAAGTTCGGGGGCGAGGGGCAGATCCAACTCCGCCTCTCGGGCTCGGGACACAGCGTACGCGTCGAGGTGCACGATCAAGGTCCGGGTTTTGCTCCTCCCGGACGCAAGCCGACCGTCGACGAAACCTCGGGCCGCGGCCTGTTCCTCGTGGATGCGATCGCAGATCGTTGGGGCGTGAGCCTGGACGGAACGACTTGCGTGTGGTTCGAGATCGACAGACCCCAGCGCGAGGCCAGCTGAGAGCTAGTCTTTTCAGGGACGATCTGAGGAGGCCACGTGGACGGCGACAACGGTAAGGACAAGGACCGCACGGACGAACCACCCGCGGACGGCCCGAGCGGAGGCTCAGCCGGACAGCCCCAGGAAGAGACCGGCTCCTCGAGCTACGACAAACCGGGGGACGGAGAGGGCGAGGATTCCGGAAAGCAATCCCCGAAGTAACCGATCGTCATTTTCGTGCACTCCGCGCGTCGGTAGGGTGAGACCACTATGACTTCAAACCTGGTGGCGGTCACGGTCGTAGGCGTTGATCGGCCCGGAATCGTGGCGGCGGTGACGCGGGCGCTGTACGACCTCGGATGCAACCTGGAGGACGCGACATCGACGATCCTTCGAGGGCATTTCTCGATGATGCTCGTGGTGAGACCACCGGAGGAGCTCGACGCCCAAGCTGTGGAGGCTTCGCTGATGGGAGCTGCAGAGGAGATGCGACTCGTCGTTACGGCGCGCTCCATTGACGAAGGAGCGTCGGGCCCGCCGGCCCCCACGCACATGGTCTCGGTCTACGGAGCCGACCGGCCCGGGATCGTTTTCCAGGTCACCAATTTGCTGGCCGCCTCGGGCGCCAACATCACCGATCTGAGCTCTCGACTAATCGACTCGGGACCCGAGCCCGTTTACGCGCTGATGTTGGAGGTCGCGGCTCCGGCCGGGATCGATCTCGAGAACGCGCTCGACGAACTGCGGGCGAGCCTGGGTGTGGAACTCAGCGCGCACCCCATCGAAGCCGACCTCCTGTAACCGTTCGTGCGTCCCATACCTCGTCAGGATCTTGTGTGATCAGGCCCGTGGTCCGACTTCCGGACCCCGTCCTGAAGAGGAGAGCCGTCGAGGCCGACACCGGGATCGAGGAGCTTGCCGTCGATCTGGTCGAGACGATGCGAGCGTCGCCGGCGTGTGTCGGACTCGCGGCCCCCCAAATAGGCGTCTCGAGCCGGATCATAGCGGTGGACGTGACGGACCATCCCAAGACAAAGACCTGTCACGGCCTGGTGGTGCTCGTTGATCCCACCGTCGTCGAGGTGTCCGGCCGCGAGGTGGGACGGGAGGGCTGCATGAGCGTTCCAGATCTCACCGCCGACGTGGCACGCGCCAAACGGCTCGTCGTAAGCGGCCGGACCCCGGAGGGGGAGACCAAGGTCATCGCTACCGACGGGTTCGAGGCGCGGGCTTTTCAGCACGAGATCGATCACCTGGATGGGTTCCTCATTCTGGACAGAGTTGCGTCTCTGTCCACCGACGTCTTCAGACGCCGCGTTTACAAGTAGCTCGACTACTGCAGCGGCTCGGGGACGTGGCTTTGTTTGCGCGAGCGACGGCGGCGAGACCTGGTGATCCGGTTGCGTCCGCTTCTCTTTGACTCGTAAAGGGCCTCGTCGGCGGTCTTGATCAGCGCTTCGGTATCGCCGGCATGTGTCGGATAAGTTGCCACCCCGGCGCTCGCGGTTACTCCTGCGGGGAGTGAATCGATCTGGGAAACGGCGTGACGGAGGCGCTCCGCGGCGATAAGCGACTCTTTGCTCGAGCAGGCCGGCAGGATGACGCCGAATTCCTCGCCGCCGTAACGCGCGACCGTGTCGAAGTCGCGGCTTTCGGACTCGAGAGCGGCGGCGACTGCCTTTAAAGCCTCGTCCCCCGCCCGGTGACCGTGCGCGTCGTTAAACGTCTTGAAATGATCGACATCGATCATCACCAGTGTGATGGGCTCACCGTTCCGCTTTGAACGTGAGACCTCTTGAGCAAGTGTGCTCTCGAAGGTTCGACGGTTGGCTACGCTCGTTAGGGCATCGAACTCGGCCATGTGCTGCATCTGCTCGAGCAACCACGCGTTCCGCATAGCAAGAGCGGCGTGTGCTGCGAACTGACCCACCATGCCGACGACGCGTCTTTCGATCCTGGCGAGGCGTCCCGGGTGCTCGAGCACAAGGACACCTAGAGGAAGGCTTTCCGCAACCAGCGGGACGATGAGCAAATTGCGGGCGAAGGGAAGCAGACGGCCCAGGCGGGGGTTGGCGTCTAAGTCGGGCTTTGCTACGAGCTTTGTCTTGCGGCTTTTCCACACCTCGTCGACGATCGGATCCCGGCCTGCCGGGAGCGGTCCGTTTTGTCCTTTACCGAGACGTGCTACGAGCACGGGGTCCCCCTCGTGCGCAGCGAGAACGAGGCCTCTTTCGAACCCGAAGGTCTTCCCCAGATACTCCAGGAGGAGTTGCGAGACCTCGGAGGCTTCCGAGACGTTCTCCAGATCGGCCCCCATACGGGCCAGGTTCTCGAAGTCCTGCTTGCGCTTTCTAAGCTCTCTTTCGTTCAACCACGAAAACGTGGCCGTCGCGAGCGCCACAAGCCAGAAGGCAAGAACGTTGAAGACGGCGACTCGGTCAAGGGAACCGGCGGCAACCGGTTCGGTTGTCGAACCAATGCCGCGAAGGTAGCCCGCCTGCTGGGCATAGAAAGCAGCAAAGAAAAGAAGTGAATGCCACAGCGCCACCTTCAGTCCCGTTCGATAGGAGGTGATGAGCGTTACGGCGATCAGATGCAGGTACGTGAGAAAGCGCAGCGGACTCAGTGGGCCCCCGGTTTCGAACATGATCCAGGAGAGGAACACTCCGTCGATAAGCAACATCCATCCAACGAACGTCAGGCCGCGGCGTCCCTCGAGCCGCCGCAAGACCTCGACCGCACCGGAGCAGGCGAGATAGGCAGCCGAAATGAGCGCAAAGTCGGCGACCTGGGCACCTACGAGGTGGGGGGCAAATAGGGCCGAGCCCAAGACGATGCATACGAAGGCAACGCGTAGGGCCTGCACGTACACCATTCGCTCGGCGAGCGAAGCGATTTCTAGGGTGTGACGGGAGGGCGGCGTTGTCTTGCTGTCGGCCCTCACTCGAAACCCAGCATGTCGTAATCGACCGGGGCGAAGGCGAGTTTTGGATCGCGTCTGTCGATGCGGCTCTGCACCAGAAGAAAGGCGCCGACGGCCAGCGTCATAAGAAGCGGGAAGGCGAACTTCTTGAGGGCCTCGACGGCCGCCCTTCCGAGGCTCTCCAGGGGGCGTCGCGGCATTGAGACCGAAGTATCGGTAACTGCGACCGTCCCGGGTTCCCGGCTGAAGTTAGTCGCGAGGCGAGGGTCCCGTAGGCCGTTCAGGGGGCCGTCGGAGCTGCGCCGGTCGCGGCCATCCGGGCGGGTCCGCTGGTGTCCCTTTACCCGGTCTCTGGGCCCTGCGTTGCCGGGTCCCTTGTTCGGCTGACCCGGCTTGTCGGGGTTTACCGTCGGTGTGGTCGGCGTCGTGGGGTCGGTCGGATTGATCACTTGGTCCGTGGTCTTGTCGATTGTGTCGGTGACCTTGCCGGTCGTTTCTTTGACCTCGTCCACGGTGTTTCCCGCCGTCTCCTCGACTTTGTGCACGGTCTCGTCGGCGGTGTCGGTTACGTCCCCGGCGGTGTCTTTGACCCGAGTTACGGTGTCATCCACGGTTCTCTGGGCGTTTTCGATGGTGCAGGAGGGGTTTGTGATCGGGCAGGCTTCGGCCTGGCCGGGCCACGCGAAGGCGGCCACCAGAAGGCTGAGCACCCCCCCGGCTACGAAGCGGATTGACGAATGACCCTGAGCCGCGTTGGTAGCGACCCCCCGTGGGCGCCGAGCTGGACTCAAATCTCGTACCGTCCTCAAGCCGTTCCCTCCTCGACCCTCGGCCCATCTATAAGACTCCCCATTCCATCGGCACGACCGGGGGCTTTCTTGACTCCGGCTCTTCCCTCGCCCGGCTCGGTTCGCTAGGATCGATCCGCTGTGGAGGCCCTCAGCGGCGGGGGCCGGCGATTGCTGGGGGTTCCATGCGTAAAAGCACCCTTGCCATGTTCTGTTGCCTATGCGTTCTGGCGGCTCTGACGAGCCCGGCGGCGGGTAATTCCCCGCGCCGAGCGACCGGCGGGTCCAACGGCGAAGTCGATAGCGCCGAGGAGACCGGCACGGCGGCCGCTTCGGCGACGACAACTCCCGATCAGCACGGCCCCCTAGAGGGACATATGCCGGGGGTCCACAAGAACATGAGGCTTATCTCGAAACTTCGGGTGACGGACGTCCCGGGTGGAGTCAGCGACGTCAGCTACCACCGCGGCTTTGCCTACCTAGGTGCTTACAACGCCGAGTGTGATGCGGAGACCGGGGAGGGCGGCGGCGTCTGGGTAGTGGACGTCCGCGACATCCAGAACCCCAAGATGGTCGGATTCTTGCCGTCCCATCCCGGTAACTACGTAAGTGAGGGTGTCGACATCATCCACGTCAACACGCGCTTCTTCGAGGGCGACCTATTGCTTCACTCGAACGAGCAATGTGTGGCAGAGAAGGGAGCGGTCGGCGGGATCGACATCTGGGACGTCACCGACCCCGAGTTCCCCGTGCTCCTCGCGCAGGGGGCCGGCGACACGACCGACGACGACGTAGACCCGCCCGAGGAATTCGATCGCGCCAGCTTCACGCATAGCGTTATGGGTTGGAAGGAGGGCAATAAGGCCTACGCCGTGCTCGTAGACAATGAAGAGCTCGACGACGTCGACATCTTGAACATCACCAACCCGGTCGCGCCGAGACATATCTCCGAGGTCGGCCTTCCCCACTGGCCCGCGGCGCAGGACAACCTCGCTTACGGCGGGGAGGTCTTCCACCACGACATGTGGGTCAAGAAGATCGCGGGCCAGTGGAGGCTCGCCGTCTCGTACTGGGATGCGGGCTGGGTCTTCCTGAATGTCGACGACCCCAAGAACCCCGTTTTCATCGGAGACACCGACTATCCGGCCACGGATCCCCTGACCGGCATTAGCCCACCCGAAGGAAACGCCCACCAGGGCGCGTGGAACTGGAACAACAAGCTGTTCCTCGGCACGGATGAGGACTTCTCGCCGTACCGGCTCCCGGCCGTCGAAATAACGACCGGGTTGAACGCGGGCGATTTCCAGGGCGGGGAGTTCGGCTTTGGCCTCCCGATCGCCCAGCTGCCCGACAAGGAGCTGAACGGCCCCACCGTGTACGGCGGTTATGGATGCACCGCCGACAATCAGATCCCCCTACGCTCCACCCTCTTCCCGGAGGGAAGTCTCGCCGAAAACGAGGAGGCCATCTTGGTTGTCTCCCGAGGACCGGTGAGCGATCCGAACAACGATTACGCGGCTTGCACGTTCCAGGAGAAAGCCGAGAACGCGGCGGCGGCCGGTTACGACGCCGTTGCTATTGGAAACCACCACGTAGGCGCGGACGCGGGAGCTTCGCCGGATTCGGCCTTGTGTGGAAGTGGTACGGGGGTCGACATCAACGCGATCTGCATCAGCCATAAGATGATGCACCTGTTGTTCAACACGACTCCCAGTTACGAGGTCCCCTACGAGTCGCCAGACGCAGACAACAACGAGCCGGCCCCCGGGGACCTCGGAGAGGAAATCAGGGCGACGTCGATATTCGACGCCTGGGGTTATCTGAACCTCGTCAACGCGAATACCCTCGAGCACTTAGATGCCTACGCGCCGAAGCCCGCCCTGCAAGAGGAGTGGGCCTTCGGTCACGGCACTCTGTCGATCCACGAGATCAAGAACGACCGGCGTCGGGGTGTCAACCTCGGTTACATCTCGTGGTACTCGCTTGGTATGCGGGTCGTCGGTTTCAACAAGGACATCGGCCTCAGGCAGCTCGGTAAGTACATCCACCCGAAGGGCAACGACTTCTGGGGCGTGTTCCCGATTTACCGAGGCCAGAACCACAGGCCGTACATCCTTGGTTCCGATCGGGACAGCGGGCTGTGGATCTTCAAGTACACCGGGCCCGAACCGGGACGGGACATCATCGTGACATCTCCAAAGAAGCCGAAACCCTAGGTAAGCGAGCAACGTAAAAAGGGCGGCCCTCCGGGGTCGCCCTTTTCTCGTTCGGGCCGCTCTCTTTTTTTGGCCGCAAAACTAATTAAGGAGCGGTCCTGGGAACCGCGCGAGGGTCGAGACCGGTATTGGGGGTCGGGCACAAAGACTTGGAGCGAGGTAGGCGGCATGCGCAGGTTTGTCTTGGGAGCGATGGTCCTTATGGTGCTGCAACCGGTTACGGCGAACGCGTCCAAGCCCACTTGTTTCGGCGAGTTTCCGACGACGATCATCTCCGTCGGCAATTACAGATACGGCACTCCGGGCGACGACGTCATCATTCTCGAGGGAAACGAGGGCATCAACGCGGGCGGGGGGAACGACCTCATTTGTGGATCGGACGGATCCAACTCGATCGACGGGGGAGCGGGAAACGACAAGATCAGGGGAGCCGGCGAGCGTGACCGCATCCAAGGCGGCGAAGGAAACGATCTCGTTCGAGGAGATGGGGCCAAGGACCGCCTCAG
Source organism: Actinomycetota bacterium (assembly GCA_030862115.1). GTDB lineage: Bacteria > Actinomycetota > CADDZG01 > CADDZG01 > WHSQ01 > JALZEK01. The sequence goes on from JALZEI010000260.1 coordinate 11,884, forward strand.
GGGAGGGCCCGGCGACGACGTCGTCAAGGGTGGAGAGATGCGGGACGAACTCTTCGGACAAGAGGGCGACGACCTTATCTACTCTGGGTCGGGGAGCAGGTGGGGCGGGGCCGGTACCTTTTTCGGAGACCCGGGGAACGAC
>JALZEI010000283.1 GCA_030862115.1 Actinomycetota bacterium
GGCGGAGCCGGCACTCCCGCCACCCCCGGTGGCAAGTGTCTGTCCTACCGCCAGGGCTTCACAGGCTTGTTGAAGCGTTGCTCTGCCGCCTGGCGGGTAGTGCCGAGCACGGAGCCGATGTAGCCCCACGACCAGCCGGCGTCACGGGCGGCGAGAACCTGGCGGTGGAGCTCCTCCTGGGCGTCGAGGACGGCGGCTTGGGCCAGGTGAACGTCGTGGAGTGGCGTGCCCTTGCTGAAGTTGGTCCGGTCGAGTCGGATGGGTTCGGTCATGCGTCAATCATACCTTGACGAGTGCGCCGTGTCAAGGCCAAGTTGACGTTTGTTTGTCGTTCCGCACTCCAAGCCAGGGCAGTCAAGGGCGTAGAGCGAAGCGTCCCTTGACGGCCCGGGCGTCACTCACCCACCATCGGGAGAGAGGTCGGGTGGAGCTTCACCCCTCCCGATCTCTTGACCACCCGCTGGGCTGTTTCCGCTGTCTCACCCGGATGTACAATGGCGCCAGGTCGGCACCGCTCAGTGACCGGCCCTCTGATAGGCCCCAGGCTGGACCAACCGTAAGTCCTGAGGGAACCGCCAGAGGCTGCGCCCATTGGATGGCGAAGTGGATGATGCGAACGCAGAAGAGGCCCCGCCGGCAAGCGGGGCTTCTTCACTTCGGGCGTGCCGGCGAGAGAATCACACTGGTGTAATCTTCGCCCCATGCGTTCAACACTCATCCACTGCGGTGGCCTTGCCGGGCTGCCTGCTGCTGTCCAATGTCGCCCACCCGATCCGGCGTAGCGGGCGCAGTTCCCCTCTCTAACAGAAGGGGAACTGGTTCGAAAATCGAACCGACGGCGGTCGGGGTGGATCGGCTTAGCCTCTCCTTCCCGGTGCGCAAGTGGGAGGGCGACCGCTCTGCCTGGTCGACGATCAGCGTGCGCCAGCCCGGTTCGCCGATGGCAGCAGAAACCCGGAGCGGCTTCGTCGACGTCGCCGGAAAGGTGCGGGCCTTCGTCGGTGTGAGCGAGGTCAACGGCGGCGAGACGTGGGCCAAAGTCGAGTTCAACCCGTCGAGGGTCGAGGACCCGGACGGCGTGTCGCTGGCGCCGGTCGAGGCGCTCGCCAAGGTGGTGCCGCTGGTGCTGCGCAAGGCGTCGGAGCTCGTCGACGTAGACCAGGCCGTGACCGACGCCAGGGTGAAGCGGCTGGACGTGGCGAGGGACTTCACCGACGTGGAGCGCTCGGACTTCTACCTGCGTGGCCTGGGGCCGGTTCGCCGGCCGTGGGCCAGGCGCAACCTGGTGCACTTCGACCCGTCCCGCAACGGGGCGCAGACCCTCATGGTCGGCTCTGGGGCCGGGTCGGTGCGGCTGTACGACAAGCACGCTGAGAGCCAGGGCAAAGCGGCGCCGGGAACTCTCCGGTGGGAGGTTGAGGCCCGGGGCGGCTGGGCGAAGAACTACGGCGGGATCAGGGCACTAGAGGACCTGACACGGAGCAACGTCGAGGCGTTGGCGCAGAACAGATGGGAGTGGTCGGCGATGGGAGTCGAAGTGAGCGCGGCTGATCGGGTGATTGAGAAGGTCCAGCGGTCGGAGCTGTCGCCGGCGAAACAGCGCTCCTTCCTCGGGTGGCTGTTCCTTCAGTCGAGGGGCATGGCCTCCCCACTGTCGAAGGAAACTGCTGCGGGGTTCAATCGTCTGGCTCGAGAGCTGGACGTAGCGCTGGGGCCGCAGGATGCGGACGTGCTCGGGTTTGTCGGACGGCTCGATTTCGATAGCGGGCGAGAAGTTCTGAGGTGCGCATGAGTCGGCGTCGAGGTCAACAGCATCGAAGGGCGGGCGCTCAGAAGCCGCCTAAGGCTCCCAAGCTGGCGGTCCCGCCCAAGGACACCACCCCTCGGGTGATCGCCTGGCTGTGCGACGATCCGGCGTGTCTGGCGAGTCATGGGTAGGCGCCACCGCCACCGCCGCCACCGTCTGCTGCGGGCGTGGCGAGTACTCCGTCCCTGCGACTGTCCGGTCTGCCGGCTCCTGGGGCTGGTCTAGGTGCAGCGCTTCAAGGGCGAGGTCGTGCTCTCCGAAGTGCCGGCGTCGGCTCCCGCTGAGGCCTCGGTGCTCGTCCAGCTCCACAACGGCTCGGTGCACGTGCTGACCTGGGATCGGCACTCCATCTACCCTCGCCAGACGCTCGTGTTTGACCGCCAGACGCCCGCAGAGGTCGCTGAGTGGCTTCGGGCGCTCGCTGAGGCCGTCGAGGGGGCGGCGGGGGAGCGCAAGGCGGAGCCGGCACTCCCGCCACCCCCGGTGGCAAGTGTCTGTCCTACCGCCAGGGCTTCACAGGCTTGTTGAAGCGTTGCTCTGCCGCCTGGCGGGTAGTGCCGAGCACGGAGCCGATGTAGCCCC
>JALZEI010000005.1 GCA_030862115.1 Actinomycetota bacterium
CAGATCCAGACCCTGCGTCACTGGTGGAACATCTCCATCGACGCCGCCAACGGCCGAATCTTGCAGCGCTTCGACCTCATCGACAGTGAGAATCAAGGAGACATCGCGGCGAGGACGGCGCGGACCGAGGACGCCCATCTTGCGGAGGCCCTTATCGATCCGGTTCTCCCGCCGAATCGTCCCGACGACGGATCGTCCTACAACGTCTACGCGATGCCGCTGGAGAGTCCTAACGACGGCGACCGATCGGTGATCGTCAACCCGGCCGATGCGCGGGCCTCCCCCTTTGGATGGCACGACACCAACGGCGTCGCGGGACCCGAGTTCACGATCACGCGCGGCAACAACGTCAATGCTTATACGGATACGGTCAACGACAATGCCCCCGACCCGGGAAGTCAGCCGGACGGTGGGCGGGGACTCGACTTCGACCATCCGATTCCCACCTTCGACGCGACGCCGCTCGTCTACCGCGCTGCAGCGGTGGACAACCTCTTCTACTGGAACAACGTCATGCACGACGTGACCTATCGATACGGCTTCGACGAGAAGGCGGGGAACTTCCAGGCCTCGAACTACACCGGTCGTGGACGCGGGGGGGACGAGGTCCAGGCCGAGGCGCAGGATGGCGGGGGCGTTCTCAACGCGAGCTTCGCAACCCCGGCCGACGGCCTGCCGGGCCGTATGCAGATGTATCTATGGGTGGACGCTTTCGACACGCTGGGCCTTGGCTTCGATGACATAGTGCGCGAGTACAACGGGCAGGTGCGAGACGGCGACTTAGACGGCGGCGTTATCGCCCATGAGTACGGCCATGGGATTTCGAACCGCCTGGTCGGCGGGCCCGACAGCGTCAGTTGCCTTCGCACGCACGACGAGCGCGAGGGGGAGGGCTGGAGCGACTTCTGGTCCTACGTCCTCACCATGCGTCCGAAGGATGACGGAAAGACCCCGCGTGGAATCGGTACCTACGTCGTGTATCACGAAGAAGAACGCTCCGGCAAGGGAATCCGCATCACGCCCTACTCGACCGACATGAAGGTCAACCCCTCGACCTACGAGACGATCAAGTCGGCCCGCGAGCCTCACGGCGTCGGTTACGTGTGGGCTTCGATGCTCTGGGATCTCTACTGGAATCTCGTCGACAAGCACGGCTTCAACCCGAACCCGTATGAGTCCTGGAAGACGGGTGGCAACAACCTCACGATCCAGCTTGTCATAGACGGAATGAAGTTCGCCGTGTGCGAACCCGGTTTTGAAGATGCTCGGGACGCCATCATCGCCGCCGACGCGGCGCTTACCGGCAACCCGGCGAAGAAGATCCCAGGCGATAACGAGTGCCTGATCTGGCGAACGTTCGCCCGACGCGGTCTCGGCGTGGACGCGAAACAACGCGACTTCGAATCAAAGGCCGACGGTAAAGACGGTTTCAAGGTCCCGAAGAGCTGCGAACGAAAAAAGAAGGGGTAGTCAGAAATGGGGGCCCCCCGCACGGCGGCCCTGATTCCATAGAACATTGTCGGATGGCGCCCGGTTACCGGGCATCAGACGACAATGAACAACAAATGCATGGCGGCCTGATGGCGCAAGGGTGCTAACCGCGGAGGCGGGAGTCTAGGAAACCGAAGCGTTCGGTGAGCGCTATGGGGAAGAGGCGCTGGCTGTGCCAGCCGAACTTGGCTTCGGCCCCCACCAACACGACGGCCCGGTTCCGGTTGACCGACCGAACGATCGCATTCGCGACGCTCTCGGGTGGGTGGCCGTGTCGAAACAATTTCTTCGTGCGCGCGACCTTCTTCGGGTCGGCCTCGGCCCCCAGATAGCGAGTGTGATCCACGATCGGCGTGTCGATCACTCCGGGACACACTGCCGTCACGCCCACACGATGTCGCTGCCAGTCGTTGCGAAGGCTGCGCGAGAGGGCGAGTACCGCCGCTTTGCTCGCTCCGTAGCCGGGCTCGATGGCCGTGTGCGTGTACGCAAGTCCCGACGACACGTTGATTACGTGTCCTCGTCGAAGCTCGACCATTTTGGGTCCGAAGGCTCGACAGCAATTCACCACGCCCATGAAGTTGATCGACATGATCCAGTCCCAGTCTCTTTCCGACATCTCGAGGAAGCGTCCACTCGCCCCGACCCCGGCGTTGTTGACCAAGACATCGAGCGCTCCGACATCCGAGTGGACGAGCTCGGCCACCGCTACTACGGAGTCGACGTCGGAAACATCCATCGCATACGACTCGCCCCCACAATCGGCTGCAGTCTTGGCGGCGCTTTCCTCGTCGATATCGGCGCAGTAGACGGTCGACCCCTCGCGAGCGAATGCGAGCGCGGTCTCGCGTCCGATCCCGCGACCGGCACCCGTTACGAGGACGTGAGCACCCGAAAGGGAGAACCGGCGTCTCACACGGATTTACGTTCGATACGATAGGCGTCGGGATCGAAACGGCGCATCATGAGCTTGTACTTCCACGTGAAATCGGGCCACATCGTGACGTTTCGTCCCTTATCGTCGAGATACCAGCTCGAGCATCCGCCCGCGTTCCACACCGTGCGTTTCATCCTCTTCTGCAGATTTTTGTTGAAGCGCTGCTGTCTGTCGGCGCGGACCTCGATCGCCGCGGCCCCCTTGTCCTCCATGAAGCTCAGCGCGTCGACGATGTAGGGGATCTGGGCCTCGACCATGACCAACAAAGAGGTGTGGCCGATACCGGTGTTGGGTCCGGTCAACACGAACAGGTTGGGAAACCCGGCGATCGACGTGCCCTTGTATGCCTGGAACCCTCCCTCTTTACCCGCCTCGAGAAGGCTGCGCCCTTTGTGGTCCTTGATACGACCGTGGGCCGGATTGTCGGTGACGCGGAATCCCGTAGCCATGACGATCGTGTCGACCTCGTGCTTTATTCCGTCGGCGGTGATGATCCCTCCGGGAGAGATCTGATCTATGGGTTCGGTGACCACGTCGGCGTTGGGAGCAGTCAGAGACCTGTAGTAGTCGTTGGACAGCAAGAGGCGCTTACAGCCCGGAGAGAACCTTGGCGTGAGCTTGGCGCGTAGCTCCGGATCCTTGACCTGTTTGTGCAGGTGCGCAGTCGCGATCTTTCGAATGGGCTTGAGGAAACGCTGATCCTTGGTCATGCCGAACACCAACATCTCTCGCGCCCAATAGATCGAGTGGCGTACGAGTTTCTGCAGGGCCGGTACCCGCCGGTAGAGAGCTCGCTCGAAGCGCGTGGTCGGTCTGTCGGTGTGGGGTAGGACCCAACCTGGGGTGCGTTGAAAGAGAGTGAGGTGTTCGACCTCGGGCTGTATGGAGGGCACGATCTGGACGGCCGTGGCTCCCGTACCGATCACCGCAACAGGACGCCCTCTCAGCTCGTGCGAACTGTTCCAGTTTGCCGAGTGGAAGACGGCGCCCTCGAACGAATCGATGCCGGGGAAGTCGGGTTGCGCGGGCTCCGCCAGACCCCCGTTGGCCGCCACGAGAACGTCGGCCGTCAGTGGGCCGTTCGAGGTCTCGATCGCCCAGTGCTTCGCCTTGTCGTCCCACTGTGCGCCCGTCACTTCGGTGTTGAAGTGGATCTTTGGTGTGACGCCGAAGTGAGCCGCGCAGTCGCGCAGGTAGTCGAAGATCTCCGGCTGGGATGAGTACGTGTGACTCCAGTTCGGATTGAGCGCAAAAGAATAGGAGTAGAGGTGCGAGGGGACGTCGCACTTGCATCCGGGATAGGAGTTGTCTCTCCAGGTGCCGCCCAGGTCGCCGCGCCTTTCGAGTACCACGTGATCGATGCCTTTGCGTTGCAGCGCGATCGCCAGACCCAATCCGGAGAACCCGCTTCCGACGATCGCGACGCGCGTGCTCGAGGGAAGGGCCGGCTCAGACATCAGCTTGCCTCCTGCTTGCTGCGCAGATTGCGCTCGATCTCGGCCCCAAAGGCCGCTTCGACCCCCGCCGTCATCGTCATGTGGAAGGCCGACAGCAATGCCTGCGATGCGACCGGACGCAGTCGATCGAGGGCCGCGCGCACGCGAGGCAGATCCTGTTCGGGCGAGCCTCCTTCCTCAAAGGGCTTCCAGACGTTGCGGATGAAGAATTCGACAAAGGTGCGTGCAACGGTCCGTGATTGCTCCATGAGTTCCTCGAAAACCTCGTTGACCTTTTCAAGCGGTACGCCCATCGCCACGACTTCGGCCCCCGCCTTGATGAGAGAGGGGCTGTGCACTTCGACCCGCCCGTCGTCCAGAAGGGTGACCAGCCCCAACTCCTGCGCGCGGTTCGCCATCTCCGGCGTTATCTCGTGTCCGTAAAGCTCGGCGAGGTCCTCGATGTCGTAGATGCGCGGCTCCTCGTGTTGCCACGGCCGAAGGATGGCCCGTTGGAACTCGAGCAGGTCCTTGCCACTGCCCACGGGCGCCGACTCCAACAAGCTCTTGATTGCGGCGAGGTTGAAGCCGCCGTCCTGCATCTCTTTGATGAGCTGGAGGCGGGCGAGGTGCTCTGAGTCGTAGTAGCCGGTACGGGCCTCGATAGTGGGGGCCGGCAGGAGGCCCCGCGTCTGATGCGCCCTGACGTTCCGGACCGTCATCCCGGCGCTCCGGGCCAGCTCGTCGATGGTAAAACGGTCCTCGCTCATGGACGGCATAATAACACTGAATGGTGTAACATCACGAGATGTTACCTGAACGGGTGCAATCGAGTGTCCGGCCCCGCGGCGCCTTCGGTTCCGGCGCCCCTATTCGACACGAGCGGCTCGCCCTCCACGGCCACGAGGTGGGCTTCGCGCACGGCGGCAAGGGCGAGGCGGTTTTACTCGTGCACGGCATCGCCGGCAGCTACGACACCTGGGATCTGGTCCTACCGAAGCTGGCGGAGCGCTTCTACGTCATCGCCCCAGATCTCCTCGGCCACGGCCGTTCGGCCAAGCCCAAGGGCGACTACTCGCTGGGCTCCTACGCCTCCGGGCTGCGGGATCTCCTGCAGGTCTTAGATGTCGGTCCGGTGACGGTGGTCGGTCACTCGATGGGCGGGGGCGTCGCGATGCAATTCGCCTATCAGTTCCCGCAGCTGATCGAGCGCCTCATCCTGGTTGGCAGCGGCGGGTTAGGTCCCGAGGTAACGCCCTTTCTTCGAGCCGCAACGCTTCCGGGTGCCGATCTCGTGCTCTCCGTGGCGACGAGCGATCGCGTGACGCGCATGATGTCACCGTTCGTGCGCGCCGGGTTGGCCATAAAGCCGTCCATCGGCCACGTAGTCGACCACCTGGCGTCGCTGAAAGATCGTGAGACACGCCGCGCCTTTATCACCACGGCGCGAACGGTTCTAGACGTGCAAGGGCAACGCATAGACGCGCGAGATCGTCTCTACCTCGCACAGTTGTTGCCGATCCTCATCGTCTGGGGTGACCGCGACAGGTTTATCCCGGTCGGACACGGAAAAGAGGCGCACGCGCTCATTCCAGACAGCAGATTGGAGCTGTTCGCCGGCGCCGGACATTTTCCGCATCGCGATGATTCCGAGCGCTTCGTATCGGTACTAGGCGACTTCATCGACGCGACCGAGCCGGCGGAGCTTTCGCCGACGTTGCTTCGATCACTGGTGTTGTCGGACCCACGCGCGCGGCCGCGTCCCCAGGCGTAAGA
>JALZEI010000027.1 GCA_030862115.1 Actinomycetota bacterium
TATGCGCAGTCCTCGCCGGGGTTGAAGCTGGTCTTCGAGCTGGTGCGACGCGCCCTCGACGAAAGGCTCAGTGTGTTCGACTTGCTGCGCGGTTCGGAGCCATATAAGTATCGGCTCGGCGCGCAAGCCGTCCCGTTAAATAATGTGACGATCCGACGGGTCTCCGGCTGATTCGCCGGGGACCTACCATGACTCCCATGGTCGAGCGCGTTGCCGTTCTTTCGCTTCACTCCTCACCTCTACTTGAGCCCGGCGCGGGCGATTCCGGGGGCATGACGGTCTACGTGCGCAACGTCGCCGAGGCGTTGAGGGAAGTGGGCGTCTCCACGGACATATACACGCGTGCCGACGACGGGCACACGAGAGCAACGGAGCTGTTTCCCGGTGTGCGTGTGATCAAGGTCCCGGCCGGCCCTACCGGACCCGTGCTCAAGGAAGAGGTGCCGGGCTACATAGACGATTTCGTCGACGGCGTTCGGCTGTTTGCTTCGGCTCAGCGGCTCCGCTACCACGTCATCCATTCCCATTACTGGCCCTCCGGTCTCGCGGGGGGACGGCTCGCCGCCGGCTGGGACGTCCCGCTCGTCCACTCGCATCACACCCTCGGGCTGGTCAAGAACCACCGGCTGGCTCCGGGGGACCGTCCCGAACCGCAGATGCGTGTAGATGGGGAGCGCGAGGTCATCGAGGCGGCGGACGTTCTCGTGGCTTCTACCGACGACGATTGGCAACAGCTTGCCTGTCTGTACGCGGCTCCGCACGACCGGATCAAGACCATCCATCCGGGCGTCGATCACGAGGTCTTCTCGCCCGGCCCCCCGGACGACGCCCGCCGTATCACGGGGCTGGGGGACGGACCGGTCCTGCTCTATGTCGGGCGCATCCAACCGCTTAAGGGGCTGGAGCTGGCGCTCCGATCGGTGGAGCAGCTGGTGCCGGCGCTCGATCGGCCTCTCACCCTGGTTCTGGTCGGGGGTCCCAGTGGCCCCACAGGTTCGGTCGAACTGGCCGGCCTGAAGACGCTGGCTCGGGATTTGGGGATCGAGGACCACGTCCGTTTCGTGGGACCTAAGGCGCACGCGGCTCTGCCCGACTTCTATCGGGCGGCCGACGCCCTCGTTATGTGTTCGCATTCGGAATCGTTTGGGCTTGCCGCGCTCGAAGCTCAGGCATGCGGTCTCCCGGTCGTTGCAACCTCAACGGGGGGCCTGGCCCACATTGTCGGCGAAGGGGCTTCCGGTTTCCTGGTCGCGACCCGCGACCCCGCTGTCTTCGCCGCACGGTTAAAGACGCTGTTGTCGGATTCGGCTCTAAGGGCTGCGTTCGGACTTGAGGCCGCGCGGCGAGCCCACGCCTTTTCATGGGCAACCACCGCGGACGCCTTATTGGAACTGTACGAATGTCTATCGCGACGAGAGCCCGAGTTGTGTACCTGTTGACGTGCATGATTCAACTCTTTGAACGCAAGTAACTAGCGCGAAAAAAAACCTCTGATGCGCGAAGAAAATAGCGACGCCTGTGACCTGCGCATTTGCGGCCCTGACTGCATGTTCAAGTCGTTGACGCGATCGAACGCGCTGACTATGTTCTGCGCTTCCCATACGGGTGCCGGTCGCTAGACCTCGGTCTGGCGGATGGCCCCAGGGAAGACGGGCCCCAGAAGCCGACGGATCGGTGGCTCTCGTGTGTGGGGAAGTGCACGAGAGTCGGCGAACCGGAGGTTCCTGGGGCTTTTGTCTTGCCGGTAGTCAGCCCCGCGCCAGAGCGCGCAGGAAGAAGGCCAGGTTCGCCGGCCTTTCCGCCAGCCTCCGCGTGAGGTACGGATACCAGGCCGATCCGTAGGGCACGTAGACCCGCACCCTGTAGGCCTGTTGCGCCAGTTGTTCCTGGAACTCCCGGCGGATGCCGTAGAGCATCTGGATCTCGAACCCGTCCCGACCGGCCCCCGCCCGTAACGCCGCATTCTTCGCGTGCTCGATGAGTTTGCCGTCATGAGTGGCAAGGGCGGGGTCCGTACCTTGCTGGAAGAGCCAGTCGGTCAAAAACGCGTACTGTCCGTCGATCTCGCGCTTCTTTTGAAAGGCAACCGTTTCCGGTTCGGCGTACGCACCTTTGACCAAGCGGACTCGAGGCTTGAGGTTCGCCATCATCTGGAGGTCGGTCGGAGTCCGGCGAAGGTACGCCTGGGACGCCAGGCGAAGTTCGGGGAAGTCGGCGTGAAGCGTCCGATAGAGATCGAGCGTGTCAGATACGTACGCAGACTGCTCGATGTCGATCTCGACGTAGGTCCCGATCGCCTGTGCCTCGGCCGCCAGACGGCGAAGATGATCGATCGCCGCCCCCTTGTCTAAGGCCAGCCCTAGTTGAGTCGGCTTCACGGCGACCGTTGTGTCGACACCCGTCTCTTCGATCCTTTTGATCGCGGCGAGATAGTCGTCGGCGGCGGCCTGCGCCCCCGTCATGTTGGTCACGCCCTCCCCCAATAGATCGAGGATGCCGCCGATGCGCTTGGAGTTCAGGTCCTTGATGACCCGGATGGCGCTCTCTAAGTCCTCCCCGGCGACGAACCGATCGACGACGGACTTCGTGAGTTTGCTCCGGGACAGGAGGTTCTGGATGCTCTCTTTTTCCGAAGCCCAGAGCAAAGTTCGTCCGAGCACGTCGTTGTGCCTCCCTCGGGTCGTAGCCGCCGGCCGAGATGCCATCATAGACAGCGCTATGGCGAGACTTGCAGTGCTCGGCGGAGGAAAGATGGGTGAGGCTCTCGTGGCCGGGCTGCTCGCGTCGGGCTGGCGCTCACCCGGCGACATCGCGGTTACCGGACGTCGCGAGGAAAGGTTGGCCGAGTTAAGCGACCGCTACGGAGTGGAGACCTCCCTGGAGAACGCCGCCGCGGTCAAGGGGGCCGAGGTCGTGGTGCTGGCCGTCAAACCACAAGACATAGAGGTCTTGCTGTCGAGCATCTCCACCGAACTCGTTGCCGATCAGTTGGTTCTCTCGGTGATCGCAGCCATTCCAACAAGCTTCATCGAGGAACGTCTAACCGTCGACGTGCCGGTAGTGAGAGCGATGCCGAACACACCGTCCGTAGTTCACGAGGGCATGGCCGGGATCGCCTCCGGAAAACACGCGCAGGATGAGCATCTAAAACTCGCCGGCGACGTACTCGGCCATGTGGGTCGTGTCGTCGTGGTCGCAGAGGAGTATCTCGACGCGGTAACGGCGATCTCCGGCTCCGGCCCCGCATACTTTGCGCTGCTCGCCGAGGCGATGATCGAGGCCGGAATCCTGCTCGGACTGTCGCGCGAGGTGTCCACGGACCTGGTTGTCCAGACGATGCTCGGGTCGGCGAAGTTGTTGCGGGACGAGAAGATGCATCCCGTCGAATTGCGCGAGATGGTCACGTCGCCGGGGGGTACGACGATCCGCGCCATCCGCGTGCTGGAGCAGTCGGGGGTTCGCGCGGCGTTCCTAAACGCGATCCAGGCCGCCATGGAGCGCTCTAAGGAACTGGCGGGCGGAGAACCGGGAGCCTAGTGGCCGGTCCGGTAAGGCTCGTCACCGTCGAGGACATCGCGCGCGCCTACGACTTCGGCTCGTCACACCCGCTTCGTCCGGAAAGAGTCCTGTTCACCTACGACAACATTCGCGAGCTCGGGCTACTGGAGCGCCAGGAGGTCTCCGAGGTGACCTCGCGCTCGGCCACAGACGACGAGATTCTCGCCGTGCACGATTCGGATTTCGTGACAATGGTGAAGGACATCGACGCCGGGATCGTCGACCCCGCACAGGGGTTGCCGTTCGGTCTGGGAACCCCCGACGATCCGATCTTTGCCAACATGCACGTCGCCTCCGCCGCGGTTTGCGGCGCCTCGATCACGGCCGCCGAGCAAGTCGCGTCGGGAAACGCGCTACATGCGTTTAACCCCGCCGGTGGGCTTCATCACGCCCGCCGCCGTGAAGCGTCGGGATTCTGTCTCTATAACGACCCCGCCGCTGCCATCGCCAAGGTCCTCGAGCTGCAGCCGGAGTGGCGTGTCATGTACATCGACGTCGACGTGCATCACGGCGACGGAGTGCAGTGGATCTTTTACGACGATCCTCGAGTCCTCACCTTGTCTTTGCATCAATCGGGGCGCTATCTGTACCCCGGAACCGGCTTCGAAGACGAGACCGGCACGGGCGCCGGCCTCGGTACCTCTGCAAACGTTCCTCTCCTGCCGGGGACCGGTAACGCCGACTATCTCTGGGTGCTCGAGCGTGCGGGCACGGAGCTGGCGCGGGCGTTCAGGCCTCACCTGATCCTCACGCAACTGGGGGCCGACACCCATTACGGAGACCCGCTTGCGAACCTCGGCTTGACCATGGCCGCGTATCCGCCGATGGCCCGCATCCTTCACGACCTGGCGCACGACAACGCGGACGGTCGCTGGGTCGCGACGGGGGGCGGAGGTTACCAATCGGAAACCGTCGTCCCGAAGATCTGGACGGTTCACTTCGCCGAGATGTGCGGCGCGCGCCAGGCGATCCCGCCGTCGTGGTTGGACGACAGAGGGCCAGAGGACGGGTCGCGCGCCTACCGGCCCCAGCTCGAGCGCTCCGTCGACGAGGTGCTGGAGAGGTGCGTCGACCGGTTGTCGGCGATTGCGGCCCCCGCCACGTAACCTTCGCCCTGGCATGAGTGACTTCCACAAGTATTTGGGCTTTGTCGTGCCGGCGATCTTTCTGATCCTGGCTCTGTGGACGGCGGCGGGCTTGATTCGCAACAAGCCTCCCGGAGAGAACTTCTGGCGCGTCTTGGCGGGCGCCCAGGTCGTCCTTGGGGTGCAGATCATCGCCGGAGGGATTTTGTATCTGTTCTTGGATAGGCGAGGCCCGGAATGGCGGCACTACACCTACGGGCTACTGTTCCCACTCTTTCTCTTGCTGATGGGTCACCGTCTGGCCAAGAGGTACGAGGACATTCCCTGGGTCGTGTTCGGGATCGTGGCGTTTCTGAACTTTGGCCTTACCGTGCAGGCTTTGCGCACCGGGTTGGAGGTGGGGGGCTGAACGTCGCCGACCTCGTCATCCTCCTGATCGCCTTGATCCTGGCCTGGCGAGGTTGGTATCGCGGGGCGCTCCGGCAGATCTTCGAATACGCCGGTGGATTCATGGGTCTTTTGCTGGGGGCCTACCTCGGTCCGCGCTTGGTGCGCGAGTACACCGATAGGGCGGGCGTGGAGGCGGCGCTTCTGTCGCTCGTCGTCGTCTTCATCACGCTCTCAATCGGCCAGATCATCGGCTACGTGATCGGCGCTCGCTTCGGGGCCCTGGCGAAACGGGCGCAGCTGGGCAAGGTCGACGCGGGCCTGGGGGCCGTCATTGGAGCCATCGCCGCGTTCGTCGCTTACTGGCTCGTGGGGTCGGTGCTCGTTCTCGGACCCTCGCGCGCGGTTGCCAACGAGCTCTCCAACTCCGCGGTGTTGCGAATCGCAAACAACGTTTCCCGTCCCCCCGACCTATTGCGTTACCTGCAGCAATACCTGGACACGTCGGGCTTCCCGCAGGTCTTCGTCGGGATCCCCCCCGGCAGCGGAGAGCCGGTGAAGCTTCCTTCCAACAAGAGTGCCAACAAGGCCGCGCGCGCCGCCGACGACGCGACCGTGCGAGTCGTGGTCCCCGCCTGCGGCGGCACGCAGCTGGGCAGCGGGTGGGTCGCCGCCGAGGACACGGTTGTTACCAACGCTCACGTCGTTGCCGGAGGCGACAGGGTGACGATCGAATACCAGGAGACGATCGACGCCGGCGTGACGGGTACGGTCGTCTTGTTCGACGATCACCTGGACCTTGCGGTGATCAAAGTTGCAGAACTTCCCACCAAACCGCTGCCGTTACGCACCGAGCAGCTCGAGCGCGGCGCCCCCGGCGCGACGTTGGGCTATCCGGGGGCGAGAGAGGGCCGGCTCGTGGCCAAGCCCGCTGCGGTGCAAAACGTTTTCCAAGCGCGCGGCCGCGACATCTACGGTCGCGACGAGGTCCAGCGAGAGGTCTACGAGCTGCGGGCGCCCGTTCGTCAGGGAGATTCCGGCGGACCCTTCGTGACGCCGGCTGGGGACGTTGCGGGGGTCGTCTTTGCCGCCTCGACGACCGACGGAGATACCGGCTACGCGCTAACCGGTGAGGAGGTGGAAGACGAGGTGCGCGAGGGGGCCCGACGCACCCAAGCGGTCGGCACGGGGAACTGCACCCACTAATTCCTGATCTGCTCGGACATACAGAGGACGAAACGTGAGCTGTCCTTCAGAGCGCCCGGCGAGGCTGACCTCGGCCTCGCCTTGGCGGAACGGCGGGCCAGGCGGGTCCCCATCAAGGCCCGAAAAAGTTTGAACTTTTTTCTCCACGAGGCGGAATTTCGCGTTCTTTTGTCGCAGGCCCCTGATTGGATGGGGGTTAAGCGCCGAGCGAAGGTCCGGTAGGAGGAAACCGGCGCCCGACGTCGGTGCGGTGGGCGGCGCGATGGTCGCGCCGGAGAAGGGGGCCCGGGGAAGAAAGGGCCTTGGTGGCACAGGGCAATAGCTGT
>JALZEI010000028.1 GCA_030862115.1 Actinomycetota bacterium
GAGCATGCGTGACCTGCTCGTAGGCGGTCAGATCCTTGTGCTTCTCGCCATGGTGGCCGTGTCGCTCTGGGGTCGGAACAACCTCCATGACGAGGCTCGGATCCGAGCTCGCGTGGGACTCACGGGCTTCGATTACACGATGAACAAGAACACCAGCCTTGTCTACACGCCGGCGATCGGCTCCGTCGTAGTCATCGGAACGCTGGCGGTCATGAATTCCGTCAATGCGGAGACGATCGCAGCGCTTGGGCTCGTCATTCTCGTCATGTTGCTGTTGGCTCACTGGTCGGCGATAAGGCGAGCGGCCCGATAGCCAATCAGGAAGACGGAACCGACTTCACGACGTCGAACCGAAGGTGCGTAGCACCCGGCGTCTCGATCGAGCTTGCCCTCCGCAATTCGATTCCCTCAGGGTCGAAATCCTCGAAGAGCCTGACACCGCCGCCGAGTAGTAGGGGGACCAGGTGGATCTGCATCTCGTCCAGCAACCCGGCCTTCAGGTACTGCCTGATGATGCTCGCTCCGCCCCAGACCCCGACGTTCTCGTCGCCGGCGGCAGCACGGGCGAGCTCGAGCGCGGCCTCGATCCCATCCGTCACGAAGGTGTAGGTCGTACCGCCCTGCATGGGAAGGGGCTCTCGCGCCTCGTGCGTCACTATGAACACCGGCATCCCGAACGGCGGAGGGTCGCCCCACGGCTCGAAGCCGACGTCGAACATCCGCTTCCCCATCAAGACCGCCCCGGTCGCGGCATAGAGCTCGTCCACGATCGCGGCGTCGGTCTCCGTCTTGGCGTCGAACCGCCAGTCGTGAAGTCGCCCGGGGTCGTGGCCCTCCAACGGGCTTCCGACGCTTGCAGTGGGATCGGTGATGAAACCATCGAGCGACATCGAGATCTCGGAAGTCACCTTTTGCATCGTCTTCCTCTTTCCTGAGTCCCGGTGATGCCCTATGGACCTGGTCTGCCCCAGAAATTCATCGGTGGAATCCCGAATGTCGCGGCGGACCACGATGAGTTTCCACTCATGATCCGGTCTTAGTTGAGAGCAAGGAGGAAACCATGACCACGCCGGCCCCGACCGTCACCGACCACGACGACTTCGAGCGACAGCTCCTCGAGCTGCGCAAGCGCGAGAAGGCACACACCCGCGCGGGCGACGCGATCGCCGCGGCCCGGCGCCGGCTGCCCATGACAGAGGTACCGCCCGATACCACCGTCGTCGGCCCCGACGGCCCGGTCCCGTTCGGCGACGTCTTCGAGGGGCGCGACGAGCTGATCGTCTACAGCCACATGTTCTACGACGGTAAGCCGTGGGAGTGGCAGTGCGAGGGCTGCACCAGGAACTCCTGGAACATGGGGGACGCCGCCGACGCGGCATACCTCAACGCCAACGGGATCACCTTCGCGATCCTCGGCGACGGGCCGTACGAGGAGATCGCGGCATTCCGCGACTTCATGGGCTACACGACGCCGTGGTACTCAATCGCTCACCTCGACGACCCCACCGTCGGCGTCGCCGGCCGGATCTCCTGCTACCTGCGGCGGGAGGACAAGATCTACCTGACGTACTGGACGACCGGCCGCGGCGACGAGGTGCTGAGTCCCTCGTTCGGGCTGCTCGACATGACCGCCTACGGGCGGCGGGAGGAGTGGGAGGACTCGCCCGAGGGGTGGCCGCAGCTCCCGACCCACTCCTTCTTGCGCACCGACGAACATGGTGCGCCGATGGGGCCGAGAAAGGGAGGTCGACCGGTGCCCCAGTGGACGCGCCCTGGCGCCACGGGGGCCGGCGAACAAGACGTGTAGCACGCCACAGAGGCGAGTGGACTCTCAATAGGCGTCGAGGAAGCCTCGACAATGTACTTGGGGGGGTTGGCGGTAAGCCTGCGCGGGTTTCCTGACGTCCCATCTTTCTTGATTCCGTGGAATCGCTCTCTGGTCGGCAAGTCCGAGACGGTGATCGATCGAGCCGTCAACGACGCTTTCCGCCGTTACGTTCTTGAGCCGGGAGAAGTAGGCAAAACCGTAGCGGCGATCCGCGCCGGTGAAGCAATCCCGACCATCAAGCCCCGCGTCCCACCGTCACCGCCTGGCGAGTAGGACCAAGAGCATCTCATCCCACGATTTGGCCCGGGTCATCCCGGACATTCCCACATAAGGAATGTCGCAGAATGTCAATCGCGGATACTGATCTCCGACGCACCGACGTAGGTCATTGGTACAAGCAGAGCCGCAACCTGCCTAGACTTCGCCACGGAGGGAAAACCCATCGAAGTTCAGGAGTTCCACCCGCACGTCGCGGATGACATCCTGCAGGATCTGAACGATCGTCTGGCAAGAACCCACCTACCGCCCGACATCGCTCACGGCGATTGGGCTTACGGTACGCAGCACGGATACCTAACTGAGCTCCTCGACTACTGGCGAGACGAGTTCGACTGGCGAAAGCAAGAACAACAGCTCAACCGCTGGAAGCACTACACCGCAGACATAGGTGGACACCAGATCCACTTCGTCCGCGCGACAATCGGCGCCGGCACGATGCCTTTGATCCTCACCCACGGATGGCCGAGCAGCTTCTACGAGTTGACGCATCTGATCGAACCCCTCCGTGACATCAGTGCCGGAGGCGGGTACGAACTCGTCATCCCCTCGTTGCCCGGATACGGGTTCTCGGTCGCTGCACCCAAACCGTGGCAGATGCAGACCATCCACGAACTGTGGAAGACGTTGATGGTCGACATTCTAGGACATACGAGCTTCGGTGCACATGGTGGAGACCTCGGCGCAGGGATCACCGCCAAGCTCGGCATGTTCTATCCCGAACACGTGACGGGCATCCACGTAACGGGTGTTTACGCACCCGGAGCGGAGTCGGCGAACGATCTCACCGAGGCAGAACGTGCCTACGTCGAAAGAGAGAACCGCTGGGAACAGGCCGAAGGTGGCTATGCACATATCCAGGCGACCCGACCGCTGACGCTCGCCTACTCGTTGACCGACTCCCCTGCCGGGCTCGCAGCATGGATCGTCGAGAAGTTCCGCGAGTGGAGCGACTGCGGCGGAGACGCCGAGACGCGCTTCACGAAGGACCAACTGCTGACCACGATCACCATCTACTGGGCAACGAGGTCGATCGCTACATCCTTCCTTCCCTATTTCGAAGCGACGAACAATCCCAATCCGATTGCGTGGAAACCGATCCAGGTTCCGTGCGCCATCGCGCTGTTCCCCGCCGACATCTCTTCACCACCTCGGGAATGGCCGGAGCGGTTTTACAACGTCCAACGCTGGACAGAGATGCCATGAGGCGGCCATTTCCCCGCGATGGAGGAACCCCACCTATTAGCTCAGGACGTACAGGGGTTCTTCGGCTCCTTGGAGTGGTGACTCACTCCAAAGATCCCATACCGCATGACCGCGGCGCTAACGAACTAGCTCCGCGGTCCTACGAAAGTAGGACCGCCCGGTTCGGTCCGTCCCGAGCGGTCCGACAGCATCCGAGGTCAACAAGCCCGATGCCGCTCG
>JALZEI010000035.1 GCA_030862115.1 Actinomycetota bacterium
GTCTAGAGACAGCGCTCGCAAGGACGAAGTCCTTGCGCAAACAAAGGGGGGTGTGGGGGATAGCGAAGCTGGGGGTGTGGGGGCGTAGCGAGCCTCGGCGAGCGTGCCCCCACGAAGGCGGCCGGCGAAGAGTCCTTGGCCGGACAATTCGGCGGACGCCCCGGTATCGCCGGAGGCGATGCCGGAACAAAGACGAGCGGCCCCCACGCGCGCTCGACGAAGGGCCCTTTAGGGCCGTTCGGAGAGCGCTCGCAAGGACGAAGTCGTTGCGCAAACTAGAGGACGAACTCCCCTAGATCGATCTGCAGGGTGGCGAGACTGAGCTCGCTCGTGATGCCAGGCTTTTCTATGATGTTCACGAAGGCGTCGACGGTCTCGGGGTCGTACAGAGTTTCTTTGCCGTCGGTGATATCGATGACCGCGTCGTCGGCGCTGCGACTCGGTCTGTGTGCGCGCGTGGTCGTAATGGCATCGAAGCTGTCGGCCACTCTGAGAATTCGGGAAATGGCGGGAATGTCTTGGCCACCAACTCCGTAGGGGTAACCCGTTCCATCGAAGTTCTCGTGATGTGTGAGCACGGCCGACACGACATCGGAGTACAGCTTGATCGGTTTGAGAATGCTCGCGCCGACGACGGGGTGTGACTTCATGATCTTCCACTCATCGCGCGTCAAGGGAGCAGG
The DNA here is from genome assembly GCA_030862115.1 of Actinomycetota bacterium. Lineage (GTDB taxonomy): Bacteria > Actinomycetota > CADDZG01 > CADDZG01 > WHSQ01 > JALZEK01. Next base: position 684 of record JALZEI010000035.1, read on the forward strand.
TTTCATCAAGATGTTGTCCGGGATCCCGATCTTTCCGACGTCATGAAGAAGGCCCGCTAGATACACGCGGGCCGGATCGACGTTGCCAAGAGACTCGGCAATTCGCTGGGAGAGAATGGCTACGGAGATCGAGTGCCCTTTGGTGTAAGGGTCGCGCGCCTCGAGCGACATGATCAGCGACTTGATGATGCGCGTGTGCATGCGCTCGCTCTCGGAGGCCAACCGCAAACCCTGATAGGACTCCGAGAAACGAAACACGCACTCGTGGAGGGCCTCCAGCATGAGCTCCTCGCACTCCTTCGCGACATCCTCTCCACAAAGGGGTCGGATGACGTGACGGCCTGCAAGCAACGCACGCTGAAGACCCTGCTCGAGTCCCACGCCGGCGCGCACCCGTACTTCGGCGATCTCATCGATCACCTTCTGCGTTCTCTCCCAACCTCGACCTCTAAAGACGTCTGAGAGTCCACCAATGAGTTGTGCGAGGTAGCGGTCGAACTCCGGCCACTGCTTCGTGTCGCCGCCCGCTTGCGCACCCCAGCGACGCGCGATCGCGTCGCGGTTCTCTTCCAATAAAGCGATCAACCGGCGTCGCCCCGCCGACCCGTTAAGGCCTAGGTCGGTTAATTGCGAGGCACCGGAGGTCGAACCCATCCCCATGGACAACTTTTCCCCCGTCGTTTTGACACTGGCCAGGCGGACCGCCACCGGTTTTCAATGACTAGACCGTTTGTACTAGTGCGAAAGTACTACTACAACGAGTAGTTAGGCAACTACAGAGAGTACTAATTTGTCCACAAATGCCCGAATTTCCCAGGAAATTACTGGATTCTGTACTTTTCTAACAACCGGCGGGCGATGACGGTCTTCTGGATCTCCGAGGTCCCCTCCCCGATCAGCAAGAAGGGGGCGTCGCGATAGAGCCGCTCGACCGTGAACTCCTTCGAATAGCCGTAGCCGCCGTGCACTCGCAGGGACTTGGTGACGATCTCGTGACACGCCTCGGAGGCGAAAAGCTTGGCCATGCCGGCCTCGAGATCGGACCGCTCGCCGCTCGCCTTCTTCTCCGCCGCCGAATAGAGCATTAGCTTCGCCGCCTCGAGGGTCGTGCCCATCTCGGCCAGATGGATCTGAATCGCTTGATGATCCTTGATTGGTTTACCGAATGCCTTTCGCTGTTGGGAGTAACGGATCGCCTCCTCGAACGCCCGGGTGGAGACCCCCACGGCGCGCGCCGAGACGTTGACGCGTCCGACCTCGATCCCGTCGAGGACCTGGCGGAACCCCTGTCCCTCCTCCTGTCCCAAAAGGGACGACGCCGGCGCACGGAAGTCGCTGAAGGTCATCTCGATCGTCTCGATGCCCTTGTAGCCCATCTTCTCGATGTTCTTGCCGCAATCCAGACCGGGGGCCGGCTTTACCTCGCCCGGCTTCTTTTCGACAATGAACATGCTCATGCCGCGGTGCGGCGGGTCGGCCTCCGGATCGGTTTTTGCAAGCGTCATCACGATGCCCGACCGAAGACCATTCGTCAGCCACATCTTCTGGCCGTTCATGACGTATTCGTCACCGTCTCTGATGGCTTTTGTGCGGATCGCCTGGACGTCGGAGCCCGCCTCGGGTTCGCTCATCGCCAGCGCCGCTCGGATCTCTCCGGTCGCCATTCGGGGAAGGAAGCTCGTCTTTTGCTCTTCGGTTCCGAACTTATTGATGAGATAGCAACCCATAAAGTGCGTATTCAGAACACCCGACAAGCTCATCCAGCCGCGCGCCAGCTCCACGACGGTCAACGCGTAAGTAAGCAAGGACTCGCCGATGCCCCCGTGTTCTTCGGGAACCGTCAGCCCGAAGAGCCCGAGTTCTTTCATTTGTTCGACGATCTTCTCCGGGTATTCGTCCCGGTGCTCCATCTCGTCGGCAACGGGTATGACTTCGTTCTCGACGAAATCGCGAACCGTCTCGACGATCTCCTTCTGCGTGTCGGTGAGCTGAAGCGTCACTTCGCCGCCCACTCCTCCTCGAAGTCCTCGAGCTTCTTCGCGCGGTTCATTCCGGCGGCACGGCCTCTCTCGGCAAACTGTGTCGCCATTTTCCGAGATGCCTCATCGATCATTTCGTTGCCGAACATGACGGCGCCGCGTCGCTCGACCTCCGTGGCGTGCTTGTAGGCGTCGAGCATGGCCTCGGCTTTGTCGTACTCGTCCTGGGTCGGCGTGAATACCTCGTTGAGGACGTCGACCTGGCCTGGATGCAACGCCCACTTGCCGTCGTATCCGAGAGAGCGGGCCCGCATGGCCATCTCTCGGAATCCATCGAGGTCCTTGATGAGTAAGTAGGGGCCGTCGATCGCCTGCAGGCCGGCGGATCGGGCCGCCACGAGGATCGTTTCGAGCACCCAGTGCCAGTGGTCTCCCGGATAGCCGGGCATCGGTAACCCTGCCGTGACCGTGGGAAGACCGAGAGAGGCGCTCATGTCCGCCGGCCCGAAGATCAAAGTCTCGAGACGATCGGAGCTGTGGGCGATGTCGTGCACATTCTGTAGTCCCGTAGCCGTTTCGATCTGCGCCTCAATGCCGATTCTTTTTTCGAGTCCCGTATTTGTTTCGATCATGCGCAGCATGTGATCCACGAACATGACTTGGTGGGCGTACTCGACCTTCGGGACCATGATGCAGTCCAGGTAGGGCCCACCGGCCTCGACGACCGTCCGCAGGTCGTCGGCCGCCCACTGCGTGTCGATGGAGTTGATTCGCACGACTACCGTCTTTCCGGTCCAGTCGTTGTTCTTGAGGGCATCGATGACGTTTCCTCGCGCTTCCTCCTTCGCGAGTGGGGCCACCGAGTCCTCGAGATCCATGAAGACCTCGTCGGCCGGAAGGGTGGGGCCCTTACCAAGCATCTTGGGGCTAGAGCCCGGAACGGACAGACACGACCTTCGTGCGCGCACCGTTTCCTCCTTATTTCAAGTCGAATGCTCCAATGAGCGCGCTATGCGCAACCAGCGGAGCACTCGGCGGGAAACTCCTATTCGACGTAGCCGAGACCCCTTAGATGATCTTCGATTTCGCCTTCTTCGTCTGAGGTTAGTCCCGTCTCGTCGGCCGCGTCGGCGGGGCCGCCGCCGGTGTCGGTCTTCACCTCGAGCTTCTTGTCACCCACCAGGGCGGGATGCGCCTTACCGTCGCGCTCGACGGCGCTGGGGACATCGAGGAACGCAAGCGACGTGGGGCCCAGGTCGATGAGATCCGCGGTCCCCTCCAGGGGCCCGGCCTTGACCTGCGGCCCGGTTGCGACGATGACGCCTTCAATCCGGTGGTCGCCCGAGAGCCAGTCGGCCTCCTCGACCATTCCCTTGGCGTGAGTCAGCGAGTAGAAGGGGGCCGGGACCAAAAGGAGGTCGGGGGCTGTGTCGAGGAACTTGCCCGACAACACCTCCTCTTTGCGGTAGATCTTCCCGATGGGGTTCGTGCCGGTCGCGGGATCCCGGAACGCGTCGAGCGTCGCGGCCACCTCGTCGCGCACCTTCTCGTAGTCCTTTTTGTCGACGATGCCTCCCGGCTCCCGTCCCTTCAGGTTGACCGAGACGCCCTCACCGGTGGAGACGACGCTCGTGTAGGCGCGGGTCTTCGACCACTCGATCGGTGAGGCCGGGATCTGGATCTTCCCGTGGAGCTTGAAGATGTCGTAAAGCCGTCTAGCTATGCGTCGGCCGGGTCCCCACCTCACGAGGTTGAACGCAAACGACCCGCGTCCGAACTCGAGGAATCCATGGTGCTGGAGGATGCGGTCCATCGTGCAGGTCCGGGTGCACGCCTGGTGGCCGTGATCGGACATGAAGATCACGAGATCCTGGTCGTCCGTGTGGGCGAGCAACGGCTTCAGGCCGTCGTCGAGCTGCTGGTAGATCCCGCGCGCTTGTTTGGCAACGGCCGTGTTCTTCGCCTCTGGATACGCCGGGTGCTCTGGGTGGATGTATTCCATGAGGCAGTGCTGGATACGGTCGGTGGACACGTACACGAGCGTGGCAAAATCCCATTCCGTCGTGTCGAGCAGGTACTCGAAGGTCTTCTGCCTCTTCGCCGTTATAGCGGCCGCTTCCTCCAGAAAGGCCTCGGGGCGGTTGCGGAACGTCGTCCAGCTCATCCCGTTGATGGGGAAGGGCGCTTTTTCGTCGAGCTCCTGTTGCAATTCGACCGGATAGGTATAGGACCGGCTGGCCGGCAGCACGCCGCCACCGATGACCTTCCCCTGGATCTTGGGGGCCGGGAAGGTAAGCGGGATGTTCGCCGCAATTGTGGTTTTTCCGGCGTCGCTGAGGTCGTCGAAGATCGTCCGGGCCTTAATCGACCTATAAGTCACCGGAAGCCTCTTGGAAACGCCCGGCTGATGTTCCAGGATGTCAAAGACACCGTGACCGGCGGGGTTGAGTCCCGTCATGAAGGAAGGCCACGCACACCATGAGTGAGAGGGAACAGTGGAAAGACAATCGCCGAACGTGCCTCGTTCGATGAGCGCGGCAAGGTTCGGCAGCTCGCCGGTATCCAGCAACGGCTTAAGGATCTTCCAGTCGACGCCGTCCCAGCCGATGATTAGCACTCTTCCAGCCATGCCGAGCAGGTTATCAGCGCCGTGAGAAGGCTCTTGGCGTTTACCGCGGTACTCGCGCTCGTCCTAGTTCACGCCCCACCGGCCGTCGGCCAAACCGAGAAGTCCTTCACTCTGCCCGAGGCTCAGGTGGTCGTACGGGTTCAGCCGGACGGGTCGTTGAAGGTGACCGAGCGGATCACGTATCTGTTTGACGGCTCCTTCTCGGGCGCTTACCGGGAGATCCCGTTGCGCGAGGGGGAATCGATTAGCGACGTATCGGTATCCGAGGGACGGACGCGCTACGCACCGGGGGCAGATACCGAGCTCGGTAGCTTCGGATTCGACGACACCTTCGGGACGGAGGTCATCGGGGACCACCAGAGGATCGTGTGGCACTACTCGGCGTCTAACGAGCAGCGGACTTTCACGGTGCGCTACACCTTCGAGAGGCTTACGGAGGCATACGACGACGTTGCCCATCTGTACATGCAGGTGTGGGGCGACGAGTGGGAGACCGGTCTGGAGCACCTGGACGCCAAGGTCATACTTCCGGCCGCCGCCGCAGGGGAGGTCAAGGTATGGAGTCACCCAGGCTCCGTCGACAGTTTTACGAAGCTCGAGCCCGACGGCCGCACCGTTTCCCTAACCGCAGACGACATCGGCAGCAAAACTTTCGTCGAGATGAGCGTCCTTTTCCCGCGCGACCTGTTGGCGGCATCGCCCTCCGGGGCCGATATAAAAAAGGGCAACGGCGGGCCGGCGATCATCGCCGAGGAAAGGGAGCTCGCACTGCAGGCCCAAGCGGACCGGGACCGGCTGCAGACGTACAAGGACAACCTGCCGTTGGTCATCCTCTTTCTTCTAGCACTCGCCATACTTCCGGCCGCCGGCCTTTGCTACTACGTGTGGCGGAAGTACGGACGAGAGCCGCGCGTCGTCGAACCTGAACCAATGCCCGAACCTCCCGGGGACGATGCGCCGGCGCTGGTAGGCGGGCTCCTTGCAGAGGACGGCCGGCGCGTCGGAGGCGACTCCTTTACGGCCACGATGTTCGACCTCATCCGGCGCGGCTACGTCGACGCCGTCATGGTCACCGTCGAAAAGCGATCGTGGGGCGGTTTGCGAAACGAGCAAACCAGCGACCTGGCGGTACGGCTGACGCCGAAAGTGTCCGAACAGGTCACCGCCTACGAACGCGAGGTGATTAAAACCCTGGGTCGCGCGGTTGGGGCGGCTCCCGAAGGGCCGGACGGCCTGAGACGTGTGACGTTGGGCGATCTGAAGAACTACATCGCTGCCGACGGCGCCTATTACTCCAAGCGTTATGACGGATTCAAGGATGCGGTATCTGCCGCCATCGACCAGCGAGGGTGGTGGATCGGCACGGGAAAGAAGTCCATCATCTGGACCCTGGTGCTTGCCGAGCTTCTCGCGATCGGCTTGGGGACCCTGGGTTTCGTTCTCTACGACAACCTCGCCGCGGTTCCGTGGGAAACGATCTACCTGTGGGCCGGCGCAGCAATTCTCTTCGTCAACGGCCTTGTGCTCATCGGGTTTCTGATCAAGCGGCGAGGGTGGGAGCGACGCTCGAACGAGGGGGCCGAGGCGGCTGCAAAATGGCAAGCGTTCAAGCGGTTCCTGCACGATTCTCCGAGCATGAAGGACGCGGTTCCCGGTTCGATCGAGATATGGGAGCGATACCTTTGCTACGCGATCGCGTTTGGGGTTGCGGACCGAGTGTTGCAAGCAGCGCGACTCCGTTTCCCGGAACAGGCGATAGCCGGGTCGACCTACGGTTCTCACTGGATGGTGTACTCGGCCCACCACGGCAACGGCGGCGGATCAGGGTTTGACATCACCGGGGCGTTCTCCGGGATTTCCCACGCGATGTCATCCGCGTCGGACCCCGCGAGCAGCAGTGGCGGTGGTGGAGGCTCCAGCGGCGGAGGTGGAGGCGGCGGAGGAGGTGGAGGCGGCGGAGCCTGGTAGGGCTTAGCCCGCCGACTCCTCGCCCTCTCTTCTTGCCTGCGCCATGCGACCGGCGCGTAGAGCCAGCTGAAGACGAAGTTTGTCCTCGGCATCGCGCAGCGACCATCCGCTCAGGCTCTCTATCTGCTTCAGTCGATAAGTAACCGTGTGGGGGTGGGCAAAGAGGCGCTCGCCGGCGAGCTTCACACTGCCGTCAACGGCGAAGTAAGCCTCTAGTGTCTTCACCAGTTCGCCCTTACGTCGTTCGTCGTACTCGATCAGAGGGCCGAGCGTCTGCTCGACAAAGCGGTCGACGAGCGCGGGCTCGACGCGCAGGAAGTGATAGAGCAGCAGCTCGTTGAAGCGGTGGACCGGTCCGCCGAGGCCCAATGCTTCACCTATCTCGAGTGCCTCGCGCGCCTCGAGATAGGCACGGCGGATTCCTTTCAGCCCCGGATCGGGGCCTCCCATTCCGAACCGCCACTCTCCGCCGAGCTCGGCGACCAGCTTCTCGGGCATAGAAACGGGGTCGATCGACGGGTCCGCCGGTATCAACGCGATCGTGTGGTCGCCTTTTTGCAGCACGATGGGTTCGACGCTCCCCAGCGAGAGGGCCGAGGAGGCCGCGGCGGCCACATTCGCCTCCTTACGATTGTCCGAACCCGGACCGATTCCAACCAGAGCTGCGTAGCTGAGAGAGAGGTCGTAGCCGAAAGTGTGCGCTCGTCGCAGGATGTCCTCCGGCGAGGTCTCCGTCCCGTACAGCAGATCCGACAGAAATTCTCGCCTGGCTCCCTCCTGTTCGCGGACGATGGCTCGCTGGGCCCTCGCGTACGCGTCGGCGACGGCCGTGGAGATCTGGTCGGTGTAACGCAGAACCGCCTCGGCAAGCTCGATGGTCGCCTCGACGCAATCGTCGGCTTTGTAGGCCCGACACTCTTCGGACAACACCGCCCAGCACGCTCGCGACACCGTCCGGTACGCGTGAAGCACGTCCTCGAGTGGGATGCCCATCTCGGCCCGTCTTCCTCCCACGCGCTCGATGGCCTCGAGTTCGGCGTGCGTGATCTCCCTGCTCTGGGTCAGAACCTGGGCGAGCGTCTCCACGTTCACGCGCATGGCCTCGCGTACGTCCTCACGGAACTCCTCGCCCAGCCGCCCATAAGAGGGCACCGCCTCCCAGATCGCGCCCACGCCCTTCTCCACGACTTCGTCCATTCGCTCCAGGAAGCGATCGACGATCTGGCGGACCCCCGGGGAGCTCAACTCGGCTCCCCGAAGGGAGCCAATGGACGAACTTCGTCCATTCGCTCGAGGAAGCGATCGACTATTTGGCGAACCCCTGGAGAGCTCACGCCGCGTCCCATTCGGAGACTCGCTCGAGGGCCGCGCGCAGAGCGGACGTCGCCTCCGCGGCGGCGTCGGCGACTGTTTGATTGCTGAGATCCGCTTGGTCTTGCGGATCGAGAGCGGCCACGATCGCGGCGTCCTCCGATTCTTGAATGACGACATTGCAGGGGAGGTGTACGGCGATCTCTAGACCCTCGCCGGCTTCTTTCTGCTCGGCGGCGGGTGCGTACGCGCCCATGATCAAATACTGGCGCGCGGAACCGGCCTCGGGGCCAAGCATCCCCCCAATGTGTGCCTCCGTGATGATCGAAAACCCCGCACCTTTCAACGCGAGTCTGGTGCGTATGACGGCTTCGTCGTAACCGTCGGGGACCTCGACCGAGTAGCCGTAGTCAGTCATGCTTGTCCTACGTTAACCCAGGCTTGAGAGACCACTCCGGGCCTCGTCAGGGCGAGCACATGACGATACTGGCCATACCCAACGTCTCCGAGGGGCGCTATAAGGACTTCGTTTCCCAACTGTGTTCAGCGGTGAACGGGGCGGGATCGCAGGTGCTCGACGTACACTCCGACGCCGTACACAACCGCTGCGTCCTTTCGGTAACGGCCGGCTCGTCCGGCTCTCTCGCCGGCGCGATGGCGGCGCTTGCCGCAGAGGCGTCCGTCATCGACTTGACCGCTCATGTGGGTGTGCATCCGCGTCTCGGCGGACTTGACGTCTGCCCCTTCGTTTCTCACACCGCGGACATGAGCGAGGCCCTCGGGGCCGCCGAGAGCGCGGCCGCGTTGATCGGAGGCGAAGCCGGACTGCCCGTCTATCTCTACGGCGCCAGCGCCCGGCGACCCGAGACGAAGGAACTGCCCGATCTGCGGCGAGGTGGACT
>JALZEI010000049.1 GCA_030862115.1 Actinomycetota bacterium
TCACCGATCCATGGGGTGTGAAGGTCACGCTCGTAGAGGTGAAGGACGTGGAGCTCCCGGAGGCGATGCGCCGGGCCATGGCCCGTCAGGCCGTAGCCGAGCGGGACCGGCGCGCGAAGGTCATCCATGCGAAGGGCGAGGCCGAGGCCGCAGCAACGCTGTCGGACGCCGGGCGGCAGCTGCGGGAGGAACCCGCGGCCATGCAGTTGCGGATCTTGGCGACGATGTCCGAGATCGCCTCCGACCGGACCACCACGATGATCTTTCCGGTGGCCCTGGACACGCTCCAGCAGGTGGCCTCGGCTCTCGGCATCGGCAACGGACAGCCGCAGCCGGGGCCGACGGAGGAGGATGGGGGCGCTCAATGATGCACGGGCACAGGTGAAAGCAGGTTGCAGGATGGGCAAGTCAGGGACTAAAAGGGCAAGCAGCCTCGCTGGCGGTCGAATACGGCGTCTCGTGAGGCGGATTTCTCAAGCGTTTGCATCTCGCTGCGCTAGATCAAGGCCTTCTTTCTTGCTTTCGATGCGCATGGTCGTAATCACTCGCTCCGCGGCATCCGCGGCGGTTCTATGGGCTCGACCAACCGCGTGAAGAACATCGTCGATGCCTCCCTCGACCGTTGTGGATAGGGGCCCAACGCTGATAGTTAGATCTGGACCGTCCAGAGCCGCGATTGCCTTCTTAACGAGATCACCGTGAGAAGGTCCTTCGACGGCTGGCTCCACCGCAATCTCGGCGAGAACATGTTTTGCAATGTGATGCGTCACGAGTCACCTCCTCTTGTTCGAGCTTCCCTTAACATCTCGCCGGCGAAATTCCTCTCTCCGACGCCATCGAGTAGTGGTGGTCACTCTTTGCTCCCAATCGGATCGCGATGCGATTCGCATAGGTCTTACGGCAGGGGGTCGGGACGCAGCACCCCGGGGTACGGGCTCGGGACGCGGCTTCGGGTCAGGACGAGGCACCGGGGGTACGGGCTCGGGAAAGGGGTCCGGCGGTAGTGGGCCCGGCCCCGGTCCGGGACCAGGGCGCTCCATCACATTCACCTCTCGGCGCGCCGGATCGCCTCAATGAGATCCCACTTCCCCATCTTCGAGCGACCTTCAATGCCCAGCTTCTTGGCTCGTTCGTAGAGCTGCGTTCGGGTGCGATCCTCGAGGGCGCCCCCTGGCCTTCCACCCCGTTGACGTGACTTCGCAGCCTGCTTGCTTAAGTCCGTCCGAACGCTCTTGGGCAGGTGCGCGATGGTTTTCTTCTTGCGGGCGGCCTTTTGTGCTCGCTTGATGTTCCTCTTCGCCGCACTTCGCTGTCGTGCTGTTGCCATGGTCTTCGCCCCCTCGCTTCCAGACAGTCTCCTGTATTCGCCCGTAGCAGAACGCGGGACGCCTTGGATAGCGCTACGGGCTCTTTTTTGAGATTTACCCACGTTAGGCGCGACCGAAGCACCGAGAACTCTTCCGACCAGGCCTGCGTTCCGAACAAAGCGAGGATTTAGGTAGCGACTGCACGCTCGTTGGCCTGATTGGATGTTGCCCCCCACACAGATACTTTGGTTCATCTAATGAGTCGAAACATCGACCAGAAGGTCATTGGCGAGGACCAGGCGACATGCATCATTTGTCCCCCATCCGGGCAGTGGACCCCAAGCGACGGGCGATCCATTCGGCATCCTCGCCCTTGGCCAGGGCAGTACGGCAGTAATCCAGCTTCAGCGGAACCGCCTTTAGACCGAGCGGATTTCCACCTTCCAGATCGATCAACCACAGGAGTCCGAGATCGTTCCGGAGAACGGGATCTGTGGCGTAATCGTCGATGAAATCCCCGAGGTCGTAGAGCACTCGATGCCCGACGCGCTGGAAGACGTGTGCAGAATGGCCCGCTATCAGTGCAGCTCCCGCCCGCACGAATCGGCTCGCCGCAGAGCGGACGTAGTCGAGGGGATCAGGATTCATATTCGGTCCCCAGTGAACGAGCACCAGAAGAGGGCTGCCTCCGGCCGACGGGATCGAGTCGGTCAGCCACTCAGGTACGCGGCGGCGCAGATCGGCGAACGCCACACCGGGCAAGCCCTCGCCGGCCGCGTAGTCCGCCGGGTGGTCGGTGAGTCCGAGCACCGCAAGTACTTCGTCTCCGCTCTCGAGCGTCACCCGAGCGCGTGCTTCCGCGAGATCGCGACCGGCACCGACCCACCTGATACCGGCGGCACTCAAGTAGTCGAAGGTATCTAGCAGCGCCTCGTAGCCGAAATCGAGCGCATGATTATTGGCGAGCGTGACGCAGTCGACCCCTAGATACTCGAGCGCCTGGACCGCCTCGGGCGGAGCTCGGAAGTAGAACGGTTTACCGGGTTGCGGCCACGGCGTCCCGCGCGTGGAGATGCAGCACTCGAGGTTCAGGATGAACAGATCGGCAGCGCGCGTGATGGCGGCAAGCTCTTCGGAAAACAGGGACTCCGGCGCAGCGCACTTGAGTTCCTCGGCCACGCCCCGGCCGAGCATGGTGTCTCCCGCGAGCGCGATCCTCAACGTCGTGTTCCGCGTCAGCCTTCGGGCTCGTCAACCACCCAAGGGGCCGTAGTAGTTGATGACTTGAACCTCGTCTTTCCCCCGTAGTGGCGAACAACATCCTCGAGGATCTCCTCGACTTCCTCGGACCGGTCCACAACCCCAAAGACGTGCTTCTCGGGATGTTGCTGCAATGTCTGCACGGCGTTCTCCCTTCCAGCCCGTTCAGCCGCGTTGCCCCATACTGTGATGCTCGCCGCTAACTGCTCCCTGATCGATGTGGACGGCCGCCGCCTTCTCGGTACCGACGACGCCGCGGACACGACTGGATCCATTCATGATCTGATCGAGGCAGTTCGAGCAAACGAGCCGGCGGATACGAGAGCGCCCCTCCTCGTGGACGACCTCCTTCAAGCGCCGCTTCGGCAGCTGTTTGCCACAACCATGCAAGACGCAGTCTCGTCCATGATTGCTCCCTTCCAGGACGGCACTCTCGGTCTGTTTCACCCATTATCCACTCACGCGTTAACGACTCTCCCCGGAGGGGTAGGTCGGGTACGCGGGCATCCGGCCGGACGCGGTGAGCGAGGTCGTCGATCACCCGCACTCGTGACCTCTCCGTTCCTGTCGGGAGGCTTTCGACGCGCTCGGCATCACCCCTTCCCGGGATAATCGGCTCGTGCAAAGGTCTGTTGAGGTGCGCTTCTACGCAGAGCTGAACGATTTCCTGTCGCCCGATCGCCGGTTCGTTTCCTTTCGCCAGCCACTCGGGCTACGGCAAACCGTGAAGGATCTGATCGAGGCCGCCGGCGTTCCTCATACCGAGGTCGATGTCGTGATCGTCAACGGAACCTCCGTCGCGTTCGATCATCGTCCCGGAGACGACGACGTGATCAGCGTTTACCCGATGTTCGAATCATTCGACATCGGACCGATCGTCCGGCTCAGGCCGGAGCCTCTTCGCGATACGCGCTTCGTCGTCGACTCGAATCTGGGAGGACTCGCACGTGATTTGCGCATGCTCGGTTTCGACACACTCTTTCGGAACGATTTCGCCGACGATGAGATCGCACGGATTTCTGCCTCTGAACGGAGAGTGCTGCTGACACGCGACGTCGATGTACTCAAGAGGAAGGAGATCACGCACGGCTATTATGTAAGAGTTTCCGAACCGATCGAACAAGCTTCAGAGATAGTTCGCCGCTTCGATCTGGCCACCAGCCTGCGTCCGTTCTCGCGCTGTCTCGAATGCAACGAACCTTTAGAGAACGCCACGCCCGAAGAAGTGAGAGAACTAGTACCGAATGTGGCAGCACGCGAGCACAACGAATTCACTCGCTGCCCGTACTGTGGACGCGTCTACTGGAGGGGCTCTCACTACACTCGGATGAAGAAGAAGATCGATTGGATTCTAGAGCGCGTCCGGTCGTAGAGTAAGCGGATGCCAGTTATCAACGATTACCGTTTCGGCCATATCGTCATCGACGGCCGGGAGCATTCAAGAGACGTAATCGTCCTTCCCGACCGCGTTGTGCCTAACTGGTGGCGCAAAGACGGCCACTCGCTCGTCGTCGAGGACCTGGCCGAGGTCATCGAGGAGCTCCCGGCCACTCTCATCGTCGGCTGCGGCGCCTACGGTCGTCTGGAGCCGGATCCTCACGCGATCGAGGACCTCGAAGGCCGCGGGATCAACATCGAGATCTTTCCGACGGAAGATGCCGTAAACCACTATCGCCAGCTCGATCCGGCCACCGCGGCCGCGGCATTGCACCTCACCTGCTAGTCGTGGACCCGCGGACGATCCGGAACAGCGGGCACTAGGTCGTGAATAGCCCGGGTTAGGGCCTTTCTTTTAGCTGGGCCCGTAGACGCGCTCGGGATCGACGAGCACAGCGACTCGGCGCTCCTCGGCCATGATCCGGTCGTGCTCGTCAAAATCGTCGTGCGTACCGCCCGCGGCGGTGAAGATCTCCCGGAGGAGGAGAGGCAGGCGGTCGCCGTCGATTCCCTTCAAGGGGTCGTCGGGCCCGGCCACCTCGACGGGTCCCTCGACGCCGGCCAATTGCCAGCCGGCTCGGATCACGACCGTGGCACGGGACGGACGCGCAGGTTCACGAGTCGCCTCGACGATCCGGCCGCCACGCACGCGACGACCGGGCGTCCGTGCAACGGGTGGTCGACGACGCCAGCGTTCACGACCGACGACTGGATCGTCCCATTCGACCGACTGGTCGACACCACCCTGCGACGAAACCGAAGAAGAAGGCGAAGATGATCCGCCCGGCGAGAACAACCAATCCAGCTGCGTCACTCATGCGCGACTCCTCCCCGTTGGCCTTACTAGGCGTAAACAATCATGGCCGCTTGCCCTTCCGAGAATCATCTTCGCCAGATAGAGCCCAAGGCACGGAACCTGTGCACCTCGACCCATTGCGAACAGACCGAAGGGTCGGTGGCTCAGACCTGGACGTGCCCATGAGGAAGTTGGAGTAGTTACTCATACATAGCCTAGCCCCCTGGGAATGAATGTCAGGCGGAGCCACGCCGTAGTGCCGATCCACGCGCTTAAGCCGTAATCGCTCTTTAAACGTCAGCCGGGCTCCGGCGGAAGCATCCCTTCGACGCTCTCGACACGTGGCCCTGGGACGCCCCGAAACTTGTAGAGCTCGCAGGTCCTGCCCGGCTGACACACGAACACCTCGCCCGTTGTGCTCCCCGTTGCGATCCCCACGACAGCATCTGCTACATCCTGAGGGCGAAGCAAGGGAAAGCCACTATCGCGGAACGCCGGGACCATCTCGGCGAGCATCGGGGTCTCGACAAAGCCGGGGCAGAGGGCGTTGATCCGCACGCCCCTCGGGATCAACTGCCTCGCGACCGAGCGGACGAATCCTACGACGGCGTGCTTGGTGAGTCCGTAGATCGGATCGCTCGGATAAGGCGTGAGGCCCGCGAGTGAGGCGGTCGCAATTATCGATCCTCCATTGGACATGGCGTTTGCGGCCGCCTTTGTACCGAACACCACGCCGGCCACGTTAACTCCTACCGCGCGCTCAAACGAGAGAATGTCAAGCTCGGTAACGTCAATGTTCCTCTCTCCTACGCCGGCGTTGAGATGGGCAACATCGAGACCGCCGAGCTCGTTACGAGCCGCGTCGAAAGTCGCTTGAATCTCTTGGGGATCCGACACATCAGCTGCAAAGAACATCCCCTTTATCTCGTTCGCGACTGCCTGACCCGCGTCCCGGTCGCGGTCCACAACAACGACGCGGGCTCCTTCCGCGGCGAATCTCTGCGCCGTTGCCCTTCCTATGCCCGACGCGGCTCCGGTGACGAGCGTGGACTTACCCTCGAGAGACAGCACATCACTCCCTTCTACCCGTTCAGACTAAGCGGGCCAAGCGCGACCTTTCAGGCCCCTGCGGTGTGTATAGGTCGTGGGAGCTGTAACGGAACCGTACCGGCTAGCGGGGAGTCATCTGGTCGTGACCGACGACAGATTGGGCGAGCTCTATCGAGCCCACGGGGCTGACGCGCTCCGGCTCGCCTTCGTCCTGACCGGGAGTCGAGAGGCCGCCGAGGACATCACCCAGGACGCGTTCGTGCGTATCGGACGAAAGATATTCGGCCTCAAAGACCCCGATCACGAGCGGGCCTACCTTTTCCGGACGGTGATCAACCTGTCCCGCTCTCGGGGGCGCAAACTGCAGCGCGAGAGGAACGCGATAGCCAAGCTGCAGCCACCGAGCGCCGCGGAGATGCCGGGAACGGATGAGACGTGGACTCGGCTACTGACGCTCCCCGCCCGGCAACGGGCCGCGCTGTTCTTCCGCTACTACCTGGACCAGTCCGAAACAACTTCAGCCGAAGCCCTCAACTGCTCGACCAGCGCATTGAAGTCACTGGTCAACAGAGGGCTCAAGACATTGCGACAAGCACAGGGAGATGAGCGATGAATAACGGCGGATCGAAGCTGCGCGAGGTCATGGCCCGCCATCTAGACGAACTGCAGCCCGGGACCTCGATCGAGCAGATCCGGCAGCGGGCCCGTCGAGGGCGTTTGATCATGGCGACGTCAATGGCGGCGCTCGTCGCCGTGACGGCAGCGTCGGGGGCCTTCGTGCTCGACCGTTTCTCTGACGAGTCGAGCGACCATTTCGTCGGCCCGGGACCGGCGACACAGGAGGGCTTGATCGCATTCACCACGCAGGACCGCAACGACCCGAGCCCCTGGGTGGCTGTGGTGCCGATATCCGATGGTGATGTCACGCGCCTGCATGAGGGGAGGGACCCGGCGTGGTCTCCCGACGGAACGCGGATCGCGTTCGGCTGCGATCGAGGCATCTGCACCATGAACACGGACGGATCAAACGTTCGTCAGCTCACCTATCCAAGAGAACCCGCATTCGACGAGAGCCCCGATTGGGGCGCGAACGGGTGGATCGCCTTCACGCGCAGCTACATGGATAACCCTCGTCTTGCCTCAGCGAGGCCCCGAGACATAGTCCTGGTCGCGGAGGACGGAGGCCAACAGGTAACGATCACCACTCACGCTTCCGACGACTTAGACCCGACCTGGTCACCGGACGCACGGTCGATCGCCTACATCCGGGCTGAAGGGGGACCGTCAGAGGCACCCCCCGGAGGTTGGCATCTCTGGAAGATGGATGCCGACGGGGGCGATGCGGAGATGCTCAGCGATATCGATGGTCCCGGTCGGCCCGACTGGTCGCCCGACGGAGAGACGATCCTGGTAGATAGGGCCGCTGCCCTATGGACCATCCCGGCCAGCGGAGGCGAGCCAGGCAAATTGCCGGTGGTTAGCGGGCAGGCGTTCGATGTCGGGTCGTTCGCGACGTGGGCCCCCGACTCCCGACGGATCGCGTTCATGTGTTCCTCCACGGGTACGGATAACAATGACATCTGTCTCTCGGAGGTTGATTCGCAAGAGTGGTCCGCCCTGGTCGCAACCGATGAGAACGAGGCTTCCCCAGCATGGCAGCCGATCACCCCTGTCGAGGGCCCGACTCCGAGCCCCGCTACTACGCAGACGCACGATCAAGAGACCGCGGACGAGTATCCGTTGGTGGCGGAGGAACGATCGACGCGCGTCTACTCGCCAAGCGGCGGCAGCTTTGGGGTTGGTGCCCGCAGAACGCCCAGGATCTGACCGCCGCGGACCTACCCGGGGCCGAGGATGCTGTGCTCCTCGCCAAAGACGAGATCACCGGCCGCGGCCTCAACACCGACGACGCGTACACCGACTCAGTGCTGGCGTCGCATCGCCCCCC
>JALZEI010000058.1 GCA_030862115.1 Actinomycetota bacterium
TCTAGCTCCTCTTCCTCGGCCCCCTCGACCTCGGCTACCGACCGACCTATGGCGGCTTCGATGACCTCCATGCGTCGCGAGAACTGGCTGGTCGCGTAGTTGGTGAGTTCCTCGCGCGTGATGCCGAACGGGAACTCCTTGCCCCGCGCCTCGTACTCGTCGAACGTCGATTCAATGATCGACATCGCAGGCATGAGGAGCTCGTCGAGAGTCGACTGCACGACTGCCCAGTTCGATTCATCCCCGGCGACGTGCCTGCGGCAGGTGAACGTGCCCCACGCCATGTGACGTCGCTCGTCTCGTGAAGTGGACTTAATGAGTTGTTGCATACCGGGCATGATGTTGCGCTCTTCTGTCGCGCGCCGCCACGAGTGATAGCCGGTCAGCGCGAGCACGCCCTCGACCACCTGGTTGTACACGACGGCCGCTCTCGTTTGGGCCGCGGGAGATTGATCGCTCTCTAAACGGTTCATGGATTCGGGGAGCATCTCGTAGAAGATCGTCTTGTAGCCGTCATTCACGTCAACCCATTTGTGCAGGTCTTCCGTTTCGCCGATCGCGTCCAGCCACTTACGGAATGCTTCGATGTGTTTGGCCTCCTCGAACGCGAACTGCGTGAGGTACATCTCGTCTCCGAGTCGACCGTCGGCCGCCATGGCCCGTACGAACGGCTGGATGTCGTGAGTGACCGACTCCTCGCCCGCCACGAACAGCGTTGCCAACCGGATGGCGCCCTCTTGTTCATCCTCATTGAGCGAATCCCAGTCCTCTGCATCCCGGGAGAAGTCGATGTCGGCCGGGTTCCAGAAAAGACGATTGCCCTTTTGAAAGAGCCGGAGCGGAAGGGAGTTCCATCGAAGCCCTCCCTCTTTCAGAGCCGAGAATCCCTCGCGCTTTCCGTTCGCCGTCATCTGTCCTCCTCGAGATAGGTACTACAGGGTCGAGGCTACCAACGCTCTGGTCCCCTCCTCTTACGATGGAGCCATGAGTGAGACACGGACCGCGCCAGGTACCGACGCCGGGTTGTTCGGCCCGGGCTCGATGGCGTGGCAGATCCACACCCACCCCTGCATGCTGATCGGGGGCCTACGTTCGCTGTTGGTTCAGGCCTTAAACCCGCTGGCGATGGCCGGCGTCGCTCAGCACAGCAACTACAAAGAAGACCCCTGGGGCCGTTTGGTCAACACGACCGATTACGTGATGACCACTACCTACGGCGACACCGCCTCGGCGATGAGATCGATCGACCGC
Organism: Actinomycetota bacterium; assembly: GCA_030862115.1. Taxonomy (GTDB): domain Bacteria; phylum Actinomycetota; class CADDZG01; order CADDZG01; family WHSQ01; genus JALZEK01. The sequence continues at coordinate 1,252 of JALZEI010000058.1, forward strand.
GTCAAGGCGATTCACAGCCGCGTGCGAGGCGTGGACGACGTCACCGGGCTCGCCTACAGCGCGGACCAGCCGGAGCTCTTGCTGTGGGTCCACTGTTCCCAGGTGGATTCGTTTTTGGCCGCCTACCGCGCCTACGGCCCCCATGTGTCCGAAGCCGACGCCGACCGTTACGTGGACGAGATGGCCCGCATTGCGGAGCTCTTCGATATTCCGGCGGCAGACGTCCCGCGCACGGACGCCGAGCTCGACGCCTACATGCAATCGCAGGAGATCGTGGCGTCCTCGTACGCCAAAGAAGCCATGCGCTTCATCCTGTTTCCACCGGTGCCGTGGCCGGGCGGGGAGCTGCCCAACATCCCGGGTAAGAAGCTTTTGTTGATTCCGGGCCGCGCCGGTTACTCCGTTTACTCGCTTGCGACGGTGGCGATCACTCCGCGGCGCTTCCGACGGGCCTACGGCCTTCCGTGGGTTCCGTTAACGCCTGTCCTCAAGGCATCGGTCTTCGCCCTGACGCGGACCATGCGTCGGATCGCGCCGCCACCCCCAACCGTCCAACGAGCTCTCGCCCGTCGACGAGAATTCGAGGACCGCGGCGTCGCCTAGTTGATCTGGAGCGTGCCCTCCATGTCGCCCTCGTGGGGAACGCAGTAGAACTCGTATTCGCCCTGTTCGGCTTCGAACTCCACGCGGACCGACTTGCCTGCGGGGATATCGACATCGACATCGGGGCCGCTCTCGATCGTAAAGGTATGAAACGTCATGTCTTTGTTGTCGATGAAGATCGACACCGTTCCCTCGTCGGCTTGGATCTCGGCCGGTTTGAACTCGATGTCCTGAGTGGTCAGTTGAACGTCTCCTCCCTGTGCCTCGTCGCTGTCATACGTCACGGTCGCGTAGATCGAGTACGCACTCGCGAGAAGAAAAACAACCGTCGCGGTCGAGGCGAGCATGCGCGGGGAAGTCTCGCCCCCTCGTCCCAGCATGACCGGAATGGCCGCGGCGATACCGACAAGAGATGTCACCAGCGTGAACGAGGTCAGGATGAAGTCGACGGCGGAGGCCGGCACCTGGAGTATGGGGATGGTGAAGGGGAGGCTCAACGCCACGTGGGCCACGTGCACGACCAACAACAGGATCGCTCCAGCCTTCTCCTTGGTGCGAAGTAGGACGAGTCCGACAATCCACAGAAGCACAAACAGGGCTAACGGAGGAATGAAGCCCGCGAACACCAGCGTCAGGATCGTGCCGACGGCCGCCAGAACCGTGGCGACCGTTAGGAGTTTCTTCCACGTCCAGCCGGTCGTTGCCGGGGGCCCAGCCTGATCCTCGACGGTCGTCGCCATTCACGCCTCCTTGAGTGAGTTTCTGGGTGGACGAAGCATAGCCAGGCGACCTTCAAGGGAGCCGGGTTTCCCTCACTGCGGGAAGCGACCTGAGAGAATGGCGTTACTGCGCCCGTAGCTCAG
>JALZEI010000061.1 GCA_030862115.1 Actinomycetota bacterium
ACCGCCATGTCTCGAGCAGCTTCGATCGCGGAACGAACGGCCGCCGAAGAAGAGCCGGCGTCCTCGGACAAGAAGAACGCAGTTGCCCCGTCTCCCGCGTGCTTCCCTACGATCCCACCATGTCGCACGACGACATCGTCGAGCGCGGTGCTGATCTCACGGATAAGTCGGAAGTACGCGGCGCTCGGAAGACGACGCGACATCACCGAGGAGTCCTGAAGATCGGCAAAGAGGATCGCCGCCTGGCGCCTGCCGGGTTCGGCGAGCCGCGCCATGCGCTCGAACATGCCCTCGTCACCCCGCACCACCAGCGTCATAACGCTCGAGGGGAGGCCGGGATCGTAGGAGATAAGCGTACCGAAGAACTCCCCTCCGTGGTCGTGAAGCCGGGTCTTGCGTTCGACGACGCGCAGCGGCGGAAGGCCGGCCTGCAAGAAGTCGAAGTGCGAGGTCGATACCGGCGCGGGGGTGACCGGCTCGAGCTGGTTGACGATCTCCTCGATCGCATCGTCGCTGGGCACGACTCCTCCGGCCCAGTTCGGCCCCTCCTCCCAGGTGCGAGCCGCGCGCTTGAGTGCTTCGGCCAGCCCGCGCTTTCCTCCCGGCGTGTCCTGGATGAACTGCGGAAACTCGTTCATGAAAAAGTTCAGCTGACTTTCCTCGGTAACGGTCGAACCCCACGCTTCACTCGTATACGCCTCGACGAGGTGACGTCCGTAACAGAGCTTGTCGGGGTCGGTCTCCCCCAGGAGCTTCTTGAGCTCGTCGGACACCCACACGAGGGTCCAGTTGTCGTCGCACAGAGCGGCGCTGCCGCGGGTCTCGGTAATCGAACGAGCGACCTCTGCCAATCGAGGATCCTTCGGCAGATCCGCGGACTCCGCCACCTCGGGTCGGATCGGACGATCAGACAACGGAGGCGAGGACATCGTCCGGGATGTCGAAGTTGGCGTATACGTCCTGCACGTCGTCGAGTTCCTCGAGCGCATCTACGAGACCGAGGACCTTCTTGGCGTCGCCGCCCTCGAGCTGGATCGTCGTCTTGGGCACCTGGGTCAACTCGCTCGATTCGATCTCTATATCGGCCGCCTCCAGCGCGTCTCGCACGGCCTTAAAGGAATCGGGAGCGGTAACGACCTCGATACTTTCGTCCGAGGGTCGAATGTCCTCGGCCCCCGCGTCGGCCGCGGCCATAAAGACGTCTTCTTCTGAATAAGAAGCCGGGACGACGATCATCCCCCGCGGTTCGAACATCCACGACACCGCGCCGGGCTCCGCAAGTTTCCCACCGAGGCCGTTGAACGCACTCCGTACGTCCTGAGCGGCTCGATTGCGATTGCTCGTAAGACAGTTGACTAGTACGGCCACGCCGCCGGGACCGTAGCCCTCGTAGGAGACCTCGTCGTAGGTCTCCCCCTCGAGCTCGCCCGTGCCGCGCTTGATCGCCTTATCGATGTTGTCGTTCGGGACGGAGCTCTCTTTCGCCTTCTGGACAGCCGAAGCAAGGGTCGGGTTGGCGTCGGCGTTTCCACCACCCTCTCGGGCCGCGACCTCAACGGCGCGCAGAAGCTTGCTCCACAACTTCGACCGGCGCGCGTCCTGCGCTCCTTTCTTGCGCTTGATCGTCGACCACTTCGAATGTCCCGACATCAGCTCTTCTCGATCGCTTCTACGAACAACTGGTGCACGCGTGGGTCTCCCGTTAGTTCGGGATGGAAGCTTGAAGCCAGCAGATGGCCCTGGCGAACCAGAACGGGCCGCCCCTCCCAGGTCGCGAGCACCTCAACATCCTCACCGGTGCCCTCAACCTCCGGGGCCCGGATGAAAACCGCCCGGAAGCCCTCCTCCAATCCCTGCACCTCGAGGTCGGCCTCAAAGGAATCCACCTGGCGACCGTAGGCGTTTCTCTTCACGACTACATCCAGTAGGTCCAGCCGGTGCGGCGCGGGGTGATCCCCCACTATCTCTTTTGCCATGAGGATCAAGCCGGCGCACGAACCGTAAGTAGGCATCCCGCTCGCGGCTCGCTCCCGCAGTGGATCGAGTAGTTGGAAACGGTCGAGAAGCTTGCCGATCGTGGTCGATTCACCTCCCGGAAGGACGAGCGCATCGACACCGGCGAGCGTGTCGGCATGCTTGACCTCAAGGGCGGTCGCTCCTGCCGACTCCAGTGCGGCGAGATGCTCGCGCACATCACCCTGCAACGCGAGTACACCGACTTTCATGTGCCGTTACCAGCCGCGGCGGGCGAGCCTCTGCGACTCCGGCATGTCGCTGACGTTGATGCCGACCATCGCCTCGCCGAGATCGCGGGAAACCTTCGCGATGATTTCGGCTTCGTTGAAGTAGGTAGTGGCCTCGACGATCGCACGTGCGCGTCGGCTCGGGTCGTCCGACTTGAAGATGCCCGACCCAACGAACACACCGTCGGCTCCGAGCTGCATCATCAAAGCCGCGTCGGCGGGGGTGGCGATGCCTCCGGCCGTAAACAACACAACCGGAAGACTTCCTGCTGCGGCGACTTCTCGCACCAACTCGAAGGGAGCACGCAGGTCCTTTGCGGCGCTCATGAGCTCGCCGGAGTCCAGCGTCGCGAGCCGTTTGATCTCGGACGTGATCGATCTCATATGACGAACGGCCTCGACGACGTTGCCCGTCCCGGCCTCGCCCTTGGAGCGGATCATCGCGGCGCCCTCGCCGAGCCGCCGCAACGCCTCGCCGAGATTGGTCGCCCCGCACACGAACGGAACGGTGAAGGTCCATTTGTCGACGTGGTTCGCTTCATCGGCGGGAGTAAGAACCTCGGACTCGTCGATGTAATCGACACCGAGGGTCTCGAGAATCTGGGCCTCGACGAAGTGCCCTATTCGACACTTGGCCATGACCGGGATGGTGACGGCCTCCATGATCTCGGAAACTTTTTCGGGATCGGCCATTCGCACGACTCCGCCCTCCGCGCGGATGTCCGCCGGGACGCGCTCCAAAGCCATGACCGCAACGGCACCGGCCTCCTCGGCGACCGTGGCCTGCTCGGCCGTCGTCACGTCCATGATGACGCCGCCCTTGAGCATCTCCGCGAGACCGCGCTTTACCCGAAGACCGCCCGTTTGTTTGGAGTTGTCGACCATGTCACCACCGGTTCCTAGCTGAAGTCGGGACGCGAAAACGGCCCCTGACCTGCACGTTAACGACTCCCATGCTAGCAGCGCCTATGGATTTTCGATACAGACTAAAAGGCTTACTTAAACGAGAAGCTGCCCTTGACCTGGCCCTTTTTCGATGGGACGAGCTCGACCCATACGGGACCGTCGGAGAACTTGAACGCGTCGCCGTTCTTTGTCTTAAGCGTGGGAGGTTCGGATGACTTGGTGAAGGTCCACGTCCCCTCGACGACCTTGCCGTTGCGGAACAGCACTGCTCGGCCGGACCCCTTGAGCGTGATGTCGGGAGAGGGGTTGCCCTCGATGTCCACGATCCCGGGTGAGTGGTCGACCAGGACCTCCTGAACGAGCAGGTTCGGGACCGCGATCTGCTCGCCGGACTTGGCCATGAACTTGTCCCCGGCCTCGTAGCGGGCCCACGCCTCCTGTTCCCAGCGGTACTCAATCGTGTTGTCTTTGTCGAAGTTGATCGTCACGGCTTTGGCTCGTTTGGCTCCCGGAGGCAGATCTCCGACCGGGAAGATACCGGGGTATGGGTGTCGGGTCTTAGGCGCGAGATTGCGAAGAGCCTCGGTATTGGCGAACACGCTGTGCACACTCGTCGAACCCTCGGGAATGCGGTAGAAGGCGCCGCCCCTCATCCCCTCGACCAAAGTGATCATGTCTTGTCGCTGAAGCTGTTTGGCAACGATGGAGTTGGCGCCGGAGAACGCCAAGATGTTCGTGAAGGGAAGGGCGATCATGGGATCGTCGTAACGCGCGCTGCGCACGGGGCCGACGCGTTTCCCGTCGCCGCAGTGGTAGATCGCCATGAAGCGCGTGATGCCGCCCTCGACAACTTCTTCGAACACGACGTCCGCATTCTCTAAGCCACTTTGCGGGCGAGCGGCGGGATCGTTCTCGATCTTTACCGCAACTGCCGGTGCGGTCGGATCGGCCCCCTCTGGGATCTTCTCGTGCCCCACACAGGTGGCCTCGGCTTGGGCCGCCGCCTTCTTACCGAGCGGCGGGAGTGGTTTTTCGTCGTCGGAACAGCCGGCGAGTGACAATAACGCCGTCAGGCAGACGGCCACAACGGAGATTCGTTTACTCAAAGGTGAACGACCCCTTTACCTCGCCTTCGTCGCTGGGGACGAGATGGATCCACACCGACCCGAGCGAGAACACCATCGGATCGCCGGATTTCGTCTCGAACTCAACTACGTCTTCTCTCGACTTGCGCACCCAGAATCCCTCGATAGCCTTGCCGTCTCGGAACAGCACCGCGCGGCCCTTGCCTGTTTCATCGGCGATCTCCGTCGAAGGGTTACCGACGGAGTCCACGATGGTCTTGGAGTTGTTCACCTCGTGCTCTTCGATTAAGACGTTCTCCACTTCGATCTGACCGTCGCCTTCCATCTCGAAGGGTTGCTCGGGCGGCTGAAAGCGTCGGTAGGCGCCGCCGGAGAATTCGTAATGGACCTTCGTGTCGTTACTAAAGGAGATGTCGATGATCTTGCCGCTCTTGCCGCCCTCTAGGTCGCCGAACTCGAACACGTCTTCGGGTGGAGGGTCTCCATATTTGTCGTCGGCGACACTCCGCAATTTCTTTGTGTCGGCATAAAGGGTGTGCTCGGCGGTAAGACCCTCGCGGGGCACCCTCTCCATGGCCCCCTTCGCGCTGGTCTCGTCGATTCGCACGATGTCCGCCTCCTCGAGGGCCTTCAGCACGGGCTGGTTCTGGCCCGAATAAGCGAGGATCTTCGTTATCGGAACCATGATGCCGGGGTCGACGACCCGCGCACTGCGCACGGGGCCCACTTTGGTCGAGTCCGTGCAGTGGTAGATCGCCATGAAGCGCGTTACGCCGCCCTCGACGACTTCCTCGTAGACGACCTCTGCGTCTTGCAAACCGGACAGCGGGTAGGCGATTTGAGCGTTTTCGACCTTGACGGCGACCGCGGGCCGATCTATCAGGTCATTGTTTTTGGGTTTGTCGCCGCTAAGAGGGCACTCATCCGGAGTCGAGACCACTTCTCCGATGATCGGCAGACCGCCGAGCTGGTCTTTGAAGAAGATGAGGGCTACCGCGCCTCCTCCTATCAAGACGACGCCCGCGGCGATCGCCGCTATGAGTTTCGATCTTCCAGACACGCGCCCGCGCCTCCTTGTAGTTGCGTTGTAGTTGCGTTCTATTAGTCGGCCTCTTCAAAGCAAGCGCTATGCCGAAGGGGCAGCCCCCTGGTGTTGCCGGGGAGCGGGCCGCCGCCACGGGCCGACCCGGTCGAAGCGGGAGTGTCTCCCGAGCAGAGGACGCTATCACGCAGTAAGGGCGCTCCAGTGGAAATTACGGCCCGCTGCCGGGTCCTATTCAGAGGTCTCTGAGCGCTTCTGCGCGGGCGGTCGGAGATGGATAACGGGTCCCCCGAGGCACGAACCACAGGGGCGCGAAGCGTCCTCCTCGAGGCTCGCACCTCTCGATGGCGGTCGCCAGGGCCGGCGGATACCTCGTCAACGCCGCCGCCCGGATGTCCTCGGAGAGATCACGAGACGGGATCAGCGGGCCGGCCAAACCTCCGAGGCCGGCACTCAGCGACGCGCGCGTCACCTCCCCGGAAGACGCGAGCCGAGCCAGGCAGTGGGCGACCAGCGCCTCGAGCTCGGTACGTGTGAAGTCCTCGTAGACGGCGGGCGCCAGAGCCAAGGCGTGACCTCTTCCCGCGCGGCAGACGAACGCGTTCGGACCGGAGTTCGGGAGGACCCACAGAGCGGGCGCCGCGATGTCGAGATCTTTTGCCAGGCCCCGAACGAGGTTGAACAAGCGGGGGGCGGTCCCGGCATTCAAAGGCTGGGCCCCCTCGGAGCTCAGAGCCCGTCGCCCCAGACCGCCGATCCACCACATCACCGACGCCACGTAGATAGCGCCGACCACGAGGGCCGCGACCGGACCGACGAGAAGCCATCCCCCTACCACGAGAATCAGGCCCGGGACGCCCAGCACCAGAGCCGCCCAGGCGCCCTCAACCGGATGACGCCGGGTTACGGGGCCGCCCCAGGACGGTGTTCGTACCACCGCGTGAGGACTCAGTAGCCGGGGCCTCCGATGAGAGCGGTCTTGAAGCCGGTCGCGTAGCGACCGAAGTTGCTCTCCACGTCGAGGTTGCCGGCCGTCTTCACGATGGCCCTCGTCCGGGGGTCGAGCCACAGAGTGGCGTTGGCGACGCCTTTGAACTCGCCCCTGAAATTCGTCCTCGTCGACAACTTGACCGCTTTGACCGAGCGCCCCGCGGCGGAGACTTTCTGTGTACCGGCAACCGAGACCGCGTAGTCGCCGGCCACCCGTCCGCTCCAGCTTCCGGCCCACCCCTTGCCCGCCGCCAGCGGGAAGCGAAGACTTGCGACGGCCGGGCTCGGCGCGTAGGTCTGCTCGAAGGTAAATCCCCGATAGGTGAGTCTGATGTAGACCCGGGTGATCAGAGCCGTCCCGCTCGACCAGCGCGTGGTGGTGCGCATGACCTGACCCTCCGAACGCGTCTCGGTGACCACCACCGCTCCGTTCGAAGTTCGATGGGTCACGCGCGTGTCGATCTGCTGTCGGGACGGAAGTCGTTCGTGACTGCAGGTACCGGAGCAGAACTCCTCGAAGCCTTTCTGCGAATAGACGTAGACGCCGGGGGCCGGCCATATTGGCCCGGAAGTCCTCGCTCCGCGGGAGCCGGAACCCGGGGCCTGACGCTTGCTACCGTCGCCCCCGCCGGCCGGGGCGTCCTCGCCGCCCCCCCGCGTCGTGCGACCGGTCGGAGCGGTGGACGAGTTCCCGGCGTCGCCTTTCTTATCCCCGTCGTCACCGCCTCGGGCCTTCGGCGTCTTTTTGTCCTTCGGCCGTGCGCTCGGTCCTCCGTCTTTGTCGGGCCGATCGGGTCCGGCGTCGGCCACCGCCTCGGGATTCGAAGATGACGGGTTCGCCTCGGGATCGGAGCTCGAGTCGCACGCGCTGAGGAGCAGAACGGCCACCGCGAGGGCGGAGTACAGGCCTCGATGGGGATTCATCGAACCAGTATCCCCTCCCTTCCCGAGTCGAATGCTCCGCTCGTTGCGGTATCAGCAATCAGTAGAGCACTCGGCGTGGGCCGGGGCTGGACGGTCCGTCAGTCTCCGCCGGCGACCGAGATGTAGATGGCCTCCACCCCCGGGACGAGGCGGCCCCAGTCGAAGACCTGCGCTCGGCGTACGCCCGCGGCCGCGAGTCGGGTTCTCTCCTCGGGGTTGGTCAGCATCTTTCGAAGAGCCGCTCCCAGAGCGGCGGCGTCTCCGGGGGTGACCAGTCGGGCGGCTCCACCGGTGACGGACTCGAAGGCCTCGAGCGACGAGGCCACCACGGGGGTACCGGCCGCCATGGATTCCAGCAAGACGATGCCGAACGACTCGCCCCCCAAGTTGGGAGCGCAGTACACGTCGGCGGCCTTGAACGCGCGCGTAACCCCGTCGTCGTCGAGATGTCCGACCCACCTCGAGTCGATGTTGAGACGATGGGCGAGCTTACGCATGGCGCGTTCTTTGGGACCGGTTCCGGCGACCACGAGTCGGGGTCGGAGGTCGGCAAGTCGCGCCACGGCCTGGATCAACACCTCGAGGCCTTTTCGCTTCTCAAGTCGCCCGAGGAAAAGGATCGTCGGTCGCTCTCCGAAGTCCGCCGGCGCGGCGGACGCGAAGCGATCGAAATCGACTCCGTTGAACGTCAGCGTGTAGTCACCCGGAAAGTAGCGGGACACGAGAGCGCGCGCCTGATCGGAAACGACCGTTCGAACCGCGATCTTTCCAAGCGCTCGCGCGAGTACGGGCGCGGCCACGCGATAGCCCAAGCTGGAGCGCGCCGACGCGTGAAAGGTGCCCACGATTGGAACGGACGACGCCACGACGGTTGCGAGAGACACACTGGGGACGAGGGGTTCGTGCGCGTGCACTACCTCCGTACCAACGTCGTGCAAGACGCTGCGCGCTCGCGCCACCAACCGCGGTGAGAGTGAGATGGGGGCCACGGAGCCGTTTGCAGGTACCGGCAACGTGCGACCCAACGTAACTACGTCGAATCCCCTGCCGTCCCTCCGGGTGGACTGTGAACCCGGGGCCAGCACAACGATCTCGTGATCGCGCTCGATCAGCGCACAGGCGAGCGAGCGGATGTGGTTCTGCACGCCTCCCGGCCGGGACCATTCGTAGGGACAGGCGAGAGCAATCCTCATCGGCTCTTCCGCTCGGCGATCCAGAACGGCTGGAAGACGTGCCACTCCTCCGGATGGCGAGCGATGCAAGCCTCGAGCCCGGCCCCTATTCGGCGCGTCAGTTCGGCGCGTGCGGAGTCGTCATCGTCGGTGGCGATATCAGACACATCGATCGGGTCGCTGATATCGGCCTTCCACCCGCGACGTCCGTCGGCGAGCTCCGTTCCGTAGACACCGGCTACGAGCACCGGGACGCCGGCCCTCATTGCTACCGATGCCGCCCCCGCCGGCAACGTGGCGGGTTCGCCGAAGAAGTTGACTTCGGGGCCGGTTCCCTTCAGGTCGCGATCGCCCAGAATTGCCACGACCGCCCCGGCCTGAACCTCCTCGACAAGTTTCGTGGTCACGCCCGATTCGGCGGGGTGGATAACCATGCCCAACTTGGCTCGGTGCTCCGCGAAGAACTCGAACATTCGGCGAGGCCGCAGCACCTCTGCAACGGTGACCAGGGTGTTTCCCCTTGCGCCGGCCCATGCTCCCGCGGCATCCCAGTTCCCGAGATGGCCGACGACGACGATCACTCCTTTTCCGCGCGCGAGAGCAGTATCGATCCTGTGCTCGTCGGGAGCGATAAAGCGAGTAAGCCAGAACTCTCTTCCCTCTCGCACGAAACGGAACGTCTCGAGCCAATAGCGCGCGTAGGACTTGAAGGCGGCCACGACGAGCTTTTGTACCCGCGGTGAGTCCTCAGGAAGGCCGGTCATGCGCGCCATGTGCGTGGTCACGAGGGCTCTTTTCTTAGAGCCGAGACGCGCCCATAGCGATCCGGCGGCGTGCGCGACGGCATAAGCAAAACGCTCCGGAAGAGCGAGCGCGACACGAGAGCCGGCTACATACGCGTAATAGACGAGTTGCAGAAGGCGGCCCTCGTCGTCGGGCCTCCTTTTAGACGGCACTCTTGACTTGCCGGCGCACGTACACGAGTCGCTGCACCACGGTAACGAAAGAGAGAACGGTTAAGACCCCCAAAACGATTGGCAACACGCTGCTGAAGATAAGGCCGGCGATCATGAGGATCAGCCTTTCGGCTCGCTCCATGATCCCGACGTTGCAGTCGTACCCCAGTCCCTCGGCGCGCGCCTTTATATAGGACACGAGATACGACACGACCAGCGCCGTGAGAGCCAGCGCGGCGACCCACCGTTCGTCGACCTGGGCCGCGTCCGGCGACACCCCGTACAGCCACGCCACGGAGATGAAGTACAGGCCGTCGGACAGCCGGTCGGAGGTCGAGTCGAGGAGGGCGCCGAACTTCGTCGCCATCCCGGCCGCCTTCGCCACGGCTCCGTCGATTGCATCGGCGAAGGCCGCCACGATCATGACTAGCCCTGCCGCCAGGAGCCGACCCTCGACGATCAAGTAGGCGGCCACCGCCTGTAGGGCGACGCCGATGGCCGTGATGGCGTTGGGACCGAGGTGCCAGCGAGCGAGGGCGCGCCCGACAGGGTTCATCAGCCTGTCCCAACCTTTTCGAGCTAGGGCGTTAAGCACCCCTCAATTCATACAGGGTTGTGCCTCCGGTTTCAGGCATGGATACGATGGCGCTTCCAAAAGCGTGGCAGGCACAATCTAGGAGGCCCGGTGAAGACCTATCCCACCGAGAACATCAGGAATATCGTTCTGGTCGGCCATGGGGGGGCCGGCAAGACGTCACTCGCCGAGGCCCTTCTGTTCCGGTCCGGAGCGATCACCCGGGTGGGCAAGACCACCGAGGGCAACACCACGTGTGACTTCGACGAGGAGGAGATCCGCCGGGGCATCTCGATCAGCACCGCCCTGGCTCCCATCGAGTGGGACGGTCACAAGATCAACATCCTCGACGCCCCCGGCTACGCCGACTTTGTCGGCGAGATGCGGGCCGCCATGCGGGTCGCCGACCTGGCCGTCTTCGTGGTCTCGGGGGTCGAGGGGTTGGAGATCCAGTCGCAGGTGGCGTGGAACCTGGCCGAGGAACTCCGGCTCCCCCGCTTGATCTTCGTCAACAAGCTCGATCGCGAGAACTCCTCGTTTCGCCGAACGCTCGAGCAACTCCGTGAGGCCTTCGGCATGGCGGCCGCACCGATCTCACTTCCGCTGGGCCGAGAGCATGAGTTCCGGGGAGTGATCTCCGTAATCGACGAGGCCGCCTTTGCTTACGATTCGTCGGGTAAGGGGGCCGAGGAGCCCATTCCGGAGGATCGTCGCGCGCGCGTCGACGAGGTCAGGACCGCGCTTCTCGACTCGGTGGCGGAGACGAACGACGAGCTCCTGGAGCGCTACCTCGAGAGCGGCGAACTCACCCGCGACGAAATCGTGTCGTCGCTACACGATGGGTTGAGCGACGCGACCATCTTCCCGGTGCTCGTCGGGTCGGCGACCTCGCTGATCGGCATCGACCGTCTGGCCGATGTGATCGTTGCGGCTGGTCCCTCCCCCCTGGATCGCCCACCCGCGGAGTCCGAGGGCGGAGAGAGCCGAGAGGCCAAACCGGATGCGCCGATGTCGGCACTCGTGTTCAAGACGATGACCGACCCCTACGTCGGGCGGCTGAGCTTCTTCCGCGTTTACTCGGGCATATTGAAGGGCGACGGTTCCATTCACAACGCGACGCACAAGACCGACGAGCGCGTTGGTCATGTCTTCACCATGCGCGGCAAGACGCAGGAGCAATTGACGGAGGCGGTCGCGGGAGATATCGCCGCGGTGGCGAAGCTCGCGCACACGATCACCGGGGACACGCTTGCCGACAAGTCCTCACCGATCGTTCTCACGGGCATCGAACCTCCTGAAGCACTCCTGCCGAAGGCTATTCAGCCAAAAACCAAGGGCGATGAGGACAAACTGATGATCGGTCTGCACAAGCTGATCGAAGAAGACCCCGCCCTCAAGCTCGAACGGAGCGACGAGACCCACCAGACGATTTTGTGGGGAATGGGCGACGCGCATCTTGACGTCGTCCTTCACCGGCTGCAGAGCAAGTTCGGTGTAGACGTCGAAGAGGTCCCCTTCAAGGTCCCCTATCGCACGACCTTGCACGGCTCGGCGGAGGCCCTCGGTCGTCACGTCAAGCAGTCCGGCGGTCACGGGCAATACGGGATCTGCAACATTCGCGTTGAACCTCTTGGCCGCGGCGAGGGTTTCGTTTTCGAAGACAAGATCTTCGGAGGATCGATCCCCCGCCAGTGGATCCCGTCGGTTGAGAAGGGTGTCATCGCCTCCATGGATAACGGCATCGGCACCGGCTACAAGATGATCGACGTGAAGGTCGAGCTATACGACGGAAAGTTCCACACCGTCGACTCCTCCGACTTCGCGTTCCAGATGGCCGGCACGCTCGCCATGAAGGACGCCGCCGACAAGGCCGGCGTATCCGTTCTGGAACCGATCTGGACCCTCGAGGTCCTCCTTCCCGAGGAGTTGACCGGCGACATCATGGGCGATCTTCAGCGTCGCCGGGGGATCCCCGAGGGAATCGAATCCGTCGGCGGCGGTCGCCAGATCGTGAAGGCCCACGTTCCGTTCGCGGAGGTAACGCACTACGCCACCGACCTGCGCTCGATAACCGGGGGCCGGGGCACATTCTCGTGGAGCTTCTCGCATTACCAGGAGATCCCCCACGACCTGGCCCAAAAGATCCTCGACCAAGCCAAAGCCGAAAAAGCCGAAACCAAGACCTAGAAGGCAACCCGGCGGCGAAGTGAGCGCGGGGCGGCCGCGGCGCGAGGGTGGCCGCGTGCGTTTCTGTGGGTCAACTGGACCGCTATGCGGACCGCCTGGCCCACAGAAAGACCGAAGCCCCCCAAGATCAGCGCGACTCGCGCCCTTCGCCGCCCGATCTTTCGTCGGAAAAACCGCGCCCACGGCATTCTTTGTCAGATGGTGCCCGCATACCGGGCACCAGCGCGCAATGAAGGCCGAAGCCCCGAGTTTCTTCCGACTCACCCCCCTTCGCTGCCAGTTTTACGCGCGTGAGAGCGCCGGCGCGCGTTCTGTGGGCCCTCTGGACCGCTATGCGGACCGCCCGGCCCACAGAAAAACCGAAGCCCCAAGTTCGGCCCGCCTCGCCCCCTTCGCCGCCGCTTTTGGGTCACAAAAACGCGCCGGCGCCATTCTTTGCCGGATCATGCCCGGTATCCGGGCACCAGCGCGCACAGAAGGCCGAAGCCCCAAGTTCGGCCCGACTCACCCCCTTCGCCGTCGGGTTTCGGCGCGTGGGAGCGCCGGCGCGCGTTCCGTGGGCCATCTGGACCGCTATGCGGACCGCCCGGACCACAGAAAAACCGAAGCCCCGAGTTCGGCCCGACTCACGCCCCTTCGCCGCCGGTTTTAGGTCGCGGCCCCCCGAGACCAATCCGCCCGGTCCTTCGCGCCGACTTTTTGGGTTAAAGCAACGAAGGTCTCACTCGAAGAGCGGGCGCAGTTTTTCGTAGGTCTCGGCGAGCAACTCGGGCATCACCTTCGTCTCGCCCACGACCGGCATGAAGTTCGTGTCGCCGCCCCAGCGCGGGACCACGTGAACGTGCAGGTGGCCGGGCAACCCGGCCCCCGCGACGCGGCCGAGGTTCATGCCGACGTTGAACCCGTCGGGCCCGAGGCCTTCCTCGAGAGCACGAACGGCGTGTCTGGTCTCGTCCATCAGCTCGTGGAGCTCCTCGGCCTCCAATTCGGCGAGATCGCCGGCGTGACGAAAAGGAGCCACCAGCAGGTGGCCGGAATTGTAGGGATACGCATTTAAGACGACGAAGGTACGAGAGGCGCGATAGAGGACGTGCTCGGCCGTATCGTCATCGGCCTCCGCGTGGGCGCACAGAAAACAACCCTCGCCCTCCTCCGCGTGCGTCACGTATTTCGAGCGCCACGGACTCCACAGCCGCTCCATCCTTAGACGGAGAGTTCGAGGAGACGCTGTTCGATCTCGGCCGCCACCCGCTCCGCGAAGTCGGCCACCGCGACGCCGCGGGTTTCCTCTCCGGACCGCCGCCTCACCGCGACCGTCTCCGCCTCCGCCTCGGCGTCGCCCACCACGAGCATGTAGGGGACTTTCTGTAGCTGGTGATTACGGATCTTGGCGCCCATCGTGTTGTCCGACTCGTCGACCTCCACTCGCACGTCGCTCTGACGAAGGCGCGCCGCGACCTTCCGCGCGTAGTCGACGTGCCGGTCTGCAATCGGGATCACGGCCGCCTGGACCGGAGCGAGCCACGACGGGAACGCACCGGCGAAGTGTTCGACCAGGATCCCGATGAACCTCTCGACGGAACCGAAAA
>JALZEI010000112.1 GCA_030862115.1 Actinomycetota bacterium
TGCTGACCGAGGTTTTGCGGGATCCGCCACCGTTGCTGCTGGACGACGTCTTCTCGGAGCTGGATGAGTCTCGCCGGAAGTGGCTTGCGGAGGGTGTTCGGACCAAGGGCCAGACGATCGTTTCCTCGGCGGAGCCCACCGAGGTTGTCGGCGTCGACCTGGTTCTCGAAGTGAAAGACGGCGAGGTGAGAGTCCATGAATGAAGGGCCTGCGCGGCTGAAAGATCTCCTGGGTTCGGCCACGAAGAAGCTGGGATTGAAGGCGCCGGTCGAAACGGCCCGGATCTGGTCGGAGTGGCGTCGAATCGTCGGCGACGCCGTGGCTGCGCATGCCGAGCCCACCTCTCTTAAGAACGGCATTCTTCGAGTGAGAGCCGACTCGCCGACCTGGGCTACCGAGATCAGTTACCTGTCGGCGGAAATTCGCACCAAGATCAACGCCCGCGTGGGCTCGTCGTTGGTCCACCGAGTAGATGTCTGGACGGGTCCGCCCCCGCAAGGTTCGCGCTCCTCGACGGGAGCGGCGGACTCACCGCAAACTGGATCTTGCGCCTCGCCCAAGAAAGATGGTTCGAAGGCCTCCAAGGTTGATCCCGAGACCGCTTTCGAAAGGGCTCGTCGCGCGTGGGCCGAGGCCACCGGGAGAAGCCCCTCAAGAGGTTCCAAAGCACCCCCCGAAAACCCGGAAAAGCCCTGGTGAATGCTATTATTTGGGGGAATGAACCCAGTCCAACGACGCCCTCTTGCGCCGGGCGCGCGGCCTTCGTTGTGACGGGTTTCTCGAACCGAAAACCATCGCCGATTATGTATCTCGCCCGGCACCGATTCAGGAGGTAATTCCCGCGGCCAAAGTGTCACCCACCGCGTCCAAAGCCACCGGAGGACCGTCCTACTCCGCCAGCGACATCACTGTTCTCAAGGGTCTAGATCCGGTCCGTCAGCGACCGGGCATGTACATCGGATCCACGGGTCAGCGCGGCCTGCACCATCTCGTCTACGAGGTGGTCGACAACGCGGTCGACGAAGCCATGGCCGGGTTCTGCGACCGGATAACCGTCGACCTTCTGGCAGATGGAGGCTGTCGCGTCTCCGACAACGGCCGAGGCATTCCCGTCGGCATCGTCAAAGGCGAGCGGAAGCCGGCCGTCGAGGTCGTGTTGACCACGCTTCACGCCGGCGGAAAGTTCGAAGGCAAGGGTTACCAGGTCTCTGGAGGTCTCCACGGGGTAGGCGTGTCGGTGGTCAACGCCCTGTCCGAACGCCTCGAGGTCGAGGTGGTCAGAGACGGCAAGCAGTGGCGGCAGGCGTACGAGAGAGGCCGCCCGCTGGCCAAGCTCAAGGCGATCAAACCGGCAAAAAGAACGGGTACGACCGTTTCCTTCTGGCCGGATCACAAGATCTTCACCGAAGAGCGGGATTTCAGGTTCGACACACTCGCCCAACGCATGCGCGAGATGGCCTTTTTGAACAGGGGCCTCGAGATTCGTCTTACCGACCACCGGGTCGAACCGGTTCAGGAAGAAGTCTTTCGTTACAACGGAGGCATCGTCGACTTCGTCAAACACCTCAACGCGTCGCGTGGCGTGATGAATAACCGGGTGGTCTACTTCGAGTCCAAAGCAGAGGCTCATGAGCTCGAGATAGCGATGCAGTGGAGCGAGTCGTTCAACGAGTCGGTGTTTACGTTTGCCAACAACATCAATACACACGAGGGCGGAATGCACGAGGAGGGCTTTCGGCGTTCGTTAACTCGCGTGATCACGTCGTATGCCCGTTCGAAGGGTCTTCTCAAAGAGAAGGACGATCCGTTAATCGGTGAGGATTGTCGCGAGGGCCTTACGGCCATCGTCTCCGTAAAGCTACGAAATCCACAGTTCGAAGGTCAAACGAAGACAAAGCTCGGAAACACGGAGATCCGTTCTTTCGTAGAGACAGAGACGAACAAGCGTTTTGCAGAATTCCTAGAAGAACATCCCGGCGACGCGAGGGCCATCGCGAACAAGGCCATCTCTGCACAAAGAGGACGTCTCGAGGCCAGAAAGGTTAGAGACCTTGTCCGGCGCAAGTCGCTTTTGGAGTCTTCTTCTCTTCCGGGAAAGCTTGCCGATTGTCAGACAAGAGATCCGGATGAAGCGGAGCTGTTCATAGTCGAGGGTGACTCGGCGGGTGGTAGCGCCAAACAAGCTAGGGCGCGGGAGTTCCAGGCGATTCTTCCCTTGCGGGGCAAGATTCTTAACGTCGAGCGCGCTCGCCTGGCCAAGATCCTGGAAAACAAGGAAATCCAGGCGATCATCACGGCGATTGGTACCGGTATCGGTGAGGAGTTCGATCTCGAGAAGTGTCGCTACAAAAAGATCGTCTCGATGGCCGACGCGGATGTCGATGGCGCCCACATCAAAACTCTTCTGCTCACGCTGTTGTTCCGCCACATGCGAGGTCTCATCGAGGCCGGTTATGTGTACGTCGCCCAACCGCCGTTGTACCGGGTGAAGCACAAAGGAAAGGTCCGTTACTTCATGAACGACGAGACCCTCGAGGCCTACAAGTCTGCAAACGATGGAGTAAAGATCGAGGCCTCTCGCTTCAAGGGATTGGGAGAGATGAACCCCTCGGAACTCTGGGACACGACGCTTAACCCCGAAGGCCGCACCCTCTTACAGGTGACTATGGAGGATCAGACCGCGGTGGCCATGCTGTTCGAGCAGTTGATGGGCGAAGACGTTGAGGAGCGCAAGAGCTTTATTCAGCGGAACGCCACCGACGTGCGTTTTCTGGATATCTAGTCTGAGAAGGAAATATGGCTAAGAAACCATTCCAAGACCCACTGCCGGGCGACGGCTCCGGTGACGATGGAGGCGTTGAGGGCGTACAGGTAGTAACGATCGAGGAGGAGGTCCAGTACTCCTTTCTCGAGTACGCGATGTCGGTCATCGTCAGCAGGGCGCTGCCGGATGTCCGCGACGGTCTGAAGCCCGTGCATCGCCGGATCGTTTTCTCGGCTTTGGAGGCGGGGCTTCGTCCGGACAGACAGCACCGCAAGTGTGCCGCGCTTGTCGGCGACGTGATGAAGAAGTACCACCCCCACGGCGACCAAGCTATTTACGACGCTCTAGTGCGCTTGGCTCAGGATTTCTCCACGCGTTATCCGCTGATCGACGGGCAAGGCAACTTCGGATCCGTTGATGGCGATGCCCCGGCCGCCCAGCGCTACACGGAATGCCGACTGTCGCCCCTGGGCATGGAATTGCTCCGAAACATTGATGAGGAGACCGTCGACTTCACGCCCAACTATGACGGTTTCGAGAAGGAGCCGATCGTGCTCCCGGCCCGGTTCCCCAATCTGCTCGTGAACGGATCGAGCGGTATCGCGGTGGGCATGGCGACGAATATTCCTCCCCACAACCTTACGGAGGTCATCGACGCCATCATCGACGTTCTCAAGCATCCGGAGATAGCACGAGACCAATCCAAGATGCTGAAGGTGTGCATGAAGCACATTAGGGGACCAGACTTTCCGACCGGCGCGCTGATCCTCGGACAACAGGGACTCACCGATGCACTTTCTACCGGCCGAGGCTCGGTCAAGATGCGAGCAGTTTGCGAGATCGAAGAAGGAGCCAAAGGAAATCCGCGCATTGTCGTCACGGAGCTGCCGTATCAGGTGAACAAGGCGCGCCTCCAGGAGAAGATCGCAGAGCTCGTTAAGGATCGGAAGGTCGAGGGAATCAGCGACCTTCGGGATGAGTCATCCGACCGCGGCGGGATGCGCGTTGTCGTCGAACTCAAGAAGAACGCCATTCCGCAAGTTGTCCTGAACCAGCTCTATAAGCGGACACAGCTCCAGGAGAACTTCGGTGTCAACATGCTCGCCCTCGTGGATGGGATTCCCAGGACCCTGAACGTGGCCGAGATCATCAACGAGTACATAACGCATCAGGTCACCGTCGTTACGCGCCGGACCCGGTATCGACTGCGCAAAGCTGAAGAGCGGTCTCACATCCTCGAAGGCCTAATCATCGCCCTCGATCACATTGACGACATCGTTGCATTGATTCGGGCCGCAGCCGATGTCGAGGAGGCTCGCGGGGGACTGATTACGCGGTTCGGCCTCTCGGAGGTCCAGGCGCAGCACATCCTCGATATGCCCCTTAGGCGCTTGACCGCTCTTGAACAAGACAAAATCCGCGAGGAATACGAAGAGCTCCAGAAAACCATCAAGGAGCTTCGGTCGATTCTGAAGAATCCGGCCAAGGTCAACCAGATCATCGCCGAGGAACTTACCGAGATTCGTCGCAAGTACGGGGATGAGCGTCGCACCAAACTGGTCCCCGATGAGGGCGAGTTCGACATTGAGGATCTCATCGCCGACGAGGATCTCGTCATCTCGGTCTCGCGCGACAGATATGTAAAGAGCGTTTCGCTGGACACGTACAGGCGTCAGGGTCGTGGGGGCCGGGGTGTGAAGGGCGCGACGCTCAAAGAGGGCGACATCGTCGATCGGTTCCTGACCACGACGGCTCACTCATACCTTCTGCTCTTCTCCAGCACCGGTCGTGTGTACAGGCTCAAGGCTCACGAGATTCCCAAGCGAGACCGAACCGCGCGTGGTACCGCCGTCGTGAACGTGGTGCCGATGCGCCCCGACGACAGCGTCGCCGCCGTAATCGACACGCGCGATTACGAGACGACCCGCTACCTACTCATAGCGACCAAGCGGGGGATGGTCAAAAAGACGCTCTTCAGGGAGTACGACTCCTCGCGCAAGGAAGGGATCATCGCCCTGAACCTTCGTGGCGGAGATGAAGTCGTAAGAGTGCAACCGACTTCGGGGAAAAACGACATCCTGCTGGTCACGAAGAAGGGCAAGGCGATTCGGTTCAAGGAGGAACACGTGAGGCCCATGGGTCGCACCGCGACGGGCGTTATCGGAATCCGGCTGGACAAGGACGACGAGGTCGTGGCCTGCGATGTCATCGACGAGGGCCACGAGCTCCTCATCGTCACGGAGTTCGGCTACGGGAAACGAACCAAGCTGTCTGAATTCCCTCGCAAGGGTCGCGGAGGCAAGGGAGTGATCGCGGCTAAGCTCACCCGACCGCGTGGGCCGATCGTCGGAGCTTGCGTTGTGCGCGCGGACGACGAAGTCTTCCTGATCTCAAGCGTCGGGCAGGTGATTCGAGTTCCGGTCAAGGGTATTTCCCGCCAGGGCCGGCCGGCTACGGGAGTCCGAGTGATGCAGTTGCCGAGCGAGGAAAGGGTTTCGGCAGTCGCTCCCGTCGTTGCGATGGCCGATGAAGAGGGGCAGGGCAAACTCCAAACCTAGGAGTCGCGAATGGCCTCAAGTAGGGATAATCCCAAAGGCTGGAGCACGAGGGCTGGTTCCTCGCCTCCGAGCGCGGCCGATGACGTCGACTCGACCTCCCCGTTGCTCGATCCCGTCGCACACGCTCTGAGCGAGCCCGAACCGCCCGGCGCGCCCGGGTATGGAAGTCCTCTTTCGGACTCCGAGGAGGAAATGGTTTTTGCACCTCCGCCGCGTCGACCGCGTCCCGCACCCGGTCCTCGCAGGCGACGCGCAAAACCGGTCCGTCGAGTCAAGCGAACCCTTCGACACGTCGATCCGTTCAGCGTTCTCAAGGTCTCGTTGTTGTTTTACGGCGTCTTTCTGATCATCTGGTTGGTGGTGGTGGCGATCCTTTACTGGATCGTGGACGCAGCCGGTCTCTTCGATCTCATCGATAACGTGCGAGCGGCCGCCGCGTTCGAGGGGAAATTCGAGGTGACCCTTACGCTGGTTGAAAAGTGGGCATTCTTCCTCGGTGTCATCGTCGCCATCGTTGCCTCTTTGTTCAACTTGTTTCTTGCTTTCCTCTACAACGTGGTTGCCGACATCGTCGGCGGAATCGACGTCACCTTTGTGGAGCGCGACCTTTAGCGTTTAGACGCCGGCGGCTTCCAGAGTGGCCACGCGCAGACCTCGTTCGTAAAGCTCCGCCAGCATCATGTTGTGATCGAAGACTTCTTCGGGAGGATGTACGCCCGGCTTTCGGACACTTCCGGAGCCGAGTGCGAGCGCCGCATGTGTGAGAGGCAGTACGGCCAGGTTCAGCAGACGGTCGACAATGCCCAGCGTCACGGTCGCGGAGCGTCCCGCTTTGGAGCCGCGCACGTCGACCCGGGCTCCCGTCCACGTCGGTCCCCGCGGAGGAATCCTCTGAAGCAATGGCCGGACCGGACCGCTGACGTCTACGAAGAGCCGACGGTATCTGTCGCGACGGCCAAGCCCTGTGGCGGCGAAAGCCCTTGCCGCGTCCATGGCGGCTTTTTCCGTCAGTCCGATTCGAAAGGTCATCGAGCGCAGTTGGTGCGACTCGGCCAGCGTGACAGTCTCGGGATGGCCGGATCGAAACGTCTCGATCCAGCCCACGGGTTCTGGGAAGTAGACGAGCTTGGGGGCCGAACCCGAGCGCTCCGCGTCGAGCTGAAAATCGGAAATGGCGGGAGCGTCGGTACTGAGTTCGTAGAGAAAGTGCAGTGCGCTCGCGGCTCCGGAGGGTTCGGCCGAGGAGCGAGCAAGCGCGATGTCTATCTCCTCGACTTCGTCCAGATCGTCGCACGCTCTTGCTACCAATATATTGGTGAGCCCGGGGCTCAAGCCGCAACCGGCCACGATCGTGCAGCCCTTCGCGGCGGCATCTTCCGTTAAGGCCCGTACTCTTTCATACGGGAGGTGCTCGTCACAAAGCGAGACGTAGGGCGTGCCGGCAAGGACGGCGGCCTTCCCGGCGGCGAACTCCGTTCGATAGCTGGGACCCGCGCACGAGGCCACGACATCGAAACCCTGGAAGGGATTGCTATCCCTGACGTGCGTGAGGTCCAGCACGGCCGTCCGCAGTCTGTTGCTTCTGCGATCGAACCCCTCGGCCAGCCGGCGCAACTTGCTTTCGTTCCGTCCCGTTAGGACGAGTTCCCCGACCTGGGGGCTGCGAGCGAGCTCGGCGGCCGCCCGGCTCCCGATCACTCCGGTTGCACCGAGCAGTAGGACCTTCACCGGCCGGAGTCTGCCTCCAGGCGAAGCTCCGACCAACGACCCTCGGGAGGGGGCACCTTCGCGTGCGCCAAAAGACGCAGCCACCACGCGAGCAGGCCCAGCGCGAGGAGGAGCGACAGCGCGCGGAACACGGTCGATTTCATGCCTCCGACTATAGGCTCGCCGGCGTTCGGGGAAGGGTCCGCCCATAGGATTGGGATCCCCGCTTTCAATAGGGAGCGCCGATGGTGGCCGAGACGATGATCGAGTTGACCGAGGTCTCCAAGACTTTCGACGGCACACGCGAGCCGGCCGTTCGGAACCTGTCTCTGGATATCAAGGAAGGGGAAACGATCGTTTTGGTCGGTCCCTCCGGCTGTGGGAAGACGACCACCATGAAGATGATCAATCGATTGATCGAGCCGACCTCGGGAACGATCCGGGTTGACGGATCGGATGTGATGCAACGGAACGTCGTTGAGCTCCGTCGCAACGTCGGTTACGTCATACAGAGCATCGGGCTGATGCCGCATCGCACGATTCGGCAGAATATCGAAACGGTTCCAAAACTCATCGGGTGGGACAAGTTGAAGATCGATGCACGCGTCGAAGAACTGACCACCATCCTGGACCTCGAAGATGACCTGTTGCCGCGCTATCCGGGAGAGTTGTCTGGAGGGCAGCGCCAGCGGGTCGGGGTCGCCAGAGCATTGGCGGCCGATCCTCCCGTGATGTTGATGGACGAACCGTTCGGCGCCGTCGATCCGATCGTGCGGGAGAGGCTGCAAGATCAGTTCCTCGATATCCAAGCACGTCTGAAAAAGACCATCGTCTTCGTTACACATGACATCGACGAGGCGATAAAGATCTCCGACCGCATCGCCATTCTCAACAAGGGCGGAGTGCTCGAGCAATTCGCCCCTCCCGAGGAGATCCTGAGGACTCCCGCCAACGACTTCGTTCGCCAGTTCGTGGGTGTGGAGCGCGGGCTCAAGCGGCTGGCCCTGGTGAAGGTCAAAGACATCAGCGTCGAAGAGGGGCCCGTGGTCTCTTCGGACGCCACCGTCGATGAAGCCCGTCGCGCGATGGAGAAGTTCGATCTCGGTTGGGTCAGCGTTGTGGATGATGGCGAGCTGCGGGGCTGGGTGGACGAAGCGGGGCTGAGTGGGAAAGCGACCGTAGCCGAAGCTTCGCCTAAACCGTTCTCCGCCTACGTTACGTCGGACAGCACGCTGCGCCAGGCCCTGGACTCGATCGTTACCTCGCGCACACAGGTAGCGGTGGTCGCCAGCGAGGGCCAGCGCTACCTCGGCATTCTCACGCTGCATCGAGTCAGCCGCGAGATCACATCGTGATCACGGCGGAGCCACTAGTCGATTGGGGCCGGGTGGCAGACATGAAGAGCCTGATTTTCAGCCGGCTGCTCGAACACTTTCAGCTGACCTTTATTGCGATCGCAATCGGGCTTCTTATTTCTCTTCCGTTGAGCGTGTACGCATACCGTCACCGGTGGTCGTACGGCCCTATCAGCGGAGTGGCCGGCATCCTGTACACGATCCCGAGCCTCGCTCTATTCAGCTTCTTGATTCCGTTTACGGGTTTGAGCGTCACCAGCGCCGAAATCGGACTCGTGAGCTACACGCTTTTGATCCTGATTCGCAACGTCGTCGGCGGCCTGAACTCCGTGCCGGCCGATGCACGCGAAGCAGCCCGTGGCATGGGCTACTCGGACACGCAGATGTTATTTCGAGTCGAGTTCCCCATCGCTCTGCCGGTCATCCTCGCGGGGATCCGACTCGCGACGGTGACGATTATCGGCCTGGTTACGGTCACGGCGCTCATTGGATACGGCGGCCTGGGGCACTTCATTCTGTTGGGCTTCCGGCAGTTCGATACGACCCTGTCGTTTATCGGCGGGATGTTGTCGCTTCTCCTTGCCGTCGGAATCGACGCTCTGTTGGTCGGGCTCGAACGCGTCGCGACTCCGTGGACCCGTCGGCGCTCTGTCAAGGCGATGGCAACGTGAGCAGCTTCGTCGACGGTTTGAAGTGGTTGGTCGACGGGAGGCACTATGGCACCGACGCCGACGCCGGCTTTCTCGAGATAGACATCCCGACACGGATTATCGAGCATGTTCAGATCTCGTCTCAGGCCTTGTTGCTGGCGGCGGCGATGGCGCTCCCCGTGGGCCTATATATCGGCCACACAAGACGCTTTGAATTTCTTGCTATATCCCTCGGGAACCTGGGCCGGGCCCTACCCTCTTTCGGCGTTCTCGGCCTCGTCTTTCCGTTTACGACTACATGGCCCGGCGAGATCGGGTTCTGGGCGACCTTCGTCGCCCTGACGCTCCTGGCCATTCCGCCGATCCTGACCAACTCCTATGTGGCGGTCAAAAACGTGGACGCCGACACCGTCGAGGCGGCCCGCGGGATGGGCCTTACAGACGTCCATATCCTGCAGAAGCTAGAGATCCCGCTGGGCATCCCGCTGATAGTCGCCGGGTTCCGAATCGCCGCCGTGCAGGTCGTGGCGACCGCCACGCTGGGCGCTCTGGCGGGCTGGGGGGGATTGGGGCGCTTCATCGTCGACGGGAAATCCCAGGGCGACACCCCCCAACTCGTCGGCGGGGCCCTCCTCGTGGCCCTGCTGGCAATTGCGACGGAGCTGGCCTTCGCCGGCCTCCAGCGGGTCCTGACTCCGAAAGAGTCCTCCAGCCCCTCCAAAGTCTTCCGCCCGGCGGACCTGGAAGGAACACTCGTATAGCTGCGTTGGACTCAACGCTGGAGTAGGCCATCTCACTCGATATGGTCGGCTTGTCCAACGCCGGAGATCCCGGCTCGACAAAGGAAATGGAGGGAACCCATGCGGAATGTCCGCAAGACCGCTTACGGGGCGGCTCTGCTGGCGCTAGTGCTCACGCTCGGCGCCTGCGGGTCGGGTGTAAGCGACGACAACAACGAACCGAGTGGGGGAGGCGGTGGCACTATCGCGAGCCAA
Source organism: Actinomycetota bacterium (assembly GCA_030862115.1). Lineage (GTDB taxonomy): Bacteria > Actinomycetota > CADDZG01 > CADDZG01 > WHSQ01 > JALZEK01. Next base: position 10,030 of record JALZEI010000112.1, read on the forward strand.
CTGACTCTCGGCGGCCCCCCCGAGTGTCCGAAGAGGCCGTTCTGCCTCCCCGGCCTCAAAGAGACGTACGGCGTGGAATTCGCCGACTTCGAACGGCTCGACGTAGGTGGCCCGCTTACGGTCAAGGCGCTTGCGAACGGACAGATCGACGTCGGGCTTCTCTTCTCAACCTCGAGCGCAATCCCCGATAACAACTTCGTGGTGCTGGAAGACGACAAGAACCTGCAGACCGCCGAGAACATCACGCCTGTGGTGCGTTCGGAAGTCCTGGACGACACGATCACCGAGCAACTCAACGCGGTGAGCGCGGCGCTCGACACCGATACCATCACCGAGCTCAACGGACGCGTGGAGCTCGACCGCGAGGACCCCGCCGACGTTGCCGCGGACTTCTTGGAGCAAGAGGGCCTCTTGGGCGGCGCCAGCGGTGGCTCGGGAGACCTAACCGTCGGGGCGGTGGCGTTTGCCGAGAACCAAATCGTTGCGGATATGTACGCGCAGGTTCTGGAGGATGCGGGATATAGCGTCGATCGGAAGACCGACCTCGAATCGAGAGAGATCGTGTACCCGGCGTTGAAGTCCGGCGAAATCGACCTTGCGCCTGAGTACCTCGGGTCGCTCTTGCTCTATCTGGACCCAGAGGCCGAGGCTACCGGTGACCCGCAGAACAACGCGGACCTGCTTGTGCCTCTGCTGAAGAAGGATGGAATCGAACTACTGGAGTCGTCGGAGGCAAACGACACGAACGCGTTCGTGGTCACTCAGGAAACCGCCGAGGAGTTCGACCTGCAGACCGTGAGCGACTTGGCGGCCGAGCAATAGGTAGCGGTACGTAACTCGATGTACGAGAGCCCGGCTCTTCAGAGCCGGGCTCTCTTTATCTCTCGATGTGTCGTTCGCCGGCCCGAATGGGGATAGCAAACCGGTTGGGTGGAGGCGCAAGCGGACAGATCCACCGGGGGTCGTACGAACACGACGGGTTGTACGCGAAGTTGAAGTCGAACACCAACCGGTCGACGTCCGATCCCAAGTCGGCTCCCTTGATCGTGTCGTACAGGTAGCGTCCGGCCCCGTACGTCTCGGTGCCCGACGTCGCGTCTCTAAACGGAATGAACAGGCCGCCGCCGTATTCCTCAAGCCAGTACACCTCGAGCTCCGTGTCCGAGCCCTTTAACTCAAGCGACGCGATCCCGACCCGAGTGAACGAAAAGCTTTCGTCTCCCGACGTGGGGACTTCGTAGGAGTCGGGTTCAACCGAGTCGACGGCCGCCTGCACCCGGTAGGTGTCGTCATAGTCGAAATACTGGAGTCCTTCGAAGGTTTGTCGTTGCTCGGGGGGTAGGGGGCTTTGGGGATGATTCTTGAACAAGTCATCGCGCGCCGCGCGCCATCGCACCCATGCTTTGCGCGCATCCGGTGATGAACGGACGTCCGCATACAGCGAAAAGACGCGACGCTTCCAGTCTAGTAATTGCAGGCGTTCGTCTAGCGGAGCGGACATCTCGCCAACATACGATCCCGCAAGGCAGGCGACCTCCGGACGTCGGTAGTGAGCCAGATGGACTTCGGTCGGCTTCGTGGTGCGGCTCCGAAAGGAGGCGCTCAACCCATTGACGCTGGTAGTCGCAGTCCCTAGCGTGAGGGGATGAGCGGACGTGGGGCCTTAGGTGTTCATCGTGTGACGCCTGACTCGAGCCGTTCCCTGATGGCACCGTGAACGATCCGGGATCATTTCTGCCGATGCCTGAAGGCAGTGCGTCCGACTACGAGGAGATGCCGGCGAGGTCGGGTCTGGGGGGATGGTTGCTCACGCTGGTGCACCTGACGCTCGGCGTCGTCGCGGTCGCTCTCGCCGTGAGCGAGGAGTTCGCGGCAGGTAAGGCGGCTTTCTCAGGCGATGCTTGGAGACTCGTCCTTGGGTTGATCGGCGGAACCCTGGCGCTCTTTGCCGTCAGAGGCATCGTTCGTAAATTGAACGACCATAGGCCGAAGCTGACGCCCGAGCTGCACCATCGTGCACGTCGAAGGGGGTTGGTCCTCGTCGTGGTGGGCGCCGCCTTGGTGGTCGTGTCTCTGTTCCAAGATGCAGGAGAGATGAGCGTGTCGTTCAGCTCTTGGGCTAAACCGTTCTTCGT
>JALZEI010000101.1 GCA_030862115.1 Actinomycetota bacterium
CGGAGATAGGAGTTGGCGCGCGCCATATCGAGGGCCGGGATGCCCTCGGTGATGGCGATGATCACGCCGGCCCCCGCGTCGTTGGCCTCGAGGATCGCGTCGGCGGCAAAGCGTGGCGGCACGAAGACCATTGCGGTGTTGGCTCCCGTTTGCTTGACGGCCTCGGCCACGGTGTCGAAAACGGGCGTTCCGTCCACGTCGGTTCCGCCCTTGCCCGGCGTTACCCCCGCAACGAGATTCGTCCCGTACTCGCGGTTGCGTCCCGCGTGAAAGGAGCCCTCTCGGCCGGTAAGTCCCTGCACGACGAGCTTCGTGTCGGTGTCGACAAGAATCGCCATCAGGAATCGCCCTTTCCGAGCTGCACGGCCCTCTCGGCGGCGCTGAGCATCGTGTCGGCCGGTACGAGCTTGTCGTGGGGCGCGTCCTGCAGCATCTTCCGACCCTGCTCCGCATTGGTGCCGTCGAGGCGCACCACGACGGGGACCCTGACGTCGAGTCGTCCGAAGGCGTCGATGATGCCCTCGGCAACGAGATCGCACCTCGTGATCCCTCCGAAGATGTTGACGAGGACGCTCTTCACGCCCTTGTCGGACATGATGACCTCGAGCGCGTTCGACAGCAGCTCGGCCCCCGCGCCTCCACCCACATCGAGGAAGTTGGCGGGCTCGCCTCCGGCCGCTTTGACCACGTCGAGCGTCGACATGACCAGCCCGGCGCCGTTTCCGATGATGCCGACGTCGCCGTCCAGCTTGATGAAGTTGAGGCCCTTCTCCTTTGCAAGACGCTCTTGCTCCGGCACCTCGTGCGCCGACTTGAGCTCGGCGAACTGCGGATGGCGGTATTCGGCGGAATCGTCGAGCGAGACCTTCGCGTCGAGCGCCACCACGCGGCCCTCGCCGGTGAGGATCAAGGGGTTGACCTCAACGAGCGACGCGTCGAGGCCGACAAACGCGTTGTAGAGCTTGGGGATGATCGCTATCGCTTCCTTGCGCGCCTCGGGATTGATGTTGGCGCCGAACACCAAGGAGCGTGCATGAAAATCCGAGACGCCGAGAAGCGGATCGATGTGCACTCGAGCAATGGCGTCCGGGTCGGTGTCGGCGACCTCTTCGATGTCGACTCCCCCTTTGGCGCTCATCATGCCGAGGAAGTTGCGTTCGGAGCGGTCCAGGAGAATGGAGAAGTAGTACTCGTCGCGGATGTCACCCGCGCGCTCCACGAGAACGCGTTTCACCGTGTGGCCTTTGATGTCCATTCCTAAGATTTGGCCTGCAACGTCTCGTGCTTGCTCGGGTGTCTCGGCGAGTTTGATGCCGCCGGCTTTGCCTCGGCCCCCCACCTGAACCTGGGCCTTCACCACGACCTTGCCGCCGAGGCCTTGCGCGGCGTCCATCGCATCCTCCGGAGTGGAGGCAACGCGGCCTTCGGGTACGGGAACCTCGAACTTCCGCAGAAGCTCCTTACCCTGGTATTCGAAAAGATCCAACCTTCCTCCTCTGGCCGACTAGACCGGCTGTTGGGTCTCGCCTACCTGCCGGTTGACCCACTCGATGATCTCGGTGGTCGTGGCACCGGGCGTGAAGATCTCGGCGATTCCCGCGTCCTTGAGCTTGGGGATGTCGGCGTCGGGGATGATCCCGCCCCCGAAGACCGTGATGTCGGCGCCCTGTTCCTTGATCAGGTCGACCACGCGTGGAAACAGCGTCATGTGAGCTCCCGAAAGACACGAAAGCCCGACGGCGTCGACGTCTTCCTGCACCGCGGCCGAGGCGATCTGTTCGGGCGTCTGGTGAAGCCCCGTGTAGATCACTTCGACCCCCGCGTCCCGAAGCGCGCGGGCAACTACCTTTATGCCTCTGTCGTGCCCGTCCAGGCCGGGCTTCGCGACGAGCACACGTGGTCTTGCCGTTGCCATGAAAGGAACCTTCCCTTGCGCGTCCGCAGAAGGTGAACGCAGCTTCAGTTGCTACGTTAGGCGAGGTTAGCAGGTCAGAAGGGCGGTTCAGCTTGTCCAAGGAGATCGAGCAGGTGATCGATCGGGGCTCCTTTCGCCCCCTGAACGACGCGCCTCGCACGTCCAATCCGCTCGGCTATCCGGACTACGAGAGGTCGCTCGAGCGCGCTCGCGAGACAACCGGATCGGACGAGTCCGTTGCCGTCGGTGAGGCAACGATCGACGGCGTGCAAGTCGTGGCGGCCTCATTCGACTTCGGGTTCCTCGGAGGAAGCATGGGGGCCGTCGCCGGCGAGCGCATCGCGGCCGGCATGGATCTGGCCGCGAGCACCCTCTGTCCCTTTGTTCTTCGAACTGCGACCGGAGGGGCGCGCATGCAGGAGGGCATGGCGTCGCTCGTCCAGATGCCCAAGACCGTCGCGGCGCGGCTCGCTCTCGCCCGAGCGCACCAGCCCTTTGTTGCCGTTCTAGGACACCCGACGACCGGCGGCGTTCTTGCAAGTCATGCCGCGCTCGCCGACTTCGTGGTCGCGGAGCAAGCGGCCACCATCGGCTTTGCCGGACCGCGGATCGTCGAGCGCGTAACCGGCGAACCGCCCGGCCCCGACTCGCACAATGCTGCGTCCGCGCTGGGGGCCGGACTCGTCGACGCGGTCTGCCCTCCCGAGGAAGTTGCGGAGCTCGTCGCGCGCTTCCTCAAGGCCCTGGCGACGCCCACTCCCGAAGAGTCACAGGCTCCGGAATTCGTTGAGCCACACGACACCGACGCGTGGGAGTTCGTGACGACCGCGCGCGACCAACGGCGACCGACGGGTCCGGACCTCGCTCGAGGTCTAGGGACCGGGGTCGAGTTGAGAGGCGACCGGGCGGGGGTCGACGATCGCTCCGTTTACGCAGGTGTCGTGCGAATCGCGGGGCGGCCTGCGGTGGCGATCGCGACCGACCGCTCGTCTGCGATCGGGCCCGCCGCCTACCGCAAGGCGTGCCGCGCCGTCGACATCGCGACTCGACTGGAGCTTCCCGTCGTCACCGTGGTCGACACCCCGGGGGCCGACCCCGGCGAGGCCTCCGAAAAGGGCGGCATTGCCTGGGCCATCGCGCGACTGTTCGAAACGCTCCTGCAGGCGCCGGTCCCCGTCTTAAGCGTGGTGACGGGGGAAGGTGGGAGCGGAGGCGCGCTCGCGTTCGCGGCCGGCGATCTGCTCGTCGCCTACGACGACACCGTCTTCTCCGTTATCGGGGTCGAGCTCGCGGCCGAGATCCTATGGCGGGACGCGAGCCGAGGTGCCGATGCGGCTCGACTTCTCAAGGTGTCGGCCTCCGATCTGAGGCGGCTCGGAATCGCCGATGTACTGGTCGCCGGGCCACCGGACGAGAGTTCGATTCGCTCGGTGGTCGCGTATCATCTCGACCAACTGGCCGACGAAGAAGCAACCGGCGAACGGCGAGCGTTGCAACGGCAGCAGAAGTGGAGAACTCTTGCCCAAGGCTGACAAAAGAGCGCGACAAAAAGAACGGCGGGCGGCGATCGTGGCCGCCCAGCAGGCCGCGGTCAGGCGCACCCAGTTCATCCGTTTCGGGTTGATCTTTGTGCTGGTGGCGGGGCTGATCGGCTTTGCGCTGTTCACCGGAGGCGGAGACGGAGAGGGTGGGGAGAGAACCGAGGCGGGCGGCACTCCTGAGGATAGTAGTGCCACAGAGGCCACCCCTGGGGGTGGAGGCGAGCCGGCTTGTGGAGCCGAGGCTCCTCCCCCCGCGGATCCGCAGCAGTACGACGAGCCTCCCGAGATGACGCTCGAAAAGGGCGTCGACTATCGGGCGGTGATGGAGACCTCGTGCGGAACGATTGAGATGGACCTGCTGGAAGATGAGACTCCCGAGACCGTCAACAACTTCGTCTTTCTTGCGCGCGAAGGGTTCTACGACGGGTTGCTATTTCATCGCGTGGAACAGAATCAAGTGATTCAGGGCGGCGATCCGGAGGGCAATGGGTCGGGGGGGCCGGGTTACGCGATCAAAGACGAGCTCCCCAAGAGCCAGAAGGAATACACCTACGGGACGGTCGGTATGGCCAACTCCGGACCCGACACGGGCGGCAGTCAGTTCTTCTTCGTCGTGAGAGATCCGAATCCCAAGGGGGGTTTTGACTCGGCGGGCTATCCGCCGGCCTACGCGATCTTCGGGAAGGTCGACCCATCGGATGGCAATTCGGTTGCAACCTTGACGAAGATCGGCGAGGTACCGGTCGGCCCCGGCCTCGATCCCATGGCACCTCCCACCGTGCCGCAGACGCCGGTCTACATCGAGTCCGTGACGATCCAGGAGTCATAGGCCTGGACGCGCAGGAGCGCGCCGCCGCTCTTCGCAGACGGCGACTCGTAAGGCTCATTGTTCTTGTCGCCTCCTTGGGGGGCCTTGTTGCGGCCGGCGTCGCTTTCGGCGGGAGCGACGAGGCGCCTCCGAAGCCGCGGGGCGCTCAATCGACGGATCCGATCCCCGAGGTTGCGTGCGACGGCGATGAACCTCCACCGCCGACGGATCTCACGTTCGAACGTCCCGAAAACGTGTTGCAACCGCGGGTCGACTACCGCGCCGAGGTGACGACGTCGTGTGGAGTCTTTGAGATGGACCTTCTCGAAAAGAGCGCGCCTCGCACGGTCAACAACTTCATCTTCTTGGCACGCGAGGGGTTCTACGACGGACTTACATTTCATCGCGTCGAGCAGAACTCGATCATCCAGGGCGGCGAGCCCAACGGGGACGGAACGGGCGGGCCCGGCTACACGATCCCCGACGAGTATCCGTCCTCGCCCGACGTTTACACGTTCGGCGCGGTCGGCATGGCCAACCGGGGGCC
>JALZEI010000124.1 GCA_030862115.1 Actinomycetota bacterium
GGGCGGCCCGCTCCAGGGCCGCCCGACATCGCTCGCAGGTGGCCAGGTGGGCGTCCAGCTCGGCCTCGGCGAGCCGATCGAGCTCGCCGTCGAGGCGAGCCGAGATCTCCAGGGAGGCTTGCTCGCAACGCATCACAGCTCCTCCGCGCGGCCCGTGTCGGCCGCCAGCAGCCACCGGGCGAGCTGCTCCCGGCCCCGGTGGACTCGGCTCTTGACCGTCCCGACGGGGGCCCCCACGATGGCCGCGACCTCGCGGTAGCTCGTACCGAGGACGTCGATCAACACGATCGGTTCGCGTAGTTCGAGGGGAAGCAGAGCGAGAGCCTCCCGAACCTCCATGCCGAGTCCCTCCTCGCGGAGCTCCTTGGTGGCGACGGGCTCGGCCTCCAGGCGAGCGGTGATGCGCCGGTGGCGTTCGCCCTTGCGGATCTCGTCGAGTGCACAGTTACGGGTGATCGACACCAGCCAGGTCGAGAACCTCGAGTCGCCCCGGTAGCGGGACAGGAACCGGTAGGCCCTTACGAAGGCCTCCTGGGTCACATCGTGGGCGGATGTCTCGTTGTGAGTTAGATGCAGGGCGAGCCTCCAGAGATCTGCTTGGTAGCGACGAACGATCTCCTCGAACGCGCCCAGGTCACCGCGCTGGGCCGCGCGGATCACCTCGGGCTCGGGCTCGAACACGCTGCGCCTCCCCGCTGGTGGTGTCGCCGGGACATCCATCGTCGCACCAGTTGGACTGCCTCGAGGCGAAGGTGGTTCATCTCACGGCCGTGCCATTCTTTTCGGATGACCTATATGGGCAACCTGACCTGCCGGCACTGCGGGCTTACCTTCACCTCGCTGTGGGGCTCTCTCGATACCGCCGACGAATACCGCTGCGGCAAGGACCATTCGGTGATGGTCGACGCGGGGTCGGGCCTGATCCTCACCGTGGACGGCGCCCTGGGGGCATGGGGGAGCCTCTGGGAGGGGCGCGGCCGCTGCCCGGTCTGCTCGGAGGAGCTGGCCTCGGGTCTCCTTCCGGCGTGCCCGGTTTGTGGGGGCCGGGACCACGACGTGCTCCTCAGCCCCGGGACCGGTTAGCACTCCCCCCGTGCGAGTGCCAAAAACCGCTGGCCGGAGGGTACGATTGGCCCTATGACAGCCACCGCAAAGGGCCTCGACGATCGCAAGGCATCGATCCTTCGGGCCCTCGTCTCGCACTACGTGCGCTCCGGCGAACCCGTCGGGTCGAAGACCTTGGTCGAGCGCTTTCGGCTGGGGGTGTCACCGGCCACGGTGCGCAACGACATGGCGGCGCTGGAGGATGCGGGGTACATCCACCAGCCCCACACCTCGGCCGGGCGGATTCCTACCGACGCCGGCTACCGACTGTTCGTGGATCTCTGGGCGCGCGACGCCAGGCTCCCAGAGCGCGATGCCGATCTCATCCGGACCTTTTTCGGAGAGCCCCGCTACGAGCTTCAGGATTCTTTGCGGCGGACGGCCGAACTGTTGTCGCGCCTGACTCAGCACGCGGCGATCGTCTTCGTACCTACGATCGATCGGAGCACCGTCCGCAAGGTCGAGCTCGTGCGCCTCTCGGGGGACAAGGTCATGACCCTCCTCGTCACCGATACGGGTCGCGTCGAGAACCACATCACGGCGATCTCGGAGGATGTCGACGGCGTCCAGCTCGATCAGGCCGCGGAGATGCTCAACAGGCTGGTCGTTGGAACCCGCCTCGAAGAGGTGAGCGCAACGATTCGCAAATCGCTCGAGCGATTCCCTCTTGAGTTGCGCGACGCGGTAGCGGCGGTGGCCCGAGTACTCGACGAGGAGATGGCGGCCCACCACAGCGAACGAGTTTTCCTGGAAGGCGCGGCGAACATCGTCGACGAAGGCAAGTTCACGGACATTGAGACGGTGCGGCAGGTCATCGGAGCACTCGAGCACCGACGGGTCCTGCTCGAGGTCCTGGCAGAAGCTTTGACCGCCGACTCGATCTCGGTGCGTATCGGCGCGGAGAACGCCGTCGAGGAGATGCAGTATTGCTCGGTTATCACGGCCCCCTACAAGGCCGCCGAATCGGCAGTCGGTTCACTTGCCGTGGTCGGTCCCACGCGCATGGATTACCGGAAGTCGATCGCCGCGGTCCACGAGGTGGCCGGGGCACTGGGCCGGATGCTCGCGGACCTGGGTCTGTAAAGGCGTGGCGTCGGATCACTACGAAACCCTTGGTGTTGCGCGGGGAGCCACCTCCGACGAGATAAAGCGCGCCTATCGCGACCTGGCGCGCCGCTACCACCCCGATGCCAATCCCGGGGATCCCTCCGCGGAGGAGCGCTTCAAAGAGATCACTCGCGCCTACGACACGTTGTCGGATCCACAGAAGCGTGAGCGATACGACATGTTCGGCGACGAGCGGGCCGGCGTAGCCGGTTCCGGCTTCGGGGACATCGGCGGCATCTCGGACCTCTTTTCTGCCTTTTTCGGGGGCGGGACCACGGGCCGATCGAGGCAGACCAACCGCGGCGGTGACGTTCTCGCCGAGGTAGAGCTGACCCTCGAGGAGGCCGCGGAGGGAATCGAAAGAGAAGTTGAGATCCCCACCCTGGACGAGTGCGATGAGTGCGACGGAACGGGTGCAGCCCCGGGGACTTTTCCCAGTCGATGCTCTGAGTGCGGAGGCACGGGCGAGGTTCGCTCCGTCCGTCGCACGTTTATCGGCAACGTGATGACCGCGTCGACCTGCGGCTTATGCGGTGGCTCCGGCCAGGAGATCACCACTCCCTGTGAGAAGTGCGCGGGACACGGTCGTCTGCGGGTTACCGACACCATCACCGTGAGGATTCCTCCGGGGATAGAAGATGGGGCGCAGCTGCGCGTCTCCGGTCGCGGGGAAGCCGGCGTCCGCGGCGGTCGCTCCGGCGATCTGTACGTCGCTATTTCGGTCGCGCCCCACCCGGTATTTCGCCGCGTGGGCGTCGACCTTGGCTGCGAGGTGATCGTTCCGTTGACCGTAGCGATCTTGGGAGGCGCGGTAGAGGTCCCGACGCTCGAGGGCCCCCACGAGTTGGAGATCGATCCGGGGACGCAATCCGGCGAGGTGGAGCGTCTGCGCAACAGGGGCATGCCGAGACTCGACGGGCGAGGCCGCGGAGAACTGGTGGCGCTGCTAAAGGTTGAGATCCCGACCGATCTCGACGACGAGCAGGAAGAGCTGGTAGCGCGACTGGCCGCTCTACGCGGTGAAGAGGTGCGCAACAAGAACCTCTTCGATCGGATCAAGGGGGCCTTCAAGTAGCCTCGACTTCACCCCCGTGGTTCGTCGCTCCCGCGAGCGAATGGGAGGGCGATGTCATACGTCTTCCCGACGACGAGAGCCATCACGCGCGCGACGTGCTCAGGGTGTCGCCGCCCGACGTAATAACCGTCACGGACGGAGACGGAAGGGTCGCTCGCTGCGCGGTGAGCGATGTGCAAGCCGAGCGTGTCGGGGTCGAGGTCCTCGAGGTGAAGACGCACCGGAGGCTGCGACCGGAGGTCGTGATCTACCAGGGGGCCGCCAAGGGAAGAAAACTCGACGACGCCGTGGAACGGCTTGCGGAGCTGGGCGTCGCCGAGATCGCGGCATTCGAATCCGCGCGCAGTGTGGTGAGCTACGACCGAGCAAAGGTAGAAAAGCTCGTAACCCGTTGGAGCGGGATCGCCAGGGCCGGTGCCAAGGTCGCGCGCAACCCGTACGTGGCCCGCGTCGGGGGGTTGATGTCGTGGACCGAGCTCTTACGACGGGTCGCCCGGGAGCCGTTCGCGGTCGTCTTGTGGGAGGAGGCCTCCTTTCCGCTTCGCACCGCCCTGGTGGGGGAGGCCGAGCGCGTCGCTTTGATCGTCGGCCCCGAGGGTGGGCTGGCGCGCGAGGAAGCCGAGGCCCTGGCCGACGCCGGTGCGCAGCTGGTCTCGCTCGGCCCCCGCATCTTCCGCGCCGAGAACGCCGGAGTCGTCGCAACCTCGTCGCTGCTCTACCACTACGGCCTCATCGGTTAACTTCGGCGCGCCAATGACAAAGGTCTCTTTTACGACGCTCGGGTGCCGGCTCAACCAGGCGGAGTCGGATTCGATGGCGGAGGAACTCGGCGACCAGGGCTTGGTGCAGGCCGCCGATTCGGATCCGGACATCGTCGTCGTGAACACATGCACCGTCACGCGTGAGGCCACCAAAGCCTCGCGCTCTGCCATCCGGCGCGCCGTGAAGAACAACCCCGACGCCCGCGTGGTGGTGATCGGGTGCTACGCCGTGTCCAACCCCGAGGAAGTCCGCTCCATCGAGGGCGTCGACGCGGTCTTCGACAACAACGACAAAGAACGAATCGTCGAGGCGCTGGCCGGCAACGCGTCGACGGCCCCGTTGTTGCAGATCGGCATGCGTAACGCTAAGCAGCCGTCCTCGCCGTCGATAAACAGGACCACCAGATCGGTGCAGGTTCGTGCCAACCTCAAAGTGCAAACAGGATGTGACGAGTGGTGCACCTTCTGCATCATCCCGACGACACGAGGTCCCCTCCGGTCGATGCACGACCGCGATCTAATCGCCGAGGCCGAGCGAAAGGTGGGGGCCGGCGCGCGCGAGCTCGTGCTGACCGGCGTGCACCTAGGCAAGTACTCCTACGACCGTGGGGGAGACGAGCGCCGGCTGGTGTCCTTGCTCGAAAGGCTGCTTGCGATCGAGGGCGTGGCGCGCCTCAGGCTCTCCTCGATCTTTCCCCGCCATCTCACGCCGGAGCTACTGGAGCTGATGGCCTCGGATCGCCGGATGTGCCGCTACCTGCACGTCCCGCTGCAGGCGGGAGACGACGGCGTGTTGCGCGAGATGCACCGTCCCTACGACGTCGAGGAATACCGCGCCGCCGTCACCCGGGCCCACGAATTCATCGACGGACTGGCGCTGGCCACCGACATCATCGTCGGTTTCCCCGGCGAGACCGACGAGGCGTTCGAGAACACCTTGCGGCTCGTGCAAGAGCTGCGTTTTTCCAAGCTCCACGTGTTTCGCTACTCGGCGCGCCCGGACACGCCCGCGGCCGCCATGTCCGCTCAGATCGACCCGCAGATCAAGAAGGCGCGCTCGAAGAGACTCATCGATCTGGGGAACAAGCTTCGACGAGAGTTCCTCCAAGATCATCTCGGAAGACCGCTAGAGATCCTCGTCGAGGACAGGCGAGAGGTCGACGGCCGAATGGTGTGCTCGGGCCAGACGGACGACTACGTTCGAGTGTGGTGGGAGGGCGAGGGGCAGCTTGGCTCACTCGTTCAAGTAGAGGGAACGGCAATCAGAGCAGATGGCCTACAGGGGTCATCGACGATCGTTCGCGCATAAAGGGGGAGCCATGGCCGGATGTTTGTTCTGCAAGATAGTTAAC
>JALZEI010000146.1 GCA_030862115.1 Actinomycetota bacterium
GGCCGACGCTCGCGCGCGCGGCGTCCTTTGCGACCTTTGCCCGGACGTTGCGGAACTTCGGCTCGCGCTCTTTTAACAGCGCCAGGAGCGGAGTGGCGACGAAGATAGAGGAGTACGACCCGACTACGAGACCCACGAGCAGCGCCAGCGCCAGGTCCTTGAGGGTCGAGGCGCCGAAGAGACCGGCCCCCACGAAGAGAAGAGCACCGACCGGCAGGATCGTGGACAACGAGGTGTTTAGCGACCGCATGAACACCTCGTTCATAGCCTGGTTGGCGGCGTCCTGATACGTCATTCGTCCCGTAGCAGCGAACTTGTTCGTATCCTCCTCGACGCGGTCGAAGACGACGACCGTGTCGTATAGGGAATAACCAAGGATCGTAAGGATCGCGATGACCGACGCGGGCGTGACCTCGAACCCCACGACCGAATAGACGCCGGCGGTGATCGTGAGGTCGTGAACCAGTGCAACGACCGCGGCCGCGGCCATCTTCCACTCGAACATGAATGTGATGAACAAAACGACAACCACGATAAACACGAACAAGCCGCGTATGGCTTTGTTGGTGATCTCGCTCCCCCACTTCTCGCCGATCTCGGAGCTGTCCTCGATGGGAGCCCCCACCGCGTCCTCGATGGCGGCCCGCAGGTCCGCGGAGTCGTCACCGGTCACCTCTTTCGTCTGCAGGATGACGCTGCGGCCCTCGTCGTCGGTCGCCACCTGAACCTGCGCGTCGGTAGCACCGTTGTCGGCTGCAACTTCCTGGATCTCGGTCACCACGTCGACGTCGTTCACGTCGGCGAGAGGTCCGTCCTCGGCAATGGGCGCCGAGAGCTGCAGACCGCCCTCGAACTCAATTCCCAGATTCAGCTTCCTGGTCGCGAACGAAACGAAGCACAGGATCAAAACGAGGGCCGAGATCATGAACCAGATCCGCCTGCGGCCGATGAAGTCGATCTGCGTCTCGCCACGGTACGCCCGTCGCAGTCGACCGGTCATGTCGCCTCGGCCCCCAGCGCTTTGTTGATCCCGATGAACCGTCCGGAAGTCAGCAACTTGGTTCCGGCTATGACGTGTACGGCGGACCGGGTAAAGAAATAGGCGACGAAGATGTCGATCAGAGTGGCGAGGCCAAGCGTCAGCGCGAACCCGCGCACCGGGCCCACGGCGATGAGGAAAAGGATTACCGCGGCGGCCCCCGTGACGAAGTCCGCCACAAGGATCGTCCGGAAGGAGCGCACCATCCCCCGCTCGACCGCCGCCCGCACGCTCTTTCCGGCGCGGACCTCGTCTTTCAGCCTCTCGAACGCGACGATGTAGGAGTCGGCCGTTACTCCGACGGACACGATGACTCCCGCGACGCCGGCGAGACTCAGCGAGAGCCCGGCCGTCGCCCCCAAAAAGGACATCACGCTGTAGAGGATGCAGGTAAAGACGACCAGACCGAGCCATGCCACGAGCCCGAGAGCGCGGTAGTAAACGAGCATGTAGAGCAACACAAGCGCGAGCCCGATGATCCCGGCGTTGATACCCGCCTGCAGCGAGCTCTCTCCTAGGGTCGGGGATACCTTCTGAACCTCCTGTTCGGAGAGCTCCACCGGCAAAGCTCCATAACGAAGGACTAGAGCGAGATCCTTAGCGGCGGTCTCGCCTCCCGTGTCGATCTGGGAGTCGCCGCCGGTGATCCCACGGCCGCACTCGATCTGCGGATCCATGCCGGGTGCCGACACAACCTCGTCGTCGAGAACGATCGCCACCTGGTCGATCTCCCCCTTATCGCGATCACACGCCTGCTCGGACGTGAGTTCCTCCCACTTATCCGCTCCCTCGTCGTTCATCTCCAGAGAAACGAACCACGCTCCCGCCTGTTGTGTGTTGGTGACCGCTTCCGCGTCGGTGACGACCTCACCGGTCAGGGTGGCCGGGTCCAGCTCGTACAGGAGACTCTTGTCCTTCTCGTCTGGATATACGACCGGTTCGTCCTCGACCGCCGACCCGGTTTCGGTCGTGACCTCCGGCAACTTCTCGTTGGTGGGGTCTCGCTGAAAAGTGCGCTTGACCTCACGGAAGGTCAACTGCGCGGTCGTGCCGATGAGCTCGCGGGCTTTCTCCTCGTCCTCGATGCCGGGAAGCTGGATGAAGATGTTGTTTTCGCCGGCGATGCTGACCTCCGGCTCGGCCACTCCGAGTGCGTCGATGCGCGAACGGATTACCTCCACCGTTTGTTCGAGCACACCGGGCTCTCCGACCCCCTCGCCCTCCGCCGCCAGGATGATGCTGAGCCCACCCTCGAGGTCCAGACCGAGCTTGGGCGTCGTTTTGGTGGCAACCACGGCTGCGAGACTCCCGAACGACACCAGGAGCGCGAACACAAGATTGATCTTGTAGTGGCGTCTCTTCATGGCTACAGCAACTTAGTCCCGTTGATTTCGATCTTGAACCCGCAGTCCAAGAACTCGGCGGCTCGACGGCACATCACCATGCGAGACAAAAAGATCTCGAAGTACTCCATCACCCCGGCGAGCTCGGTATCGATCGTGAGCTCGAGCGTGAGGGTCCGGGCCTGGGCATCGACGCGCAGGAACGAGTGCTCCACCGCATGATTGACCCGGTCGTGGATGTCGAAGGAAGACTGATCGCGCTCGCGCACTCTGCTTCGGTGCACATCTGATTTGTCGGCGACTATCAACGCGGCGCCGGGAGCGTTGACGGGATGTCCGAATTCCTCCTCGTGGTTCCCGATGGCTGCGAGGACCACGCCGATCTCCTCATAGCTCATCGACAGATCTCGCAACAGGTCATAGGTGATCGCGGCGCCCGTCTGGGAGTGCATCGAGCGCGACACGAAGTTGCCCATGTCGTGTAAATAGCCGGCGATGGATGCGAGCTCGGCCTGCCGCTCGTCGAAGCCGAGGCGGTGAAGGATGTTGTAGGCGATGGAGGACACGAGACCCGCGTGCCGAAAGCCGTGCTCGGTGTAGCCGATCTCGCCGAGGTACTTGTCGGCCAGCCCGATAAAGGTCTGGATCCCCTCGTGGTTCTTGACCTCGGTGATCGACACTCCGCTCGTCTCCGAGATGGTCGGCTTCTCGTCGAGGGAGTCGACGGGTCGAATCCTCTTGGGGTCGTCGTGGAATTCCTCAGCCACGGCGGCCGGCGACCCCTCCGCCTCGTCCCTCCCCGGAGCCCGGACGGTCATACGTTGTCGTCCTCCTCGCCCATGTCTCCCGCTTCTTCGAGCTCTTCGTTCTCGGCCTCTTCCGTCACCTTCCGGGCGATTGCGCTCTTCAGCGTGCGGATCTTGGTTCCCGGAGCGACCTCGAGAACCAGTTCTTCGGCCCCCATCGAATCGACGGTTCCGAAGATGCCTCCGATCGTTACCACCTCGTCGCCGAGGCCGAGGCTCTCGACGAGCCGACGGTGCTGCTCCATTCTCCGCTTCTGGGGGCGGATGAGCATGAAATAAAAGAGAACGAAGAGGAGTACGAGGAAAACCAGGCTCCCCACGGGTGATTGCATCGAATGCCACGTCCTTCCGTAATGTCGCGTTACGCGAAAACGAGCCGCACCGG
>JALZEI010000117.1 GCA_030862115.1 Actinomycetota bacterium
ACCCCCACGGTTTAGGTTGAATCGATGGCACTTATCGTGCAGAAATACGGTGGTACGTCTGTAGGCGATGCCGAGAAACTAAAAAGGGTCGCGCGCAGGGTGGTGGCCGCCGCGGACTCTGGTCAACGGGTCTGTGTGGTGGTTTCCGCGATGGGTCGGTCCACGGACGAACTCGTCGAGCTTGCCGCGCAGGTGTCGCCCGCCCCGCATAGTCGGGAACTCGACATGCTGCTCACCGCCGGGGAGCGCATAAGCATGGCGCTGTTGTCGATGGCGATCATCGACCTGGGCCGCGAGGCAGTGTCGCTGACCGGATCGCAAGCGGGCATCGTGACTGACACCGCGCACGGCAAGGCGCGCATTGTGGAAGTGCGCGCCAAGCGGGTACTCGAAGCTCTCGACGCCGGCAAGATCGTTATCGTCGCCGGCTTCCAGGGGGTATCAACCGACTTCGAGGTAACGAGCTTGGGTCGAGGGGGCTCGGACACCACAGCGGTGGCGCTGGCCGCGGCCCTCGATGCGGACATGTGTGAGATCAACACCGACGTCGACGGAGTCTTCACGGCCGACCCTCGCATGATCCCTGAAGCGCGAAAGCTTCACGCGGTCTCCTACGAGGAGATGCTGGAGCTCGCCGCCAGCGGTGCAAAGGTTCTAATGCTGCGTTCTGTGGAATACGCTCGTAACCACGACGTACTCGTCCACGTCCGATCGTCCTTTACGGATGCTGAAGGAACGTGGATCAAAAAGGAAGACGAGCGCATGGAACAAGCAATCATCTCCGGCATAGCGCACGACACCTCAGAGGCGAAGGTCACGGTCCTGGGAGTTCCCGATCAGCCTGGTGTAGCGGCGCGCATGTTCCGCCCCCTTGCCGACGAGGGCATCAATATCGACATGATCGTGCAGAACGTGTCCGAAGAGGGCAGAACCGACGTGTCCTTCACGGTCCCCGACGAAGACGTAGAGCGAGCAGAAGCGATCCTGAAAACGGCTGCAGCGGAGGTCTCGGCAAAGGGCGTGGAGACGGATCGCCATATCGCGAAGGTGTCCCTCGTCGGCGCGGGAATGAAGACCCATCCCGGGGTGGCCGCGGACATGTTCGACGCCCTAGCAAAGGCCGGGATCAACATCGAGATCATCTCTACCTCGTCGATCCGCGTCAGCTGCGTTATTCGTGCCTCCGACGTCGACAAGGCGGTGCAGGCCATACACGACGAGTTCCGTTTGTCTGAGGAGGTCATCGTCCGCGAGCAGCACCCCGCCACGATCAGCGATGAGCTGAGAGCAGTTCGCCCCGGAGGAAGCTCGTGAGACTGGTGGTGGTAGGGGCCACGGGGGCCGTCGGCTCGGAGATGCTTGCGATTCTCGAGGATCGGGACATGGGGGCCGGAGACATCGTGGCGGTGGCGTCGCCTCGCTCGGCCGGCCGAAAGATTCCCTTCCGTGACGGCCAGTTGACCGTCCTCGCTCTGGAGAAGGACGTCTTCTCCGAGGGAGACCTAGCTTTGTTCGACGTTCCCGACGATGTCTCACAGCGGTGGGCTCCGGTTGCGGTCGAGCGCGGTGCCAGGGTCGTGGACAACTCGGCCGCGTTCCGGATGGACCCACAAGTGCCCCTGGTGGTTCCGGAGATAAACGCGGACGTGGTCCATCAGGCTGCGAAGGGGATCATTGCCAGTCCCAATTGCACCACTCTCGCCGCGGTGGTTCCTTTGGCGGCCCTGCACGCCCGCGTTCCCCTACGTCGTTTGATCATGTCCTCCTACCAAGCCGTGTCCGGATCGGGCAAGGCTGGAGTCGACGAGCTGTGGGATCAAACAGAAATCGCGGCAAAAGAACCGGACGCGATCAGAGGAGGCACGGCCCGCGACGTTTTGACGCCGGGAGCGACCTATTCCGAGCCGATCGCGATGAACGTGCTCCCTTTGTGCGGCTCGGTAAAAGAAAAGGGTTACACAAGCGAGGAACTCAAACTCTGTCGGGAGACCAGGAAGATCATGGACTTGCCGGAGTTGCCTGTAACCGCAACATGCGTAAGGGTCCCGGTGATGGTCGGCCATGCCGTCTCCGTTCATGCTGAATTCCAGCATCAGATAACACCCGAACAAGCGAGAGAGATCCTCGCGGGAGCCTCGGGGGTCGAGGTGCGCGATGAACCCGATGAGGGCGTCGTCCCGACTCCGCTTCACGCGGCAGGTCGTGATCCCTGTTATGTCGGGCGGATCAGGCAGGATCTCTTCGATCCCACCGCCCTCGAGCTATTTTGCGTGGCAGACAACCTGCGAAAGGGAGCCGCCCTCAACACCGTTCAGGTGGCGGAACTCCTGGCCTGACGAGCCCACTTCCCGGCTCGCCCCGAAGCACATCCGCACGATCTTCTTATCGATGGGTGGGGTATACCTGACCCGCGGGTGATCCGTTGCGGCAGCGAGGAGCCTGGCCACAAACATGGTGCGTCTGCGAATCGGAGTGGCGTTATTCGTGCTCTGCGCGGCCTGTGATGGCGACTCGCCCTCGATCCTCGAGCCGTCGGGTCCAGGCGCCCGCCGCGTGGAGTCCCTGTGGTGGCCGATGCTCTGGATCTCCACCGTTGTCTTCTTGATCGTCGCCGGCATGATCGTGTTCTCGGTCGTGCGGGGTCGAAAGAAGAATGCCTCGCTGGACATGCGTGACGTCCGTTGGGGGGAGCCGTTCATCGCGGTGGCTGGTGTTTTTATCCCCGTGATCATCCTGGGAGCTTTTTTTCTCCTGTCGTTACGGGAGATGCGGGGGATGGCGGAGGACGGCGAGGGGGCCGAGCTCCAAATCGAGGTAACGGCGAAGAACTGGTGGTGGGAGGCCTCCTATCCGAACGGACCGACCACTGCGAACGAGATCCACATACCTACCGGCGAGCCGGTTCGCCTGAAGTTGGTTGCCGCCGACGTCATCCACAGCTTCTGGGTCCCGCGGCTGCAGGTGAAAATCGACCACATTCCGGGCCGCGACAATTTCTTATGGCTTCAAGCCGACGAGCCCGGCACCTATCGGGGGCAGTGCGCCGAATTCTGCGGTTTACAGCACGCCAACATGGCTTTTCACGTGGTCGCGCAGCGTCCCAGCGATTTTGCTCGGTGGCTCGAAACCGAGGGTGCTCCTGCGCAGTCTTCTGAGGAGCCGGGGGTAACCGAGGGCCGAGAGATCTTCGAGTCGTCCTCGTGCGCGGGCTGCCATGCGATCCGCGGCACCTCCGCCTCGGCTCAGACCGGCCCCGACCTCACGCATCTTGCAAGCCGTGAGTGGCTGGCGGCCGGAACGTTCGAGAACAATCGAGCGAACCTGGAGCGCTTCATCACGGATCCCCAGAGCATGAAGCCCGGTGTGGCCATGCCCCCCGCGGAACTCGATTCCGAGCAGATCGACGCTCTAGTCGACTACCTCGAACGACTGGAATAGGTGGGCATGAGCGCGATCGCCGAAAGGCTCGATTCGATCTGGTCCGAGCGCCCCGGACTTGCCGGTTGGGTCGGCACCGTCGACCACAAACGCATCGGCATGCGCTACCTCTATACGGGTTTCGTCTTCCTCGTCCTCGGAGGAATCGAATCGTTGCTTATTCGAGTTCAGCTGGGGGCCGCGAATCTGGACATACTCGATCCCGAGACCTACAACCAGCTGTTTTCGATGCACGGCGTGACGATGATGTTCCTGTTCGCGATGCCGGTGCTTTCGGGCTTTGGGAACTACTTCGTCCCCTTGATGATCGGCGCCCGCGACATGGCGTTTCCGAGGCTGAACGCCTTTGGATACTGGGTCCTGCTCGCGTCGGGGATCTTTATGTACTCGGCCTTTTTGGTCGGCAAGGCACCCAACGACGGTTGGTTCAACTATCTGCCGATGGCCAGCGAGGAGTTCACTCCCGGAGTCAACATCGATTTCTACGCACTGGGGGTCATCTTCCTCGGTATCTCCACGACCGGCGGTGCCATCAACTTCATCGTGACTATTTTCAAAATGCGAGCGCCGGGGATGACGCTCAACCGCATCCCGATCTTCGTGTGGGGAGAGCTCGCCATGTCGTTCCAGATCGTCTTTGCGCTTCCGCTGTTGACGCTGGCCGCAGTGTTGCTCGAGCTGCAGAGGAAGTTCGGATTTCACTTCTTCGATGTGGCGGGCGGCGGCGATCCCGTGCTATGGCAGCACCTCTTTTGGATCTTCGGACATCCAGAGGTGTACATCATCGCTCTGCCCGCGTTCGGGATCGCGTCCGCGATCCTGCCCACCTTCGCCCGACGTCCGATGGTGGGCTACACCTACATCGTTTTGGCCGAGTTGGGCACCGCCTTGATCGGATTCGGTGTTTGGGTCCATCACATGTTCGCGACGGGCCTCCCTCAGATGACTACTGCGTTCATCTCTGCGGCGAGCTTCATGGTGGCAATCCCGAGTGGAGTCCAGGTATTTGCCTGGCTGGCCACCCTTGTTGCCGGGAAGCCGATATTGAAAACGCCGATGTTGTTCGTGCTCGGTTTCATCGCCACCTTTGTCATCGGAGGGGTGACGGGGGTGATGTTTTCCTCCGTTCCGTTTGATCAGGCAACTCACGACTCGTATTTCGTCGTCGCCCATCTTCACTACGTACTAGTGGGGGGCGCCATGTTCCCGATGTTCGCCGCGGTCTATCACTGGGGGCCGAAGATGTTGGGTCGGGTGCTCGACGAACGTCTGGGCAAGTGGAGCTTTTGGCTCATATTCATCGGCTTCAACATGAACATGTTCCCCTTGCACATCTCGGGGATACTCGGCCAGCCGCGCCGCACGTATACGTATCAAGAGGGTCTGGGTTGGGAGCCTTACAACCTGATCTCCACGCTCGGCGCGTTCGCGCTCGGCGTCGGCATCTTGCTCACCTTCATCAATTGGTTTCGCGCCAGAAAGAAGGGCGAAATGGCGGGGGATGATCCCTTCGAGGGCGAGACTTTGGAATGGTCCACATCGTCCCCTCCTCCGCACTACAACTTCGTGACCGTGCCCACCGTTCGCTCGAAGGAACCGATGTGGGATCAGCCTGAGCTGCACGGGGGACAGGCGCCCGAAGAGGGTGGATACGCGCTTGATGAGGGCCACGTCACGATGTCGACGAGCTTGCTGGACGCGGAGCCCCAAGCGATCGTTCACATGCCCCACGAGTCTCCGTGGCCGTTCCGGTTGGCCTTGGCTCTGCTGGTCGTCTTCTATGGGGTCCTGATCGACTTCTGGCCGCTCGCCGTTACCGGTGTTGCCGGCTGCATCGTAGGCATTGTGGGCTGGTTCTGGCCGCGTGAGCAGACACAGGAGACCTGAGGGATATGGCGATCGCGGAGCCGACGACGTCTGCTCGGACTAAGGACCTGGCGCATCATTCCGAGGGTCCTCGATCCTTTGGCTGGTGGGGGATGGCGTGGCTCATCGCGACCGAAGCGACCCTATTCGCGGCCCTGATTGCCACCTATTTCTTCTTGCGCTTTCGCGCCGGCCCCGTGTGGCCGCCCGATGGAATCGAAAAGCCGACCGTGGAGCTTCCGTTGATCATGACCGCGATCCTGTTGTCGTCGAGCATCCCGGTGCACTGGGCCGAGGCGGGGATTCGCAAGGGAAAGCAGGCCCGGTTGAAGCTGGGCCTGGGTCTCGGGTTTCTCTTGGGCGCGGTATTTATGGCGATCACCTTCGGCGTGGAATGGCCCGAAAAGCTACACGAGTTCACTCCCCAAACAAACGCGTACGGCTCCTTGTTCTTCACGATTACCGGCTTTCACGGACTGCACGTCCTCGTCGGACTCGCTCTGAGCGCGTGGACGCAGGTGCGCGCGTGGCGAGGCGCCTTCGACGAACACCGACACGTGACGGTGCAGAACTTCGTCATGTACTGGCA
Organism: Actinomycetota bacterium; assembly: GCA_030862115.1. Classification (GTDB taxonomy): domain Bacteria; phylum Actinomycetota; class CADDZG01; order CADDZG01; family WHSQ01; genus JALZEK01. Next base: position 5,894 of record JALZEI010000117.1, read on the forward strand.
CTTTGTGGATGTCGTCTGGATCTTCGTGTTCTCGACCATCTACTTGTCTCCACATCTATGACATCCACTACGCGAGTTAGCGCCGGAGAGATAACGCGTCGTGAATCCACGGGGTCTTTTCTGCTGTGGTTCGGGATTCTCGGGGCCCCGGCCGCGTGGACTTTTCAACTTCTGCTTAACTACAGCCTCGAAGAATGGTTCGCGTGCTCGCCGGCTTCGCAGACCCGCGGACTCGTCCTCGGGATCGATGTCGGACTCGTTGCAACCTTCATCACCGCAGCGCTAGCCTTCGTTGCCGTTCTGGCCGGCGTGGTCTCGATCCGCTGTCTCAGAGCGATTAAGCCCCTGGCGGAGGCCGGAGGGCGCGCCCGATGGATGGCAATCGCAGGGGTGATGAACAGCGTCCTGTACACGTTGATCATCTTGTTCAGCTTTGTCGTTCCGCTGATCCTCGGGACCTGCGAGTACTGATGGATCTATCCCACGGAGTTTCGCCGGTTAACGAGCTCGCCACACACTGGCATTGGCACGTTCCCGTTCTCTTGACCCTTACCGCCGCGCTTCTCCTCTATCTCGTGGGGGTCGCGTCCATGTCGGCGGGTCCGTTAGGGCCGCACGAGCGGTGGCGTGTCGGGATATTCGTATTGGGTCTTACCGTTTTGGGCGCGGCTCTTATGTCCCCCATCGACTCACTCGCACCATCTCTTTTTTACGTCCATATGATTCAGCACCTGTTGCTGATGTTGGTGGCCTCTCCCCTGTTGGTGCTTGGTAAGCCGGCGGTCGCTTATAGAGCTGCACTTGTCACACGGCTCGCGAAGAGCGAGCGACTCCTCGATTCTTTGGTATGGCGGGGCACCATGCGCATTGCCTTGAACCTCGGGGTGGTCGGGATCGCTAACACCGTGGTGATCTGGGCATGGCATCTACCTAACCTGTACGAAGCGGCCATTCGGAACGACCTGGTTCACGCATTGGAGCACGGTGGCTTCGTCGCCGTCTCACTTCCGTTCTGGGCGGTCGTTTTGCAGGGGACAAAGACTCGGGGACCGGCCGGTCGCATTTTCTTGGTCTTCGGCGTCGCCCTCCAGAGCTCTGCTCTGGGAGCGATTATCGCCTTCGCCGGATCGCCCTTGTACTCGCTCGAGGTGTTGGGCACTCCCGCCTGGGGCCTCACACCGATGGAGGACCAGCAACTTGCCGGCGCCTTGATGTGGGTTCTTCCGGGGATTCTTTACCTCGCGACGATGGTCGGGGTCTTGTTCGTTTGGTTCAAGAGAATGGAAGCCCTGTCGCCCACTCCGAGCCCGGCCCGCGACACATGAAGCGCTCGCCCCGATCGAATGCGCTCCTCGTGTCGTGCCTATGTGCGGTTGCCCTGGCTGGTTGTTCGTACGTCAATCGCGAAACGGAGCCGTTCCGGCCGCCGTCGGCCGAGGTGGTCCCGGGGCCGGAGCGCGGCCAACACCTCTATCTGAGGGACTGTGCGTGGTGTCACGGCAGCCGGGGTCAGGGAACCTCGAACGGTCCCGGCATCGTGACCGGTACCAACGGTCCCGCGGCGCTCGACTTTATGCTCTCCACCGGGCGCATGCCCCTCGACAAGCCGACCGATCCCACGATTCATCGCGATTCCGCATACACGAGCGGAGAGGCGGCCGACATCATCGCCTTCGTCGAAGGATTCGGAACGGCGGGTCCTTCGATACCCTCCCTCCAATGGCAGGATGCCGATCTCTCGCTCGGCAATGAGCTCTACCAGGAGAACTGCGCGGCCTGTCACTCGACTACCGGCGTTGGAGGATCCTTGACGGCCGGACGAGTTTCAGAAGGGGAGGGCCTCTTCAGTGAGGAGTCCGGGATCGTGGCGCCCCCCCTCTACGAGGTCTCGGCGCTGGAGACGGCGGAGGCGATTCGTGTCGGTCCCGGAACGATGCCGGTTTTTTCTGAGGACACGTTCGATCAAGAAGAGCTCGACGCGATCGTCCGCTACGTGATGTACCTGCAGGATCCCGCGGACCCGGGCGGTGCGGGCATTGGGCGGATCGGACCGGTGGCCGAAGGCGCCGTGGGGTGGATCATCGGACTCGGTGTGCTCGTTTTATTGGTTCGCTGGGTCGGGACGAAGCGAGGCGAGATTTGAAGGGGGGCTCCGGGCGCAACTTCAGAATGGGTTTGTGCTTTGTCGTCAGCGCGGCCTCGTCTTTAGGACTAACGGTCGTTTACGCGCTGGGCGGACAGCCTCAGCTCGAGGGCCTTCTCCTGGGGCTCGGCCTCGGCGGGTTGGCCGTCGGGTTGATCCTCCTGGCCAAGGCATGGCTCCCGGGGGGGCATTTCGTCGAAGAACGTGATGTCGTGCCGGCCGGCGCCGCGGGCCGTGCGGACGCAGAGAGGTCGCTCGAGGAGGGGGCCGAGCCGTTGGAGCGGCGCGGCTTCATCACCAAGCTATTGGGTGCAGCGATTGGTGCTCTCGGCATCGCCGCCGTTTTCCCCATCCGTTCACTCGGGACGAGGCCCGGCCGCGAACTCTTCGAAACTCCCTGGGCCGCGGGGATCAGACTCGTAACCGAAGACGGTCTTCCCGTGCGTCCCGAGGAGGTTGCCGTTAATGGCGTTCGGACGGTTTTTCCCGAAGGCCACACCGACGCGGCGGACGCGCAGACGTTGTTGATCCGTCTGCCGCCCGAAGACGAGGCTCCAGGACCGGCGAGCGCCTCCGTGCAGGGCTTTGTGGGTTTCTCAAAGGTGTGTACCCACGCCGGTTGTCCGGTAGGCCTTTATCAGGCCGACTCGCGAGAACTGTTCTGCCCGTGCCACCAATCGGCGTTCTCGGTTCTCCAGGGAGCGAAACCGACAGAAGGGCCCGCCACCCGTCCGCTCCCTCAGCTTCCTCTCACGCTCGACAGTGAGGGCTATCTCATCGCGTCGGGGGACTTCCCCGAACCGGTGGGGCCCGGGTTCTGGAGCCGCGGCCGTGGTTAAACGAGCGAGCCGTTGGATCGATGATCGAGTTGGAGCTTCCGAGTTCACCAATAAGGCCCTCAACAAGGTCTTTCCGGATCACTGGTCGTTCATGCTCGGAGAGATCGCTCTGTACTCCTTCGTAGTCTTGCTGCTTACGGGCGTGTTCCTAACGTTCTTCTTCGACCCGAGCGTCTCCGAGAGCGTGTATTCGGGCAGTTACGAGCCGTTGCGCGGGGTCGAGGTTTCAGATGCCTTCCGCAGCGTCGTCGAGATCAGCTTCGAGGTGCGCGCTGGTCTCGTCATGCGTCAAACGCATCACTGGGCGGCGATCGTTTTTCTGGCCGCCGTGGTGCTGCACCTGCTGCGTATTTTCTTCACCGGTGCGTTCCGGCGACCGCGAGAGATCAACTGGATCATCGGAGTGACTCTGTTGATCCTGGCGATATTGAATGGGTTCTCGGGGTACTCCTTGCCGGACGATCTGCTCTCCGGAACCGGCCTGCGCATCGCCAACTCGATCGCACTTTCCATACCACTTATAGGCACCTGGATAGCGTTCCTGCTCTTCGGAGGTGAGTTCCCGGCCGACGACATCATCCCCAGGCTCTTCATCTCACACGTCCTCATCGTTCCCGCGCTGATCGTCGGCCTACTGAGCGTCCATCTTGCGATCGTTTGGCGCCAGAAGCACACAGACTTCCCGGGGCCCGGACGCACCGAGTCCAACGTCGTCGGTTCAAAGTTATGGCCCACATATGCGGTCAAGTCATTGGGTCTTTTCTTTGGAGTGTTTGCGGTGTGCGCCGCGCTCGGAGGGCTCTTTCAAATCAACCCCGTATGGCTGTACGGACCGTTCCAACCGCAGCAGGTGACATCACCAGCACAACCTGACTGGTGGCTGGGGTGGGTCGAGGGCGCTCTCCGTTTGTTTCCCGCCTGGGAGATCCGTGCCTTTGGATTCGAGATCCCCAACCCCTTCTTCCCGGCGGTCCTGTTGCCGGGTATCACCTTTGCGCTGCTCTACGCCTGGCCTTTCCTCGAAGCTCGGTTTACAGGCGACCGCGTGCCTCATCACTTGCTAGACCGGGCGCGGGACCATCCCCTCCGTACTGCTCTCGGCGCGGCGACGCTGACCTTCTATGTCGTCTTGCACTTTGCCGCCAGCAACGATCTTCTGTCGCGCTGGCTTCGGGTGCCGGTCGAGACGGTGACGTGGGGTTACCGGATCGCAGTGCTCATTCTTCCCGCGCTCGTTGGTTTCGTCATGCATCGCCTTATGAGGGGTTTGGCGGCGAGCGGTGCCGAACGGTTCCGAGATATGCCGCTCCGCGCTCTTCGCAGTAAGAAGCTCGACTCGCACCGTGAGGGACCGTAGAGTTCGCGTCATGCACCCGTCTCCCGTCGTCGTGGTGCGTCGCCTGCCGAGCGGCCGCTGGCGATGGCACTTCGTCGACGAGGGGGCCGGCGTCGGCCTGGCGAGCAATCACACCTTCGACGACCCAGATTCCGCCGAGCGTTCCGCGATGGCCGCATATCCGGACCTTCCGATCGAACGAGCGGGAGCCGAGCAAACGGGGGCCGAGACATCGCAGGACGAACCTGCTTCAGATCGCGGTAAGCCGAGGCGTCGCCTTCGTAAATTCCTGGGTTTGGGACTGATCCTTCTTGTGCTGCTGATCCTTCTGCCTACGCCCCATCGTTCTGGTCGGGAAGGGGGGATTTGAACCCCCGGCCTCTGCGTCCCGAACGCAGCGCGCTAACCAAACTGCGCCACTTCCCGTCCCCTCATCCTACGCCGCCCCCCTTGGTCCGGCCCCCGTAGGTACTCCGTTCGTGTGGAGCCCGCAGAGGGCGAGGCAATGTTCGGAGAATGTTCGGGGCCCTGGCAAGAGAAACGGTTAGAGACCTCGCGCGGGGCGTAGTTCCAGGAGCGTGGCCTCCGGCCGGCAGTTGAAACGGATAGGCGAGAAGGGGCTGGTGCCGAGGCCGGGGCTTACATGTAGCCAGGTATCTCCCACGCGGTTGAAGCGGGCCCCGAGTTCTCTCGGAAGCGAACAGTTGGTGACGACCGTGCCGAGAAGTGGCGGTCGCACCTGGCCCCCGTGCGTGTGGCCGGCAAGGGCGAGGTCGAATCCGGCGAGCGCGAACTCCGAGACGACGTCGGGTGCATGCATCGCTCCGATGGCGAGGACGTCTTCCGGCCCCCGTTCGATGTGGTCGGTTCGATGTCTATCGAGATAGGGGTCGTCGACGCCGGCCAGTCGAATGCGGCCCACGTCCGATTCGACGAACTCGGTCGCGTTGGTAAGGGGCCTCCAGCCAGTGTCACCCAAACCGCTCTCGAGCCGATCGGTGTCGGCGGGTGGCGCCCGTGTCGGTCGTTTCTTGGTGACGTATTTCGAGTAAGCCTGGAACACCGATTGGTAGTAGTCGTGCGAACCGAGTACGTAGAAGCGACCGTGCCTGGCCGCCAGGCCGGACAGCGATTGGACGGCCGGATCGATTCCCGTGTCGTCCTCGATGAGATCCCCGGTGGCAATCACCAGATCCGGCTCGGCCCCCAGCTCCTCCGGAATGCCGGCGAGGAAGCGTTGGAGCCGGTCGTCACCGGCAAGGAAGTGAGTGTCCGATATGTGCAGAAGCGTCAGCCTGGGTGCTCCCGGCGCAACCAAAGGCACGACTACCCTTCGCAGTCGAAAAAGAAAGGGCTCCACCAGGGAATAGGCGGCTAGTCCGGCCCCTGTGAACAGTGTGGCGCTTAACCTTTTCACGGGCGTCGAGGATACTTACCAGGTGAAACTGTCCCTACGACAGAAGATCGTGGGCGGCTACGGTCTTCTCCTCCTTCTCATCCTGCTTCTGGGATGGGTGACGTTGTCGTTGTTTGGATCACTACGGAGCGTGCAACGTCAGGTTTACGACGAGGCCATTCCCGGGCTCGTATCGGTTGATGAGATCGTGCGTTCGTACACCGCCCAAACCGCCGCGGTACGCGGGTATCTCATCAACACCGATCCACAATTCCTGGCCCAGTACGAGCGCGAGGTAGACGAGGCCGCGCGCTACGAGAGCCGAGCCCGTCGGCTGTTCGAGGCCGCCGAAGAGGAGGACCTGCTAGAGCAACTCGTGCGTCGCGGCGATGCCTTCCAGAGGCTCGTCGATGAAGAGGTCCTCCCGCTCGCCGCAGACGGACAGAAAGCCGCCGCCTTCACGGTCCTCGGCGGCGAGGGTGACGACATCGTCACCGACATCGAGTTCCTCGGCTCCCGGTTGCGTGCCGCTCAAGACGAAGTGGTCGCCGAGAGCCAAGAGGATCTTTCGAACCACTCGCAACAGGTCATCGCCATCTTGTCCGTAGTGATCATCGGCGCACTCGTGGTGGGTTTCGTGGTTGCTCTAGTTCTTCCGGCCCGGCTGGGGACGAACATAGGCCGCCTTGTTGAAGCGGCTCGAGCAATCGGTCGCGGTGAACTCGACCATCACGTCGAGATCCGGTCCGGAGACGAGATCGAGGAACTGTCCGAGCGTTTCAACGAGATGCAGTCGGGACTCAAGCGGCTGCAGCAGCTGGCTCTTCAAGACCGTGAGCTCGAGATAGCGGCCTCCATCCAACGAAATCTTCTGCAGAGAGTCATCCCGGATGTGCCCGGAATCACCCTCGTACCTCTTCTTCGCCAGGCAAATCGAGTGGGCGGCGATTGGTACGACATCGAGGTGATGGACGACACTCTGACGGTAACCATCGGAGACGCGTCTGGAAAGGGAATCGGCGCCGCTCTTATGGCTACGGTGGCGTTGTCCGTCCTTAGGGCCGAGCGGGGACTCGGTGCGGACGGCAAGAGAGTGATAGCGAGGGCTAACGACGCCCTCCGCGAAGCAACGGATCCAGAATCCTTTACAACTCTTATCTACGCCAGCCTCGAAAGCCGGACCGGCTTCGTGAGCTGGCTCAACATGGGACACCCGGCCCCCTTTGTCCTCAAGGCCAGGTCGAATTCCCGAGACGTCATCCAGGGGTACTTTGCCGAGGGCCCTCGTAACAAGACGCTAGGTTGGTTCGAGGACCCGGGGCTGGAGGTGACCACATTCCAGCTTTCGCCTGGAGACCGCCTGATCTTCTACACCGACGGGTTCCTGGAGGCCAAGGACCCGCAGGGAGAGGTGTACGGGGAGCACCGGTTTGCCGAGGCGATCGTCCGCCTGGGCCCCCTCGCGGCCCGGGATCTCTCGGACGAGCTCGTTAAAGACGTCGAGAGGTTTGCGGCCGGTAAGCTGGACGACGACCTGACGATGATCATTGTCGAGTTCCAGGGGGCCCAAACTTCAGAAGAGGTCCCCCGGAGGCTGACGGGAGAGGAACCGTGGCACAGCAGAAGGTAGAGATCGAGATCGAGGACCGGGAGGAATACCGGCTACTACGTCCCTCAGGGGATCTCGACGTCTACACGGTCGGGTCTCTCCGCGACGCCTTGGGCAAGATGATCGACGACGAGACACCGAAGGTCGTTGTCGACCTCGACGGTGTCCCGTTTATGGACTCCTCAGGGCTGGGCGCTCTCATGGGCGGCGTTCGCAGGCTGCGGGAGGCCGGCGGTGATCTGGCCATCGCGTGCACGAAAGAGCAGCATCTGAAGCTCTTCAACATCACGGGGTTCGGAGAGGGTGTGTCGATCGCTCCGACGGCCGAGGAGGCCGCCAAAGGTTTTCGGGGCTAAGGCTCCGCCTTTTCTCTCGGCTCGGCGATTCCCGCGTAGATGAAGCCGCCTCCTGCCCCCACGAGTGCCGACAGGACCACCCCAAGTCCGAACGCGTCCCAGGGGATCTCGTCGAGACTGCCGAGGCCGATGTCGTCCAGCAATCCGCCGTCCTCTTTCTTTTTCGCCTTACGACCCTGGGCCTGCGCCGGTGCCTCCGCGACTTCGGCTGTGACCACCAACCCAGTTGCCTCCTTCAGCTCCGCGGCGGCAGGCTGGGCCCAAGCGGTCGACAGAAGCGCCAGAAGCGCAAGGCAGAAAGCTCCCGATAAGAGGGCTTTAATCGGAGTCGTCATCTCGTCCGCGGCGTTTGATCGTGGCCACGAGCAGCATGGTAGCGACGGCGATGAGCGCGGAGGTGACTGAAACCAAAATTACTTGGGCTGGCGTCATAGTGATGGCTGCTTTCGAGAGAAGCGGCGGAGCGGGCGCGAATCGTAGGGCCCGATGATTATCTCAAAGGAGCCGTTCGCTGGAGCTTGAGGAGGTACTTCGTGCCGTAGCTCAGGCGATCCTTCGTTTCGGAGGGTTCGCCGCGGGGGGCTTTTTGTTCGGTCTTCCGGTGATAGCTCTAGTCGTGATGAGACCTGCCCTACGAGAGATTCCCACCGATCTCGGAGGGCAGGCTCGGGCGAGGCTCGGGCGCAGGCTCGAGAATTTCGTCCAGGCGGCGCTCTGGGCGGCCGCGCTCGGTGCGCTCCTTACGGTCTTGCTGCAGTCGCTGCTGGCAGCCGATCTCCGCGGAGGTCGGCTCGACGTCGGATTGTTCGAATCGGCCTGGGGTTCCTCGGTGGGGCGATGGCAACTCGTCAGGCTCCCGTTGGTCGCGGCCCTGGCGGTGATTCTCGCCGGCAGGGTCCGTACCTCGGCTCTCGCGGACGACAAGAGTCGACGGTCGCTGTGGTGGTTCCTATGGATGTTCTTGAGCGTCGCACTTCTCGGGACTAACTCGATGGCAGGTCACGCCGCGTCATCTAGCCCGCTTGCGCTAACTCTCATTAACGATTTGGTTCATCTGATCGCGGGTGCGACGTGGTTTACGGGAGTAGTCGTGCTTGCCACCGTGTTGCCGCGCGGAACCTCAAGAATGGGCTCCCGGGAACGACTTCAGGTCGGCGCGCCGATGATCTCGCGTTTTTCGGATGTCGCGCTTGCCTCGATAGCAATCGTGGCCGGGACCGGAACCTTCAATTCCTTGGTCAACGTGGCACGCGCGGATGACCTCATCGACTCGGGATATGGTCGCGCCTTGGCGATCAAGCTCCTGTTGTTTCTGGGAGTGCTGGCTCTAGGCGCGACCAATCACTTTTTCGTACGCCGTCGGCTCGAGCGTTCGTTGATTGACGCCGAGGCAACTCGCATGCAGGCGGTGTTTCGCAGGACGATTGCGATCGAGCTCGCGCTGGCCCTCGGTTTAATGGGCGTCACAGGCGTTTTGGTCGGCTCGGAGAGAACGCGCGAACAGGCGGTCGGCTCCGGCGAGCTCACGCAGTCCGCGCTCTAAGGACGGCGCCTCCCGTCGTTCCGAGCAGCGCGGGCAATAGGAGCACCAGCAGGAGATTGAGTGCGTCGTTCTGGGTAGGCCCCGTCGTTTTACCCCCCACGGATCGTCCGTCCGGATCCGATTGTTCGTTCCCCCGTTCCTCAGCCCGTCCCTCGTGTTTCCCGTGTCCAGAGCCCTTTCCCTTGCGGTGGTCTCCGTGACGCGACCGGTCTTTGTGGCCCGCGGCCCCCGAGTGATCGCCCTGGTCGGTTGTCGAGTGGGTCTCCGAGGAGTGTTCGGTTGATGAATGGGCGGTGCTCGAGTGGTCGTCGTTGTGATCGCCTCCCGGACCGTTTCCGTGTCCGCCGCGGTGCTTGTTGTTCCCGCCGTGGTGATTGTTGTTGTTCTTCGGGCCTCCATTGTTGTGGTTGTGGTTGCCTTTTCCACCGCGGTCGGGATCACATGAATCCCCCTGGTACACGTGGAAGGCGAAAGACCCTTCGTTGGTCCCCGACGCACCGGCGAGACCGGTCGCGGTCCAGTCGACGGTGTAATGCCCCTTGGGTTTGAGTGTGAGTTCGGTAGACATCTCGTCGAACGCGACCTCGGTATCACCTGAAACCACCCTGCCGCACTGATCGGTCACCTCGAGATGCGACGAAGGATCGAGCGGTTCCGAGAAAGTCATCGAAACCTCATCGGGCGCCTCGCGCATCGCCGACCCCGCCTTGGGGCTCGTGTCCGTGGGCTCCGGTCCCCGTTGGCCGGTCGCGGCCGCGATTGGGCCCAGGAAGATGACGGAGAGTGCGAGCAATGGACACAATCGGCGCATAGCCCCTGAAGTCTCGCGCTATTCGCCGAGCAATCGCTCCAGGGACCGCCCGCACACCCATGTCTCATTCCATGCGAGCACGGTCGTCGAGACGACCTACGCCCCCACACCCCCATGTTTGTTCCGGCA
>JALZEI010000151.1 GCA_030862115.1 Actinomycetota bacterium
CTCGCTTTCATCCGCGCCGCTCGCCACGTCGGTCTTAGCCTCGATGAGGTTCGAAGGTGTCTGAACGAGCTACCTCGCTCCCGTGCGCCGACAAAAGAGGACTGGACCCGCATCTCGAGGATGTGGAGGCAGACTCAACGAAGAGATCGCCGCGCTCGGGGCGCTGCGCGACGGACTGGATTCGTGCATCGGGTGCGGATGTCTTTCGCTAAAGCGATGCCGGATAGCGAATCCGGGCGATATCGCGGCGGCGAACGGCCCCGGTGCCGTCTATCTACCGCCACCGCTACGCGAAGCCGGGGCCGGCTAGACGGTTCCGCGTATGCTCTAGCAATGGCGGGCTGCACCACGTGTGGGCAGGAGAATCCCTCCGGGGCTCGCTTCTGCATGAGTTGCGGTGCGGGGCTCAACCCCTCTTGTGAGAAGTGCGGGTTCGCCGTCCCCCCCGGCGGACGTTTCTGTCCCCAGTGCGGTACGAGTACCGACCTCGAAAAGCCCATCGAGGTCGAGATGATCAAGCTCGTAACGATCTTGTTCGCCGACCTGGTCGGCTCGACGGCAATGGCGGAGACCATGCATCCCGAAGACACCCGAGCACGAATGGGTGAGTTCTTCCAGGCGATGAGCGAGGAGATCGTGGCCGAGGGTGGAACCGTCGAGCGACTGATCGGCGACGCCATCATGGCCGATTTCGGCGTCCCGGTGGCCCGCGAGGACGACGCGATCCGCGCGGTGAGAACCGCGTTGCGAATGATCCGTCGCCTAGACGAACTGAACCGCGGCCGCGACGACGCCCTGCAGCTGCAGATCCGTATCGGTATCAACACGGGCGAGGTCTCGACCGGAGGCTCATTCGGCGAACAGTTAATGGTCATGGGCGACGCCGTCAACGTCGCCGCTCGGCTTCAGCAGGCGGCGGATCCCGGCTCCGTTTTGATTGGACACCGAACCGCCCGGGCCGTCGGCACCCGCTTCTCTCTAAGACAGGTCGAGCCCCTCACGCTCAAAGGAAAAACGGACGAGGTAATCGGCTTCCTCGTCGACCAAGAAATCGGCACCCACGAAGAGCCCTCGCTTCCCACCAAGCAAGCACCTCTCGTGGGACGCGGACCAGAACTTGATGCCCTGAGGGCCGCGTTCGATGCGGTCGTCCACGCCAAGAAACCGCGCTTGGTGACTGTGGTTGGGGATCCCGGCGTCGGAAAGAGCCGCCTGGTTGAAGAGTTCGTGGGCCGGCTTCTGGACGAAGCGAAGGTACTTCGGGGACGAGGGCTACCGTACGGAGACGGCGTGTCTCTCTGGCCGCTTCGAGAGATCCTCCGCGACGAGGCCGGCATCCTGGGAACCGATAGCTCCGCCGCCGCCATCCAAAAACTGTCCGATCTCGTCGGCCGGCTTTCGGGACGGCTGGAAGATAAGGATCGAACGTTGGGTGCGTTGGCGGCTACGCTCGGCCTCGAGGGATCGATCCTGGGTTTCGCCGACCTTGATCCTCGCGAGGTACACCGAGAGCTTCGCTCGGCATGGCGGTCGTTTCTCTCGTCCCTTACTCATCAGGGACCGCTGGTCGTCGTCATCGACGACCTCCATTGGGTCGACGATTCCACTCTCGGCATTCTCGAAGATCTATTGGAGCACTGCGATGCGCCCATCTTCTTCGTCGCCTCCGCCCGACCGGAACTGCTGGCGTTGCGCGCCGATTGGATCGGCCGGTTGAGAGCTCACACGCCGATGACGTTGGAACCCCTGGACCAGGACGAGATACAGGAACTCGCGTCCGGACTGTTGGAGGAGGCCACTTTGCCGCCGACGGTCATCAAGCGAATCCTCGACAACGCAGAGGGGAACCCTTTCTTTTTGGAGGAAACGGTGTCCCGGCTGATCGACCTGGACATTCTCAGGCGCGAGGGAGGCAGCTGGAAAGTCGTCGGAGATCTTTCGGGATTGGACGTCCCGGACAACGTGCAGGCCATCATCCTCTCTCGTATCGATCTTCTACCCCCCTCACAAAAGAAGATCCTCCAACACGCGGCTGTGGTCGGGCGCGTGTTCTGGCCCGGGGCATTGGAGGAGTCGGCCGCAACCGAAGATCTCGAAGACGCTCTGGAAGGACTGAAACGACGCGTGCTCATACACGAACGTCTGGACTCGTCTATCGAGCGGGAAGCGGAGTACTCGTTTCGCCATCCGCTCATCAGAGACGTCGCTTACGAAAGCCTCCCCCGTCGGGCGAGAGGAGAGGCCCACGCGTCCGTTGCCGCCTGGATAGAGAGGACGCGCGCCACGAGAGTCACCGAGGTGGCCGAGGTCGTCGCGCACCACTATGAACGAGCCGCCCTCTGGATAAAGCGAGACGATTACCGCTCCAAGGCCCGCTCCTACTACTTACTGGCGGCGCACAACGCGGCCGCTCGCTTTGCCATCAGTCAAGCCGAGAAGGCGGGACAAAAGGCGGTCGAACTCTCGGAGGGCGACGAGAACGTTAGAGCCTTGGACTCGCTGGGAGACATCTACATTTTGACGTTCAAGAGCGACGCGGCATGGGACGCCTACCGAGCCGCTCTGCAGTTCATACAAAACGCTCACCAACGCAAGGACAAGGACGTCGCTCGTCTGGCGGCGAAGGCCGCGGTAGTTCCAGCGCGGTGGCGCGGCACCATGCAGACGATGCCCGACGACGAGGAGGTCGTCCAGATCATCAAGCTCGGTCTCGATCATTGCGATCCCGGCGGCACCCCGGAGCGATCTCTTCTTCTTTCCAGTCAGGCGTACTTGCTCGCGGTGATGCGCGAGAAGGGCGTCGGTACGGCCGCGGATGGCGCTCGGGTCGCGGGGGAGGCCCTCGACATCGCTCGTCGTCTGGACGATCCCGACCTTATGTCGGCCGCTCTCGACGCACACGTGGTGTGGATGATGGAAGATGGCCGTTACGGGGACATCGCCGAGGTCGACAGACAGCGCGTCGCACTTGCTCCGCGACTCGTCGATGTGCGGGAACGGGCCGACGCGTACGGCACCGCGGCGGGCGATGCCTTCTCGCTTGGGGACTATCGACAAGCACTTCAACTGGGCACGGAGTGCATCAACGCGTCGGAGGGTCTCGATGCGGGTAGCTACCTGCACGGTCTCGTGTGGCGAGTGTGCGCCGGGTTCATGCTCGGCGAATGGGATGCGACCCTTACCGATCAAGCCGAGATCGAACGACTTCAGGCCGAGGAAGGTAGCGCGCTCCCGGGAAACCTCGCGATGTGGGCGTACGGCGTCGCCCTTTTGTGCGCCGAGTTACGAGGCGCCGACGACGAGGTCGATCGTTACCTGCGGCTGGTGGAGGACTTCAACCGCCACCGAAGCGAGTCGGGGCGGCTTTTTCATTCCTATCTCGGGGCCCCCGCGCGAGCTCTGGCTCACCGAGGTCTTTTCGACGAGGCGAAGTCATGGCTGCGTCTCGATCCGAGCTTTTACTCGGGAAGTCATCTCGAGGCCGCCTGCGATGTGGTCGCGGCCCAGGGCGACTGGGACGCGGCTACGGAGATCTTGCAATGGGCCGACGAGGAGATAAGCCGCTGCGGATTGATCGCCCTGCCCCATTTCAGGCAGCGACTCGCGGGACAGCTCGAGAACGCGACCGGCGATCCTCGCGCCGCCGATGAGCTTCTCGCCGCATCGGCCCGGGGCTTCAAGGAACTGGAGGCTCCTTGGGAGGAGGCGTGGTCGCGCGTGCTGCGGGCGGAGGTGCTGTCTCGCGCCGGCGAGCAGCAGAGAGCCGCGGCCGAGGCGACCGCGGCTCGTGACATCTTTGACTCCTTGGGGGCCTCTCGCGAGCTCGCCAGGGCGCTGGCTCTCCTCGGCGAGCTAAACGCCTGAGGACGGAGCCCGGACGGCTCCTCCGTCGGCTGCGGGTATTGCTACTCGACCGCGTCGTCCGCCAAGTCTGTCGTCGGCAACTTCTCCCTGGGGTCGTTGCGGTGGTTCTGGTACCAATGCTCGACCAGATCTCTGACGATCTCCTCGATCGTGCCACCCTTCGCCGTGTAGTGGTTAAGGGGCAGATATGGACACTTGACTTCCAAAGTCATTTTGGAACTCCTTTCGCGGGGCAATTTCAGCCATTTTGCGCCCCTTTGTTGCGCTCGGCAAGGTAAAAGGACATTGTTTGTCTGTAAGCAAATACATAAAGCAGCGGTTCCGGACCCATCAAGCTGAAGGCGACTAAAGCGATTGGGAACCGGAGAGTGGGGGATCGGATGAACTCAAGACGCCAGCGGCGGATGTCATCGCTCGTGTTCGTCTTGCTGACGTGGGGTGTTACCGCAGTATCCACTGCCACAGCCGAGCAGACCCGGGCGGACGCAGTGTTCTCCGATGAGCCGCTAGCCTTTTCGCCGGCGACGATCGTCTCGGCGCACTTTCTGGGGTCCGAGCCGCTGCTGGAGGTAATAACGCACCCCGAGGCACCCACCGAGTCGATGATGTTCGTCGACTGGCCGCTGGGCGGTCGTTCGCAAACGGGGCAGCTCAGCCGGTCGCTTGACTCCGGTGAGAGCTTTCGTTTGCTCTACGACCCCACCTGCGCACCGCGCAGCCGACCGACGTGTCAGACCGGCGGCGGGGGCGACACCGAAAGCGACGTGAACCCCGTTACGGGCACGCTGTTCTTCGCCGATCAGGAAGGGGTGCCGAATCCGCATCAAGGCAGCCATCCCGTTCACGAGGCACTGGCCAGTTCGCGCGACTACGGCGATACCTTTCCACCCGACCGGCAGTTCGCCATCACCAGTTCGGCAGCGCCCACGGACCGAGAATGGCTGGCGACGATCGACCCGGCCATTGCGAGTGTGGGGGGGCGGCAGATCGAGGCCTTCATGTCCTTTAGGCATGTGGAAACGGCGGGCGCGTACATCATCGGAATAGACACGAGCGGAACTCCTCTTCCACAACCGGTGCCGCAATTGGCGGGAATAGTGACACGGACCGGTCCTCTGCGCGTCGATAACAGCCAAGGCCCGGGGCGCGGGTGGCTGTACTACCCACTTGAAGCCGCCGACCCCGATGCTGTCGGATGTCCCTGCATATACCGCGTCGCCACCGCACCGGCCACCTCCTATCAGAACCCGAGCGCGTGGGACGTGCACATGGTTTCTGAGGACGTGCCGACGATATTCCCGTGGCTCAACCTCGACAACGAGGGAAACGCCTACGCCGTGTGGACTACCAACGGGATCGTCTATTTGAGCAGCTCCCCGATCGATGACCCGCGGAACGATCCGAGTGCGGGGGGGCGGCCGGGAACGTATTGGACCCCGAAGGTCCGCGTGAGCCTCCCCCAAGTGGGCAGCGCGATCTTCGGTGAGATCACGGCGGGAGATCCCGGCCGTGTGGCGATCACCTACGATGGAACGACCCAACACACGGGCGAATCGGCCGTAGCCCCTCTGGACACCGAGTGGCATACCTACGCCGCCGTCATCACCAACGGACTGGGTGAGGGCGAACCCGTCGTGACTACGGGGCGGGTCTCGCACCGGGCCATCCACACCGGACCAATTCATTGCAGGGGCGGCTGCCCCGGGGCTCCCCCCGCCGAAGAGCAGGATCACTCCTTGCTCGATTACATCGATATCGGCCACGACCACGAGGGCCGAGTCGTCGTCGCCTTCACGGACAACAACAGCACCTTCCATGCCCACGAGGGTCGAGACAGCTACGACAAGCATCTGCCGTTCACTCACCTGGCGACGCAGCTCGAGGGCCCGGGTCTGCTGGGGACGGAGGATCTTTCACCTCGGTCCATTCCCCTCAACGTGACCGACGACGCGCTCGAAGACGCGACCTGGCCGAACGAAATGGAGGCCGAGAACCTCCCGGCTCTTGATCTTCAGGGGACGAGCGTGTCCCTTAAAGAAGGTGATCTGGTCGCGCGAGTGCCTCTTGTCGAAGGGACGGTCGAGGCGATGCAGCGTGACCTCGCTGCCTACAACGCTGAATTTCAGACCACTCCCGCGGCGGGGCGTCTTCAGTACGTCGTGCGGGTCATGACGGAGGATGAGATCTACCACCTGTCGATGGAGACGCTCGAGGACGGCACCACCAATTTCTTCGGCGGCCTGCTGGACGTGAACGACGGAATGACCAACCTCTTTAATAACGTCATCGCGGCCGGCTACCACCGCGATGAAAACATCACCGTTACGGGAACGCTCGCCGACTCGACCATAGAGTTGCGCGTTCCCGCGTCTCAATTCGGCCTCCAGAACAAGTCCCGCCTCTACAACGTCACCACCTTCGCGA
>JALZEI010000173.1 GCA_030862115.1 Actinomycetota bacterium
GGCGGCCGTGGTGACCCTCGTCTTCTACAGCTTTCCGTTGTGGACATCACTTCTGGCAATCGCCTTCCGGCTGGAGCCGTTCCGAAAACAGCTCTTCCTCGCGTTGGCTCTGGCCGGCGCGGGAATCATGATCATCTTCTCGTCCCCGCTCAGCGGGACGAAGGGACCGCTGCTGGCTCTTGGGGCCGCGATCGCGGTCGCCGTTTACTTCGTCGCCTTTCAGGTGGTGGCACAGGGCGTCGACCCGTCGTCCTCCGCCCTGTGGACGTCGGCCGGAGCGGCCATTGGCATGACTGTCGCCCTCCCATTGGTCGACCACGATCTGCCCGTCGCGGCCGTTCCGGCCGGTCTCGCTCTCGGGTTGGCGTCGGCCGTCGCCTTCGGCCTGCTCTATGCGGCGATCGCCCGCATCGGCTCCTCGCGCGCGGCGGTGGCCGCGACCATGGAGCCCGTTGCGACGGTGGTCCTTGCGGCGATCTTCCTGGGAGAGTCGATCACCTGGCGGGTGGTGTTGGGGGCCGCGCTCGTGGTGTCGGCCCTCCCCGTACTCGCCCTAACGGGAGCGCCCCGGGCCGAGGTACCCGGCCCCTAGCCCAGAGCCCAGTGCTCTGATTCCGGCGATATGCGCCCCGCCACCAATGGAGCATTCGGCCCAGGTGCGAAGTCGAGTGCTCTGTTCGTTGCGATATCCGCAACCAATGGAGCATTCGGTGGGGGGTGGGGGCGGGGTTAGGTGAGGATCGAGTCGATCTCTTCTAGGTCTTTGTCGGACAGGTCGAGCGACCCGGCCCCCGCGTTCTCCGCAACGTGGTCGGGCGAACGAGAGCCGGCGATGGCGCCCGTGGCCCCACGCTGATGGACGACCCAGGCCAGTGCCAGCTGGGCGAGGGTGGCGTCGAGTCGGTCGGCGATGGGACGAAGCGAATCGACGATCTCGAGGTTCCTCTCGAGCTTGCCGGGCGCGAACATCTCGTCGTACGACCCACTGCCCTGACCTCCCCCGCGCCAGTCCTCGTCTCCGAACTCCGTTTCTTTCGTGATCGCGCCCGTAAGTAACCCGAAGCCGAGGGGGCCGTAGGCGATCACACCCGTCCCGTTTGCGTCGCAGAACGGAAGCAGGTCCTCGCGACCGTTTCGGTGGAGCATCGAGAAGTGCGGCTGCAAGGAGTCGACGTGTCGAACGGACTCGCATCGCTCGATCAGCTCGCGCCGGAAGTTTGAAACCCCTATGTGGCGAACGAGTCCATCGTCGACGAGCTCCGCCATCGCCTGCCACGTCTCCTCGATCTCGACGGCCCGAGTGGGCCAATGTAACTGATAGAGATCGATGGCGTCCCTGCCGAGCCGTTTCAAACTCTTCTCAGCCGCTTTGCGAATCGACGCTTTGTCGAATCCGGTACCGGATGGCCTGGGGGCAACCTTGGTGAAGATCAAGATGTCGTCGAAACCCTTGACGGCGGCCCCCACGAGTTCCTCCGACGTCCCGTCCCCGTAGACCTCGGCGGTGTCGATCCACGTCATCCCGGAGTCGAACGACGTGCGCATCGCCTTGACGACCTCGTCTTCGGGTGGGTTAGGCCCCCACTCGTCGCCTCCCGCTTCCCAGGCGCCGAATCCGATGACCGAGATCTCGGGACCGTTCGACCCGAGCTTGCCTTTTTTCATGCCTTCTCCTCCCGACCAACTGGGCTTTCGTATGGAGAACTTCCCAGCTTGGCGTGATCCCACGACGTCACTCGATCCAGACCGATCGTCAGACCGACCCTCTTCCGCGCCTGGCGCTCGATCTCATCGAGAGCAGGCCCGCGGGGATCTCCGCCGTTGCTATCAACGTATCTCCGGTAGAGGTCCTTCCCTATACGGCCGACGTCCTCCAAACCGTCGACGATGTCGACACGGGCACGGATCAGAACCCCCTTGAGTTCCAGGTATTGCGTACCCCGTTCCACCAGGAACGAACAGCGCGGGTCTCTACGAAGGTTCACCGCCTTTTGGCTCTTGGCATACGTCCACATGCGGATGCGACGCTCGGCGGCATCGACGACGAACCACATCGCGGTCGAATGTGGCCAGCCGCCTTTGCTCAGCGTGGTCAGCACGCCGGTCAAGGAGGAGTCGAGGAAGGACTCCACTTCCTGCTCGCTCATCCTCACCACGTCCCGGAGCTTCGGCATACGGCAATTGTCCTCGCTGTAGCCTGCTCGGATGGCCAGACCGACGGCGCGGCTCGGTATGGCGGCCGTTGCGGTGGCGCTAATTGGAGCTCTTGCGTTCGCGGTCGCGTCCGAGCCCGACCCCCGACAAGAGGAATCCAATCCGGAGTCCGACGCGCGCGGCCCCCTGGAACGCGCCTGTGACCTCGAACCCGAGCTCGTGGCCCGCATATGGAGGGGCAACGACCCGAAGCGGTCGGAGGACATCGTCCTGGTGCCAAAAGAGCCGAACTATTCGGGCAACTTCGCCGGCCCCAGCCACTCGGGGCCCTGGGACTACCTCCAGAAGGTGCCGCTCGTCCTTTACGGTCCGGGCTTCATCGCCCCCTCCGGGGAGATCCATAACCAAGCGAGCATCACCGACGTTTTCCCCACCGTTGGCGCGCTGTTAGATACGGATCTGCCGCACAGAGATGGAGACATCCTCGAGCAGGCGCTGGTTGCTACGGACGACGTCCCTCGGCTCGTCATCGTCATCGTGTGGGATGGAGCCGGCCGCAACGTCCTCGAGCGGTGGCCGAACGAATGGCCGAACCTCGCGCGGCTGACAAAGGAAGGCACCTCTTACCTGAACGCAACGGTGGGGTCCTCCCCGTCGATCACTCCGGCAACCCACTCGAGTCTCGGAACGGGAGTGTTCCCGAGAACCCACCGGGTTACGGGCATCGAGTACCGAACCGACAAAGGTGAGATCGCCGAATCTTTTTTTCGAAAGGACCCATCCCCGCTGGCGTCGAGCACGTTCGCCGATCTCGTCGACGCGGCGTTCGGAAATGAGTCTCTCGTCGGCATGCTCGCATCCCACTCGTGGCACATCGGCATGCTCGGTCACGGCTCGTCGATCGAGGGCGGTGACAAGGACCAGGCCGCGTTCTTGTCGCGCAAGGGCCTCGAAGCCGACGCCGGCCGGTACTTCGAGGCCCCCACTTATCTGAATGATTTCGTGGAGCTCAATTCGCATGTCGAAGACGCCGACCTGAGCGACGGCGAGTTGGACGGCGAGTGGCTTGGGAACGAGATCGTCGATGCGCGCCAGACGCCGGCCCATGCCTTCTTCCAAGCCGAGTTCGTCCAAGAGATGATCGCGCGGGAGGGTTACGGACAAGACGAGGTACCGGATCTCTTCTTAGTCAACTTCAAGACCATCGACACGATCGGACACAGCGAGACGATGGACTCCCCGCAGATGAGAGAGGTCGTGGGGGCCGAAGACGAGATCTTGGGCGAGCTCGTCGCGCAGCTCGACTCCGAGATCGGCGAGTACGTGCTCATTCTTACCGCCGACCACGGTCACACCCCGTCTCCAGAGCGCTCGGGTGGGTGGCCCATTGCGAACGGCGAACTAATTCGCGATCTCGACGCGCACTTTGACGTCCCCGAGGAAAAATCTCTCGTCGAAGAATCTGTCGCGGTCGGTCTCTTTCTCGATGGCGCCGTTCTCGAACAGACCGGCACAACACAAATGGAGATCGCGGATTTCCTCGACGACTACGCGATCGCGAACAATTGGCAGGAACCCGACCTCCCCGCCGCGTACCGGGATCGAGCAAACGAGCGCGTGTTCTCGGCCGTGTTCCCGACCAACGAACTCGAGAAGGTCGTGGACTGCGTTTTCGAGGGTGGGCGGCCCCCGGTCGACCCCGATTAGTCTTGGCGTCGATGAAACTCGGATTAGTGCTCGGCGGTGGTGGTCTGGTTGGGATGGGCTACCACGCGGGCGCGCTCAAGGCGCTCGAGGACTGGGGCGTGAAACCGGGTTCCTCCGACCTCATCGTCGGAACGAGCGCCGGGGCGGTGATGGGCGCCTACCTCCGCGCCGGCTGGACGCCCACCGACTTCTTCGAGTACGCGCACGGTAACCACCCCAACTCAGAAAAGACCGAGGGCGAGCAGAAGGAGATGGTGCGCGAGCTGTTCACCCCTATGTACGAGAACGGTTCCGAACGAGCTCGCCGGGCGGTGGGGTCGATATTCGCGGCTGCTTCTTCGCGGGGTTTGTGGCGGAAGGTAGGCGGAAGGATCCCGGTCCCCGGCCTGCGACGCGCCTTTCCGTCGGGCATGTACTCGACCGACCGAACGCGCGAGCGGCTGGAGTCCGAGTTGGGGCCGACGTGGCCGAAGAGCGACCTTTACCTGTGTGCGTCCGACCTCTACTCCGGCACGCGAGTCGCCTTCGGTCGCCCCGGGGCTCCCGAGGCTCCTCTGCATCTCGCGGTGTTGTCGTCGATCGCTATCCCGGGTGTCTTCCCCCCCGTCAGGATCGGCGATCGTCACTACGTAGACGGCGGCGTGTTATCGGCGACGTCCCTCGATCTCGCCGCCGAGGACGGATGCGACGTCGTGCTGTGTATCGCTCCGCTCGGATACCGGAAGGACGCGGAGGCGCAGCTACGCGACGACCTTCGCCTGCTGGGCCCGATGGTATTGCGGGCGATGTTCGCGCGATCTCTGCGAAGAGAGGTCCGCGACGCTCGTGCGAAGGGACTGGAGGTATTGGTGATCAGACCCTGGCTGACCGATCTCAAGTCACACGGCACTAACTCGATGCGCTATTTCGACCGCGCCGCCCTCGTCCGCTCCTCGCGCGAGGGGACTCTGAGGCTTCTGGAGCAAAACGCCGACCATCCCGCGCTAAAGGCTTTCGTTTCTCATTCCAGGAAACGAAAGAGCCCGGCCGCTAAGTCGACTAAGGCAAAGGTGAGTTGATGAGCGGATTCCGCGACGGTCTGAAACAAGTAACCGAGTTCGCCCACCCCCGCACTATTAAGACCATGCGGGAGGCCGGCGCGGTTTCCCCTAAAGGGTCGCTCGCGGTCGTTCGAACGCTTCCGTGGCTCTTGGGGCGCGGTCCGTCGCTTGGACTCGTGTCCCAGATGCACGGCTTCGCGCTGCGCGACAAGCCGGCGGTCCACGATCGCAACGGAACGCTTACTTGGGGGGAGCTAGACACCCGCTCAAACCAGGCGGCCCATGCTCTCTGGGCATCGGGACTCCGCGGGAGCGATCGAGTTGCAACTCTGCTTCGGAACGGTCGCGAATCGATCGAGGTTGCGCTCGGCGCGCAGAAGTTCGGGATCATCGCCTGCCCGCTGAACACCTGGGCCAAGCCCAAAGAGCTAAAGGCAACCGTTTCGGCTTCGAATCCGTCGATCATGATCTACGACACCGCCCACGCCAAACAGATCGAGAAGTGCGTCCCCGAGGACGTCCCGCTTGTGTTCGTAGGGGACGAGTCCAAAGCGTTGAAGGGGTCTATCGACTACGAGCAACTCCTTGCCGACCAACCGACACAGCCTCCGTCGCCGTTTACGCGCGATCCCGGGTCGCCAAAGGTGATCATCCACACCTCCGGAACCACCGGCACTCCCAAAGGAGCGGCCCGCAATGCCTCGGCCGCAGGCGTCGGGGCACTGACGAACCTTCTTCAGGTCGTTCCCTACCGTCGCGACGATGTTGTCTTCTGCCCGGCCCCCCTGTTCCACTCGTTCGGACTCGCGACCGTGACCTTTGCCGCGGTTCTGGGGGCAACGCTCGTTCTGCCCGAGAAGTTCGATCCCGAAGGATCGCTCGCGATGATCGAGAAGCACCGCGCCACGGCCGCGTCTTTCGTGCCGGTCATGATCAAACGCGTCGTCAATCTCGAAGACGAGGTCAAGGCCCGCTACAACCTCGCCTCGCTGCGCGTCGTGATGGCGAGCGGGTCGGCCATGGGTGAGGACCTGCGAAAGGCGGCCACGAAGGTATTCGGAGAGGTGCTCTACGACCTCTACGGTTCTACGGAGGCCGGGTGGGTTGCGATCGCTCGCCCCGAAGACATCGCAAGCCATCCGAAGAGCGTGGGAAAGCCGGTACCGGGCATCGACGTCGAGATCTTCGACCAGGAGGGCAATCCGGTCGACACCGGAGAGACGGGCGAGATCCACGTTCGCAGCGAGGTGCTTTTCGAGGGCTACACCTCGGGCGACGACGAGAAGGAGGACCGCGACGGCTTCATGTCGATCGGCGACCTCGGCCATCTCGACGAGGAGAGCTATCTGTACGTCGAGGGCCGGGCCGACGACATGGTAGTGGTGGGCGGTGAGAACATCTACCCCGCCGAGATCGAGGAGGTCATCGGATCGGTCTCGGGGGTCGACGACGTGGCGGTCTTCGGCGTCTCCGACGAGGAGTACGGCGAGGTCCTGTGCGCCTTCGTGGTGGGCTCGGCCTCCGAGGACGCCGTCAAAAAGGCATGCAAGAACGAGCTCGCGTCCTACAAGGTCCCCCGCCGCGTGGAGAAGGTGAAAGAGCTGCCCCGCACCTCAACCGGCAAGGTCGTCAAAAGGGAGCTGGTGGAGTCCCTCGAGGACTGAAGGAGGCTCTAGGGGGCCGTCGAACCCTTTAGGTTGCATCAACGCGTCGTCCGAACGACAATTTGTGAGGAGGAGCCGCCCGTGAGGCGTTCCGTTATTGCCCCGGTCATCGCTGCGGCGCTCATCGCCGCTCCCCTCCAAGCGGGAGCCGCGCCGAGCCCGACGCCATCGCCGCTTCCCCCATTCGCGCTCGCCGGCGAGGCCCGCGCGCTGGAGCTCGCGATCACCGACCAGGGAGTGACACTGGGCGTAGCCGTTTCGGAGTCGGACTCGACCCCGAGATCGGCCGGACTCGGGGCTGGTCAGTGCGAGATCCTGGGCGACACCGGCACCACCGACGCGCCCTGCAACGCCGCCACCGCCGAGACCTCCAAGCACCCCGGCGACGAGGGGGACGGCTCGCCGACCTGCGCGGCCCCCACTCTCCCGGCGCCGCTCGACACCCTCCTTCAGATCAACCTCGCGTGTGGGTTTTCGCAGTCGAGACCGGCGGGCGATTTCGCCGTCACCGAAAACCGGGGCACCGTTGGACAGGTCTCGCTCCAGTTCGACGTCTCGGGCCTGAGCACCGAGCTGGAGGCCGCCAAAGATCAGGTCGTCGATGGATTAAAAGACGTGCTCGTGGACGCGCCCGATCCCA
>JALZEI010000180.1 GCA_030862115.1 Actinomycetota bacterium
AGCCACATCGGCCGTTGTTGGTGAGTTCGAACCTGTCATTTGGCAGAGCGCAGACCGGTCTTGTAGTCCCGCAATAACGATTCGAAGTCGGCGAGTGGGCCGAGGTGTGCCAGCTTGTCGGGGTTGAAGATCGAGCTGACGCTTGTGATCTGACCACCGGCGGTATCAAGCGCCAACACGCCGATCAGCCGCTGCTGTCCGTCGAGAAAGAGCGCTCCCGGGCCGCCGTTGACTTCGACAGAACGTAACGACGCGCCCGGAAGGCGGGCGAGCTGGCGGGTAAAGTTCGCCAGGAGGCGTGCGACCCGGCTGCGTCCCCGCAGCGGCCGCGCGAGCGCCGGAACCTTGCCGCCGCCGTCGGAGGTCATCTCCACGTCGTGAGCGAGCAGCGTCTCGAGTCCAGCGAGATCGCCGTGCTCTACGGCTGCGAAGAAACGTCGTGCCAGAACGTCGCGCTGTTCCCGTGTCGTTTGGAAGCGGGGCCGACGCTGCTCGACGTGACGTCGGGCGCGGGTGGCGAGCTGGCGCACGTTGTCCTCGCTCTTGCCCACGATCGCGGCGATCTCCGGATACCCGTAGTCGAACACATCGCGAAGCAGCAGTACGGCACGCTGTTCAGGCGAGAGGCTCTCCAGCAGCACCAGCATCGCCAGCGACACTGAGTCGGCTGTCTCGGCATGCCGGGCCGGATCATCGTCGCCGTTCGTGATGATCGGCTCCGGTAGCCACTCGCCGACATAGCTCTCGCGACGAGCGCGCGCGGAACGTAGCTCGTTTATCGCGAGCCGAGTGGTCACGGTGGCGATGAACGCGCGGGGCGAGGCGATCTGCTCGCCGGCTTGGAGCGCCTGATCAACCCGCAGCAGCGCTTCCTGCACCAAGTCCTCGGCCTCGGACACGCTACCGAGCACCCGGTAGGCGATCGCGAAGGAGACCGGCCGGAGTTCGTCGAGCAGTCGCTCGCGATCGGTCATGCCGCTGCGAACCCCTCCCGCCAGCTCGGATGCGCCGGGCTCCACCGGAGCTCGCGCTTGGCCTTGGCATTGGAGGCACCGCGGGCCTCGGTCATCATCAGCACACCAAACTCTCCGGCCGCCAGCCGCACGACGAAACGAGGCACGCGCCTCGGCTTCTTGCCGCTAAGCATCCGCGTCAGGACCGGCAGCCACTCGGCGACCGGGGCGGGATCATCGTCGACGATGTTGTAGACCCCGCGACTGCCGTGCTCGACCGCCGCGACCGTCGCCTCGGCGGCGTCGCCGAGGTGGATGAAGGACCACACGCCGCGGCCGTCGCCGACCAGCGGGAACTGACGCTTGCGGATCAACTCGTGCGTCTCCCCGCCAGGTCCCATCCCTGCGCCAGGCAAGTAAAAGCCGCCGTAGCGCAGCACGATGCCCTCGGTCCACGCCGCACCGAGGACTGCCTCCTCGAGATGAAGGATTGCGGTGGTGACCTCGCGTTGCTTGCGTGGTGGCGTGGTGTCGAGCGGATCCTCCTCGGTCTTCACCGGTCCGCCGGTGCGCGCGTATAGGGCAGCGTTGCTCTGCGCCACGAACCGCTGTACCCCCACAGCCTGTCCGGCCGACAGCAGGTGGTCCGTCCCTTCGCTCCGCAGGCGGTTGGTAATTTCGATGCGTTGCTTGAGGCCCCGGAAACCCTTCCCCGCAAGAGCAGTCAGCTGATGGACGATGACGTCCGGCTTCGCCCTACCCACGGCGTCCGCGACCTGATCGGGATCAAGCGCGTCCGCCACCACGGGCACCGCCCCCAACTCGCCCAGCATTGCCTCCTTCGACGCGCTACGCGTCAAGCCATGAACCTCATGACCACTGGCAACCAGACGTGGCACCAGCTGCCTTCCGATCGCCCCCGTCGCTCCTGCGACAAACACTCTCATCATCAACTCCTTCATCGAGGAATACCTACCCAATAAGACAAGACGGCGGCCCCGTCTGTGACACCTCCGAGACCCTCCCCTGCGCCCGTTTCTTCACGCCCTACCAGTCGATGTAGACACCGTCCGCCGGCTTGGGCGAGGTCAGGCCCGGGGCCAAGTGGCGAGCGTGCCCCTTGCAGTCATGAGACGAATGATCACTGCGCAGTTAGTACGGTCTCGGGGACGACATCGAGACCGGGAGAGTTCATGGCACAGGCAAACGCGATCATCATCCGGATCCGAGCAAACGAGGCGGAGGAGATCGAGCGGTTGTTCGAGGCCGAGGAGTTGCCGCTGTGGGACGAGTACAGCGGGGCGGGGAAGTTTCTCAAAGCGCGGCTCGCTCGAATCGAATATGGGACGGAAGAGCGCGACGACGTGGTTCTTTATCTCATCTACGCAGAAGTTCCGAGCATGGCCGAGCACTCCGAGCACGACAGCGACCCTCGCTTCAACGCTTTCCTCCAGAAGGCCCGCCAATTCCAGCCTGAGCCGCCCTCTGTGTTCGGCGGCGACATCCTCTACGAGCGAGGGTGACCTGGGACCGCTGGCCCCGGAGCAGCTTTCTAGGGCGAAGATCGGTTAACCCGTGATCATGCTAGGCAAGGACCGGCACGTCCGCGGTTAGGACTTCAGGCCCCTCGTCGGTGATTAGGACGTTGTCCTCGATGCGGATGCCGCCGAAGTCGAGCAACTGCTCGGCGCGCTCCCAGTCGACCGCGTCGCGGTAGCGGTCGCGGAACTCTGGGTCGTGCAGAAGCGCCGGCACCAAGTAGATGCCGGGCTCGACGGTGACTACGTAGCGGGGGAGGAGGGGGCGGTCCATCCGCAGCCTGGGAAACTCGTCGTCGCCCCGCCGCCGCCCCTTCAAAGTGTCGCCGGCGTCGCGAACCCCGAGACCGACCATATGGCCGATGCCATGCGGGAAGAACACGGATTGCGCCCCCCGCTCGACCAGTGACTCGGGGTCGCCGCGCAGAAGGCCGAACTCGACCAAACCCTCGGCGATGACCAGCGCGGCGGTGCGGTGAACATAGCGCCACTCGGTGCCGGCAATGCAGCCGGCCCGTGCCGCCAAGCCGGCACGGCGGACCAATCCGTACAGCTCGGCCTGTTCCGGCGTGAACTCGCCGGAGGCCGGATAGGTCCTGGTGATGTCGCTGGCGTAGCCGCGGTACTCGCCGCCGGCGTCGATCAGGATCAACTCACCGTTGCCGAACGGGCGCGGGCTCGGGGCGACGTGAATGATGGCTGAGTTCGGGCCACCGCCGACGATCGTGTCGAAGGCCAAGAAGTCGGCGCCGTTGCGGAAGAACTCCGCCTCGAGCTCGATCTGAACCTGGCGTTCGCTGTTGCCCGGCACAAGCAGCGGCTGGACGGCGGCGAAGCCGGCACTGGTCGCCCGCTCGGCCACGCGCATCCTAGCCAGCTCGATCTCGTCCTTCGGGCGGCGGACATGGTTAAGCGCATAGCGCAGCTCGCTCTCGAGTGTCTCGTCCGCGGCGACGCCCGGCACGCGTGCGCCCAAACAGGCCAGCGGACGATTGTGTCGTTCGGCGAGCCAGTCGTCGAACTCCGAGGCTGGTCGCCCTTCCTGCGCATCGCCGTGCGCCCCTTCCCAGAGCCGCTCATCGCGCGTGACCGGGGTTACGAAGTCGACCCAGCCCTCGTGCGGGTCGAACGCGAGAACGCCGCGAGGACGCTCGCGGTCGGTCAAGTAGAGGTACTCCGAGTGCGCGCGGAACGGATACATGCGGTCGCCCCGGCCGGGGACGGAGACTGGATCACCGGCGCCCAACAGGACGACTTCGTCGCCTAGGTTCCACGCCTCGGCAACGGCGCGTCGCCGCCGCTCAAGCTGGGCGGCGATGCCCTCGGGCGTGTCGAGCGATGTCGCGGCCGCGATGCTGGTTTCCATCTCTCCCGTACCTTAGGGCGTCGGCGAGGCGCCCGAGCTTATTGAGAATTCGTCACCGGCTAAGCGAAGCGACCGGAACGTCAGGGCTGCCACGGCGCGCCGGGTTCGTATCGAATCGTTCTACGTAAGTGTGTCTTGCGGCGTTCGAGTCGATCGGCTAGAACGGCAGGCATGACCGACCTCGCGGGCTTCGCAAAGCTCGTGCCGCTCGATCACGGTCTCGTAGTGGTGTCGACGAGTCGGGCGAACGGCACGATCCAGTCGTCGGTCGTGAATGCCGGCGTCCTCGACCACCCGATCTCGGGCAAGCCCGTCGTCGCGTTCGTGGCGGCCGGGTCGTCCAAGCGCCTCGTCAACTTGCGCGCCCGTCCACGCGCCACCGTAGTGATCCGCGCTGGCTGGCAGTGGGTCGCTGTGGAGGGACCGGTCGAGCTCAGCGGACCAGATGATTCGCTAGAGGGGATCGACGGTGAACGCCTGCGTCTGCTGCTTCGCGAGATCTTCACCGCTGCCGGCGGGAGCCACGACGACTTCGACGAGTACGACCGGGTCATGGCCGAGGAGCGTCGGGTCGCCGTCTTAGTGGAACCCGAGCGCGTATACGGCAGTGGCTGACGTCGGCCGCGCCCGAGCCGCCTATGGGATCCGTTTCAAACCGCCCGCCGGGGCCGCGCGGCGTCGTACATCTGGTGTCGGATCTACTGCATCGGACGGCGGCCTCCCGGGACCCGGGAAAAAGGACTTTGGGTCGCGCGAAGCGAAAGGTGAGTTATCTAGGGCCCGATCAACTGTCGAGCGTGCAAAGGATCGGCGTGTCGAGACTGCGAATGTTCGTCGTGATTACGCCTCTCGCTCTGAGCTTGTTTGCCTCCATGGGAGTCGGCCCCGCTGCGGGGGCTACGAGGCGACTGGCCTGGTCTTCCTTCACTCCCGAGGCACGCTCCGCGGTCCCCGAGGACCGTTACGCAATGGCAGGAGGGTGCTATGCACTGCGTTCCGCGGATGCCGGCTACGTGGTCCGAACACCCGACGGTTTTGGTGCAACCGGAGATTCGATCGCCGCGGCCGAGGCTTTTCATTTCCAGGCCACCGACCTCGGGCGCTACCTGCTGTTCGGAGCGGCCACAGACTTTCTCGCCGCGAGTGAGGGCCTCATTGCCGAGGCCGTCTATGGGGTGACGGAAACCAGCGTCGGTGGGACGGTTGGCGGCCTCGCGATGGAACAGACCGACGCCGTCGCGGATGCCGTTGCCGATAGCGACGCAAACCGAGCTTCGGGGCGGGGAGAGGCCGTGGTTGCCGCCGCAGAGGCCGGCGAGCTGGCCGACTGGGAGATCACCGAGGCCGGTGACGGGTTCAAGATCACGCTGCCGGCGACCACGCAGGCACTCACGGTCACCGAGGCCGGTGACTTAGCGCTCGCGGCGGCGAGCGACGGCGGGGTGTTTGTTTTCGAGCTGACAAACGGTTGCGCTTCGTTTCCGGAGATCGAGGTCAACGTGGAGGGCCCCGTGCTCGGCGGCCAGACATTCTTTCAGGAGGTTCGGGGGTACCTGGATGCGCACCTCCACGCGATGGCGTTCGAATTCCTTGGAGGACGCGCTCGTTGTGGAAGGCCGTGGCACTCATACGGTGTGACGCAGGCACTGGTTGATTGCCCGGATCACGAACCCGGCGGTCACGGTGCGATCCTCGAGGACATCCTCACCAGGAGAACCCCGGGTGGTGGTCACAACACCGACGGATGGCCCACCTTCAAAGGGTGGCCGAAGCACTACTCCCTTACTCATGAACAGGTCTATTACAAGTGGCTCGAGCGGGCTTGGCGTGGGGGCCTGCGTATGTACGTAAACCTGCTCGTGGACAACAACGTGTTGTGCGAGGTCTACCCATACAAGCGCAACAGCTGCAACGAAATGGACGGGGTTCGCCTGCAGGCTAAGCGCATTCACGAGTTGGAGCGCTACATAGACGCCCAGAGCGGTGGTCCCGGAGAGGGCTGGTTCCGAATCGTTACCGACCCCTTCGAGGCTCGTGAGGTAATCAACGAGGGCAAACTCGCCGTCGTCTTGGGCATCGAGGTGTCCGTTCCTCTCGATTGCGGGCTGACTTTTGACGAGCCGCGCTGCGACCTCAGCGACATCGACTCCGGCCTAGACGAGGTTTACGACCTGGGTGTGCGACAGATGGAACTCGTGAACAAGTTCGACAACGCGCTCTCCGGCGTAGCCGGCGACAACGGAGACACCGGCGTCGTCGTTAACGTCGGGAACTTCCTCGAGACCGGTCGGTTCTGGCAAATGGACACGTGTAGCGATCCCGAGAGCGACGCGCACGACAGGCACCAGCACAACTGGCACGACAACTCCGGCTCACCAGATGAACTTTCAGGCCGGGATTCCCTGGCCGGAGGGATTCTCGCCGCCGCGGGCACTTCGGGGGCCGCACCCATTTATCCGCAGGGACCGCATTGCAACGTGCTCGGCCTCAGCGAGCTCGGCGAAGCAATGATTCGAGGAATGGTCCAGCGCGGAATGATCTTCGATCCCGATCACATGAGCGCCCGCGCTCAGACCGAGGCACTGGATCTCATCGAGTCACTCGGTTACTCGGGAATCGTTTCGAGCCACGGGTGGTCCAACAACACCATCTACCCTCGCATCTACAAGCTGGGTGGCGTGGTGACACCGTATGCCGGCGATTCGACCGGCTTCATGCACGCGTGGCATGCGCATAAGCCGTGGGCCGACGGCCGCTTCTACTTCGGGTTTGGATACGGTTCGGACACCAACGGCTTCGGGTCGCAGGGGAGCCCGCGTGGCGAGGACGCCTCCAACCCAGTCGAGTATCCCTTCACCGGTTTCGGCGGGACAACGATCCACCAGCAGCGCAGCGGCACTCGCGATCCTTACGACATCAACGCAGATGGCGTGGCTCACTACGGGCTCTACCCGGACTGGTTAGAGGATGTAAGGCGGCAGGCCGGTGATGAATTCATCCAAGACATGGAGCGAGGGCCCGAGGCCTACCTCCAGATGTGGGAACGGGCGACCGGGGTCCCGCCCGACTCCTGCCGGCCGGATGTCGAGGACCTTACGAAGGATGACCTCCATGGCCTCCGCAAGGGAATGACGCCTGAGGAGGTGCTGTGGATGCTCGGCCAACCTTCATCCCGAGTGGGCAGCACATTCACGTATTGCGCTGAAGGCAACGAGACCGCGACTCTCGAGTTCTCGGACGATGGAACTCTAACGAAATGGAAAGCTAAGTAACGACCGCATGGTCAAGAAAGCGATTGGCCGGCAGGATTTCATTGGGGCTTACGCAGGCATGGATCGCGAGGCTCGATAACAGTCTCTCCTGTTCTTTGGAGCGGATCGCGCCCTGAGCGAACGTCGACTCCCAGAAGGGGTGGAAAACGGTCCCTGCACCCCTAGTAGGGGGCTCCACGGCTTAAGACGCCTCCTGGTTTGCCGATGCCAGGAGGGTGAAAGCACGTCGAAATCTCCTCGGACCGATTCTCGCCGCCGTCTCGATCTTCGTGGCGGTCTGTCTTTTGGGCGGTGTCGCTCTCAGCGCCACGGACCGGCCCCAAGTGGGTCGTCCGGCCGTCGCCTTTCAGGCGGACGTTTCCTCGTTTCCGACGGATTCGCCGGACCTCCACCAGAGGAAGCCGACGGTCGTCGAGGCCGACGACAAACCGAGGCCTCGCCCCACTCTGGTGGTGGACATTCCCGGTGACCTTCCGATCACGGCTCGGCCCGGCAGCGGCAGGGTGATCGGCACGATGCCCGGCGGCTCCCGCTACTACGACGAGCCCCTCAAGGCCGTGGTTTTCGAAAGAAGCGGAAACGGTCGCTTCGGCAGGGTATCGATCCCTTACAGCGGTTCTCGGACCACCGGGTGGATTCGAATCCAAGGACTAGGACTAAGCAGTACTCCCTATGGCGTTCACGCCGATCTCTCAGAGCACACCGTCACCGTCACGCGATTGGGCAAGGTCGTCATGAGGTTTCCGGCGGCAACGGGGGCCGCTGCATCACCTACTCCCGTGGGTGATTACTTCGTGACAGACCGAGTAGCGATCGTTCCCTCTAACTCTTTTGGTTCGTACGCTTTCGGTCTCTCCGGTATTCAGACGAATCTTCCCGCGGGATGGTCCGGAGGGGACCAACTGGCGATTCACGGCACACAGGATCCCAGTTCGATCGGAACCTCAGCGAGTGCGGGATGTCTTCGCGTCACCGAGCGCGCACTCGATCGACTCAAGCCTCTTCTGCAGTTGGGCACACCGGTCACCGTCACGCCATAGGTCGTCGATCCGGTCCCTTAAGGTCAGAGATCGCGCAGGAACCGGGTTAAGACGCGTCCCCCAAGAGTCTCCGTTCCGTCTGTTTGTACCGAGTGCCCATCGTTGGGGATCTCCACGAGACGAGCGTCCGGCCAAGCCCTCGCGGCCTCGCGCGCCCACGCCATCGGAGTCGATAGGTCGCGCTCTCCGTGGAGCAGAAGTACCGGGATATCGGGGAGGTCGGCCGCGTCCAGCTTCAATCGAGTCGACACGGGCGGCCAATCCAGGCACGACTTAATCATTCCGTGGCTCGCGGCGGTCTTCGGGTCGAAGGGCCAGACCTGGTCACCTTTGATGCGACGGGCCGCGCGAGCCAGGGCGCTACGTCGTTGTTTCATGGGGGTTCCCGCATCCCCCCACGGGAACCGCAGGTCGGCGCACAACGTGGCGACATGGGCTCCGGCCGACAGTTCATCGGCGGGAAAGAGTCCGATAGCGCGAAAGCGTTCGATGTACTCCTCGAGACCGGATGCGTCGCCCTGAGCGGCCCGCAAGAGAAGCCCGGGCGCGTCGGCCATCTCCCTGAAGGAGGGATCGACGATCGATTGCAGCGTCAGCGCGTGGAGCAGACCGACATTGTCTACGACCCCCTCTCGAATGACCTTCGCCAGATCCTTCGCGGGATCGGAAAGGCACGGGGGATCCTCCCTACAGACATCGCGCAGGACATATGCGGAGCGCCGGAGGTTAACGCGCAGAAAGGTGTCGAGACCGTCCGGGGGTACCACCGAATCCAGGACAAGCGCGCGCACGTGATCCGGATGGGCGATCGCGTAGCGCTGAGCGACGAAACTTCCGTAGGAGACCCCGTTCACGACCCATTCTCTGGCGCGCAGCGCCCGCCGCAACGCGTCCAGGTCTGCCACCGTGTCGGCAGTCGTGTAGAAGCCGCGCGACTTCCCCACGACTTTGGCGCAGGCCCGCACGGCCGACGACGAAGCGGTGAGTAGGTCGGAGGCGCCGACCGCGCCTTGCAGCTCGGGACAGTCGATCGCCCGCTCCCCGGTCCCCCTCTGGTCGATCATCACCAAGCGGTACTCGTCGAGTAGGGGAGCGAGATCGTCGGCGACGATCGGGGCGAAACCAACGCCTGTCTGCCCCGGCCCCCCCGTCAGAAACAGCAGCACGTCGCGGCGGGGCGAGCGGTCGGCCACCGCAACCTGCAGCCCGAGCCTGGATCCGTTTGGGTCCGAATAGTCGACGGGAACCCTCAGCGTCGAGCAGGTGAAGCCGGCTACGTCGGGACAGCGTTTCGAGCCCGTCAGCTTGGCTTTAAAAAGTGTTTGGCTCGGTCTCGGTTTGGGTTTGGGGCTGGGCGATTGAGCTGGACTGTGGTCCTCTGAAGGGGACGGAGCGGGCTGCGTGGTTGGTCGGTCATCCGTCGGCACGCATGCCGAGATCGCGATCGCTACGGCGAGCGCTAAGAGCGCGCTGCGGACGGGCCCTCCGACGCCCGGCCTCTCAATTCGGCGGTCAGCTACGACTTGCCTCCACGCGGACACAGAAGGTGCCGAGCCGGTAGGTCCCCCCCATCACCTGCATGTCTTTAACCGTATCGTCAGGCACATGTCTACCTGGGCGACGGTGAAGAAGCTGGGCAAGAAACTTCCCGCGGTCGAGGAGTCGACCTGGTTCCGCACGCCGTCTCTGAAGGTGGGAAAGAGGTCTTTCGTCCGGCTCAAAGAAGACGACGTGATCGTCGTGCTCGTGGACCTGGAAGAAAAGGAACTCCTTGTGCGCTCGGAGCCCGAGACCTTCTCCACGACCCCGCATTACGACGGCTACCCGGCGGTGCTGGTGCGGCTATCGGCCATCGAGCCCGAGGAGCTGGCGGAGGTCCTCGAGGACTCGTGGCGCCGGGTGGCTCCCAAGAGGCTCCTGCAGGCCTTCGACGAGGGCGCCGTTTAGCCGGTCGGCCGTCCGGGGAAGAGGGTCGGAGGGCTCCGGTGGCACAGGAGCGCCAGATGTGGCGGACTTTTCGCCCGCCCATGGCCCGGCCGGGACACATAACCAGGGGGTTACGTGAGACGACTAAGCGCGACGGTCGCAAGCGCCTTGTTGATCCTCGGTGGTATTCCCGCCGCTACCGGCGGCCCCAGCGCGGGAGGGCTCTCCAGCGAAAACGTGGAGTACGTGACTTTCGTGCCGTTCGAGGCCGGGACCGCCACCGGCGCCAGGATCGTCGGCAAGTACCTCTACGTCACATCGTGGAAGTCGATCTCGATATATGACGTCTCCGACGCCGCGAGCCCGCAGCTCGAGTCGATTACACCTATTCGATTCATGTTCGAGAACGAAGACGTCGACACGAACGGCAAAGTGCTGATCTTCTCCGAGGAGTTGCCGACCGAGACGCTTCATGTGTGGGACGTCAGGGACAAGGCGAGTCCCGTCGAAATCGCCACGCTCGACGACGCCGGCCAGCACACAATGAGTTGCGTCCTCGACTGCAAATATCTCTACGGGTCGGACGGTCACATTATCGACCTGCGCAATCCGAAGAAGCCGAAGCTGCTGCCTCGCAGCTGGGGCGAAGGAAAGCCCACCGACAACGGGCACGACGTGAACGAGATCGCCCCCGGCATCGTCTTAACGGCAAGCGACCCCATGCAGCTGTTGGACGCCCGCAAGAACCCGACCCATCCCAAGCTGCTCGCCGTGGCGCACCCGATGGACGAGTTCATCCACTCGGTGCAGTGGCCGAACAAAGGCAAGGACAAGTTTGCGCTTGCCACCGGTGAGACCTGGACCCCCGTGCTCGACACGCGCTGCACCGATGGAACCGCCGGGTTCAGCACGTGGAACGGCTCCAACTGGAAGAAGACGCGCTCGCTCCAGATGATCGACGTATGGCGTCCCAAGGGCGGTAACTACGCGGACGGGAATCCGCCGGTCAACGCTCCTTTCGGGTGTTCAACGCACTGGTTCCAGCAGCACCCGAGGTTCAAGAACGGAGGCCTCGTAGCGGCGGGTTTCTATAACCACGGCACTCGTTTCCTCAACGTGGACTCGAAGGGCAAAATCAAAGACGTCGGCTGGTTCATCCCCCATGGAGGTGGCACGTCGGCCGCTTACTGGCGCACCAATCGAATCGTCTACGCGATTGACTATCAGCGAGGATTCGACGTCCTGAAGTACACGGGGAAGTTCTAAGGCGTCAGCTCAGGAATCCTGATTCGCAACTGCGGCCATCAACGTCAGGCCTCCGTCGACTACGAAGGACCCTCCGGTCGCGTAACTGGCCTGGGGTGATGCAAGGAAGACGACGAAGTCGGCAATCTCGCGCGCGTATCCGGGTCTCCCGGCGGGGATTTTTGGTCGCTCTTGGGTATGCGGGTCGGTGTCTTCGTTGTCGGTCATCTTCGTGGCTATCTCGCCAGGCGCTATGGAGTTCACGGTGATGCCATGCTCCGCTAGTTCGAGCGCCATGACCTTTGTCAGGAGCCCCAGCCCTCCTTTTGCCGCGCAGTAGGCAGAAGATCCCTTCAGCGGCACGTGTTCGTGCACCGACGTGATGTTGATGATGCGACCTCGGATGCCGTCCTGGACCATGCGGCGGGCCGCCACCTGCGCGCCGAGAAACGCACCGGTGAGGTCGACGTTGAGGACTCTCTGCCATTCCTCGAGAGAGTGTTCCAAGAACGGGGCGGTTGCGCCGGTACCAGCGTTGTTGACGTAAACGTCGACGCCGCCGAGTTGCTCGATTAACTCCTCGACGGCGTCCACCACGTTGGGCGGCTCCTCGAGATCGAGATGAACCGAAGCCGCCTCTCGGCCTTCGGCGCGTATCTCTTCGGCGACCTCCTTAGCACCGGTTTCGTTGTCCACATAGGTCAGTCCGACGTCGTAGCCGGCTTGGGCGAAGGCAACGGCCGTGGCCTTGCCGATGCCGGAACTTCCTCCAGTGACTAGCGCTACCGGCATATCGCGCTCCGATTACTCGGGGGGTGTCGAGTCGGCCCGGTAGCGCAGGGTCGCCCCCACGCCGTCACGGGGACCGTACTCTTCGCCGAGCTTAGGGATCACGCGAATAGCCGCACCCGTCGCAATGGCCTGTCGTACCAGAACGTCGACGGCGGGACCTTGATGAACGTCGTCAAGTCCGATCTCGGCGAGCGTGGAGCGGTCCACCGCTGCTTGCGTTTGCTCCGAAAGCGAGAACCAAACATCCTCGCGTGGGCCATCCGGCGCGACGAACAGAGTGTCGACCTGCCCCATACGCAGTGTCGAGATCGTATCGGCGAGACCCTCGCAAGCGAGGTCGCTCTGCCCTCGCTCCTCCAGGAACTTGCTCAAAGACAGTTCGGTGGCGCGGCCGGTCAGCGCGGAAACGTTGCGTTCGATGTCCCCGCGGATCTGTTCGAGATCGTCGTCTGTGGGGGGAGAGGCGTCGAGCTCGTGGATCCTGGTGGCTACCGCCGGCGCTACGTTCTCCTTCAGATAGGCGACCGCTCGAACATCTCCCGTGACAAGAACGAGTTGTACCTGATTCTCCTCGACGATCTTGTCCACGGTCTTGGCCACCTGTTCGGCATTGCGCTCCCAGCTGTCCTCGGCCCTGTTCTGATAGCGACGCTGAGACCACCCGCCGGGACTCACCTTGCGAAGCTCGTCGTGCTCGCCCTCGACCTGGGTGACCTCCTCGCTCCGGAAACCGTCCACAAGGTGGATGTCCGCGCCCTGTCGGTCGGCAACGACGACGGCATAAGTTGGATGATCCTGTTTCCAGTCGAACAACGGAAGCAAATGGGGGAGCGGGCCGCCCGCGACACAATCCGGCACGGGATGATTCAGAAACAGTCGCAGTTTCAGCTCCTCGCCTGCCGTGAAGGCCATGAGTCCATCGCCTTTCCGATGCGAGCCGTCGACCACTTCGTCTAGAAGCAGCAGCGCCTTATCGGGAACCTTGCCGGCGATCTCCTCTCGAAAGGATCGCCACCTAAGGTTCAGCTCTTGGGGGCCCTGCTCGCGCTCGGCTTGGGTGTTCAGGTAAAGGGAGACACAGGGCTGCGAGTTTGACTGCAACGCCTGAAGGCGTTCGATCAAGTTCTCATCATTCATGTGATCTCTCCTGTACTAGGGGATTCCTCGTACATCCCCCGAGACGTCGGCCGTTAACCAGGAATTGCCCCCTTCGAAAGGGGCTAGAGAAGCCGCAGGAAGGGTAGGGGAGCCGGTTGAGGGGACGTCCGTGATCCGCGAGGCTTCGCCGTCATGAGCTTCGAGGCCTCCGGTATCGAGGTTTTTCCTCTCGTTCCGTTTCTTGTCGGTTTCTGCCTTGCCTCGGTAACGACGTCGGCCGGCGTCTCGGGGGCTTTCTTGCTTCTGCCTTTTCAGGTGAGCGTTCTCGGCTTCACGGCCCCGGGAGTGACGTCTACCAACCTCCTCTACAACGTGATCTCCACTCCGGGTGGGATCTTTCGCTACCGTCAACAAGGCGACTTCGACCGGCACTTGGTGCGAGCGATCGCGAGCGGGGCTGTTCCCGGTGTCGTTGGGGGGGCCGTACTTCGCGTGACGGTGTTCGAAGATCCTGCGGACTTCAAGGCGTTTGTCGGCTTCGCTCTCCTCCCTCTGGCCGCCGGACTCTTCGTACGGGCTTTTAGAAATTCAACTTCGGCGGATGCACATGCCGAATCCTTCGCCGAGGTCCCCGTGATCCTGCTGGCGGCCGTCGCAGGGACGATCGGAGGCATCTACGGCATCAGCGGGGGATCGATTATCGCTCCCGCTCTGGTGGGAGTCTTCCGGCTTCCCGTCCGACGGGTCGCGGCGGCCGCTTTGGTTGCGACCTTCATCACCTCCGTCACCGGAGTCGTGTCCTTTGAGGTAATCGCGTTCGTGAAGGACATACCGAATGCCCGGCCCGACTGGGTGCTGGCCACCTTGTTCGGGCTCGGGGGAGCTCTCGGGGGTCTGACTGGGGCGCGACTTAGCGTGTTCTTACAGGACAGGAAGCTCGAGCTACTGCTCGGAGTTCTGGCGATGGCGCTTGCCGTTACCTATATCTCTCCTTTGTTGTGAACGAGGGCCCGGGCACACGTCCCGGACATCGTGAACAATGTGATCGTGGACGACCTCTCCGAGCGCATTGTCGATCTTATGAACGAGATCCATGGACGGCATCCGGGCTTTCGCGCCGTCCATGCGAAAGGCGTGTGCTGCCGAGGAACCTTCACGGCGACGCCCGAGGCCAAGGAGATCTGCGTCGCATCGCATTTCCAGGGTGACGAGATCCCGGTAACGGTTCGTTTCTCGGCCGGATCCGGCAAGCCGTTGCGAGCGGACGGCGCCCGGGACGAAAGAGGAATGGCCGCCAAGTTCCACCTTCCCGATGGATCGACGACGGACATCGTTTCTTTGACGTTACCGGTCTTCTTCGTGAAGACTCCCGAGGACTTTCTCGCCTTCTTGGAGGCGCAGCGACCGGATCCGGAGACGGGAAACTCCGACCTCGAGCGGGTCGGAAGGTTCATCGACGAACATCCCGAGACGCAAACGGCGGTCGGCTTTGTGGCTTTTGGTGAGGCCCCTGCGAGCTTCGCCAACTGCACGTTCAACGGGATACACGCCTTTTTAATGCGCGCGCCGGACGGATCGAAGAGGTTCGTGCGCTACTGCTGGGTCCCGGAGGCCGGTGCCGCCACCCTGACCGAGGACAGGACGAGAGAGCTGGGGCGCATGTATCTGCGCGAGGACCTCGAGCGGCGGCTAAGTTCCTCGATGGTCGATTTCGATCTCGAGCTGCAGCTCGCAGAAGAAGGGGATGACCCGAACGATCCGACCGTCGCATGGCCCGAAGAGAGAAGGCGGATAGTGGTCGGACGTCTGACCCTCACCGAGTTCACCGGTGACGACTGTCACCCGCAGATCTTCGATCCCGGGCGGCTAACAGATGGGATAGAGAGATCGGACGACCCCATCCTCCACGCGCGCTCTCCTGCCTATTCCGTCTCTTTCGCAAGGCGAAGCGAAGGAGCGAACTAAGCGCCGGGTTCGGCTCGCGTTCCGGGCTCCAGTGGAAGCACATCGGCGCCCGCCGAGGTAGTGCGCTTCCTTCCCTTGGATGTCATGAGATGCGGTTTCTTTTCGAGGTCCTTAAGCCCATTCCACGCGAGGTTGACCAGGTGTGCGGCCACCGTTTGACGACTTGGTTTCCCCGCGTCGAGCCACCATTGACCGACGAGACCCACCATCCCGACGAGGGCCTGCGAATAAATGGGTGCCAGCCGTGGATCGAAACCTCTCGTTTTGAACTCCTGGGCGAGCACGTGTTCGACCTGCGAGGCGATGTCGCTAATGACGCTTGCCAGCGTTCCCGTCGACGCGGCTATGGGGGAGTCGCGCACAAGAATCCTGAACCCGTCGGGCTCCTCCTCGACATAAGTCAAGAACGCCAGCGCCGCCTGTTCCAGCAATGCTTTGGGCGACGTTCCGTCGAGTCCCTCGGTGATTCCGTCGATCAGTCTCTGTACTTCACGATCGACGACCACGGCGTAGAGACCCTCTTTGCCGCCGAAGTGTTCGTACACGACAGGCTTTGAAACGCCGGCCCGGTGGGCGATTTCCTCGATCGACGATCCCTCGAACCCCCGCTTGGCAAAGACGTTGCGACCGACATCAAGCAGTTGGGCACGGCGTTCTTGCCCCGTCATCCGCACCCGCTTACGGCTGTGACCCATCGGGTCAGTCTGTCACGGCAGAAGTCTTCTGCAGCTGTTTATCGGAGACGTCCTTGACGTCAGAAGCCAGCCTCAGCTTCTGCATGAGTTTGATGAATCCGGCGCTCGGATCGATCTGCCCCCGCAGAATTCCGTGGGTGGCCGATGTGGGAAAGGCGTGGTGGTTGTTGTGCCACGACTCCCCGAAGGAGATAAGAGCAAGCAACCAGTTGTTCGTGCTGTGATCGGTCGTATCGAATGGTCGTTTTCCGTAGAAGTGACAGATGGAGTTAACGCTCCAGGTCACGTGATGCAACAGAAAGATCCGTACGAGACTTCCCCATAAGAAGGCACCGATAGCGCCGCGCAGCGTGCCGGTGATGGCGAGCCCGATTGCGGGGGGAAGGAAGAAGGAGAGGAACACCCACAGCGGAAAGAACCTGTCGATCCGGCACAAAGTCTCATCCTTTAGAAGATCGGGGGCCCAGCGTCGGATCGAGGTCTTCTCGTCGCTGAAAAGCCAGCCCATGTGCGCGTGCCACAGGCCTTTTAGAACTCCCTTTAAGCCGGGGCCCGCATCGAGATGGGGGGAGTGTGGGTCGCCCTCTTGATCGGCGAACGCGTGATGGCGGCGGTGATCCGCCACCCACTTCAGAAGCGGACCCTGAATCGCGAACGAGCCGGCCACGGCCAAGAGCGCGCGTGCCGGTGGGGCGGCGGCGAAGCTGCGATGTGTAAACAGACGGTGGAATCCCGCCGTGATTCCGAGCCCGGCGAAGATGTAGGTTCCGAGCATGATGCCGAAGTCGGTCCCGCTTAACGCGCCTCCCCACAGCGACCACAGCGCGATGGCGAAGCCGATGAAGGGGACCACGGTGACGATCAGCACCAGCCGACGTTGGAAGCGCAGATCTTTCTCGGCGAGTACCCCGACACCGCTTATCTTCTTATCCGTCGTGTCCGGCGTCTGAGCCGGCCGGTCCAACACCTGTGCCACCGTGCCTCCTGAGGTTTGAGGAATTTGACTATGGTTACGGTTACGTAGTAGTAAGTTACGGTACCGTAGGTGAGCCGTCAAGCGGCTCCATGAGTGGAGGTGATGGCAGGTGGGCGAGCTGATCCTGGCCCAAGGAGAACCCGCCGGCGGAGCCGGGCTGACCGAGATCCTCATCTCCTCGGCGGGCGCGGTGCTAATGGTGATCGCCCTTGCCGTAGCCGGCCACGCCCATCGCTCGGGTCAGACCAAGGTTCTGACGAGGCTCGGCGACTTCAGCTCCCGGGTCTCCGGTCTCCCACCGTGGGCCGC
Organism: Actinomycetota bacterium; assembly: GCA_030862115.1. GTDB lineage: Bacteria > Actinomycetota > CADDZG01 > CADDZG01 > WHSQ01 > JALZEK01. The sequence goes on from JALZEI010000180.1 coordinate 17,176, forward strand.
TCTTCCGTCGGCCGTGACGGCGGGCTCCCTGCTGATCGCGGTCTTCGGCTTTTATTGGGACGTCGCCAGCCACATAGACAGCGGCCGCGATCCGGGTCCGTTCGCCAACCCGTCCCACTACTTGATCATCGGCGGGCTGCTCGGAATCGCCCTTGCCGGTTACCTCTCGATACTGCTCGGTACTCCGGACGACCAGCCCGGCGCCGTAGAGATACGACCGGGCTGGAAGGTCCCCGCCGGGGGCCTCTTGTTGTTGGTCTGCGGGATGATCGCGGTGCTCGGTTTCCCCCTCGACGACGTATGGCACCGCTTGTTCGGCCAAGACGTGACGTTGTGGAGCCCTACCCACATTCAAATGGTCGGGGGCGCGGCGCTGTCCACGCTCGCGCTGTGCGTACTACTTGCCGAAGGCCGCGAGACGTCGCGGGCGGATTCCCGATCCGACTGGTTGATGCGCATCAGTGGGCCTGCGACCGCGGGCGCCTTTCTCCTCGGCCTGTCTGCATTCCAGGCCGAGTTCGACTACTCCGTTCCGCAGTTCCGCCTTCTTTTCCACCCGATCATCTTGATGCTCAGCGCGGGGGCCGCGTTGGTTGCGGCGCGTGTGCGACTCGGGAAGGGCGGGGCGTTGGCCGCAGTGTTGTTCTTCCTTCTCATCAGAGGCATTCTCAGCCTCGTCGTCGGCCCGCTTATAGGGCATACGACGCTTCACTTCCCGCTGTACATCGTCGAGGCCCTCGCGGTGGAGGCGGTTGCCCTCGTCGTTGGCACCGACCGCACGGTCCGGTTCGCCCTCTTATCCGGCGCCGCGATCGGGACCTTCGGATTGGGGGCCGAGTGGCTGTGGAGCCATGTCTGGATGACGATTCCCTGGCCGGCTTCACTTGCTCCCGAAGGAATCGTCATGGGAGTCGTGGCCGCGGTGGTCGGCTCGTTGCTCGGTGCCTATATCGGCCGCGCCCTGGTTGCCCCGCGTACGTCTGTCTCGTTCAAACCGCAGTGGATCGGAGTGGTCGCAGTGATCGGCGTGATTGCATGTCTCGCCTACCCGCTGGCCAGCGACGCCTCGCTAGATGCGAAGGCGACGGTTTCTCTGCAGGATGTCGAGGGGCGTCCGGGATGGGTCAACGCCGACATCGCGATGGAGCCCGAGGACGCGGCCGAGGGAGCTCAGTGGTTCACGATCACCTCGTGGCAGGGTGGCGGGAGCGTGGTGGAGGAACTGGAGGCCACGAGGCCGGGCCGATACAAGAGCCCGGCTCCCATTCCCGTTCACGGTGAGTGGAAGGCATTACTCCGGCTGCATAAAGACACGTCGCTCATGGCTCTGCCGGTCTATCTGCCGGCCGATCCCGTGATCGGAGAACCAGAGGTGCCGGCCCGCAGTGAGTTCACCCGACCCTTCATCTCCGACAAGAAGATCGTGCTACGAGAGGCCAAGGAGGTCGACGGTCCGATCATTTATGGAGCGTCGTCCGCCATCGGATTGATCGCATTGATCTGGGTGCTGGTCCTCGGGTGGGGTCTCGTGCGTTTGCAGAACTGGCCCGCCCGCCGCTCGGAATCCCTTTCCTCCGCCGCCTAACCCCCTCCCCCCACGCCGACTGGTGTGTGCTGCGGGTTAATTACGCAAAATCCACCAGTCGGCGCTTGCGCGCGGGGCTTTTGGGGCTGACGCTAGGCTTTGGGGGTCGAGCCGTCGCAGAGAAGCGAGGTGCACCATCAGCACTTTCTCGATCCTTCGTCCCCCCGCACCGCGTAACGAGCCGGTCAAGGACTACGCCCCGGGATCTCCGGAACGGACCTCCTTAAAGAAGCGCCTCGCGTCGATGCAGGACGATCGCATCGAGATCCCGATGTGGATCGGCGGCAAGCCGGTCACGAGCGGCGACATCTACGAGACCGTGATGCCGCACAACACCAAACACGTTCTTGGGGACGTTCACCAAAGCAACTCCGGTCACGTTGAGCAGGCGATAGACGCGGCCCGAAAAGCGCATCGCGATTGGTCGGCGCTTCCCTGGGAGGAGCGATCGGCGATCTTTTTACGCGCGGCGGAACTCTTGGCCGGCCCGTGGCGCGACGTGCTCAACGCCTCGACCATGTTGGGTCAGTCAAAGACGGTTCATCAAGCCGAGATCGATGCGGCGTGTGAACTCATCGACTTCTGGCGTTTCAACGTCGAGTACGCGGCACGGATCTACGCAGAGCAACCTCTGTCGCCGGCCGGTATGTGGAACCAGGTCGACTACCGGCCGCTTGAAGGCTTTGTGTTCGCGGTCTCACCGTTCAACTTCACGTCGATCGCCGGGAACCTTCCGACCGCCCCGGCCCTCATGGGAAACACAGTCGTATGGAAGCCATCGCTCACCCAGGCATTTTCCGGCCATTACCTGATGGAGCTCCTGCGCGCGGCCGGCCTGCCCGACGGTGTCATCAACATGGTCCACGGTCCCGGGCCTGAGATCGGCGAGACGGCCCTCGCCAGTCGTGAGCTCGCGGGCATACATTTCACCGGCTCAAGCCCCACGTTCAACTGGATGGTTAAGACGGTGGGGCAGAACATCGAAAACTACGGCCAGTACCCGCGCCTGGTGGGGGAAACCGGCGGGAAGGATTTCATCCTGGCTCACCCCTCTGCTTCGGTCGACGCTCTCGCCGCAGCCATTCTTCGCGGAGCGTTCGAGTATCAGGGCCAGAAGTGCTCGGCCCCCTCCCGTCTCTACATTCCGGCGAATCTGTGGAACGACTTGCGTGAGCGCGTGGTCGACGAGGTCGCCGATATCAAGTTCGGCGACGTCTCGGACTTCACGAATTTTATGGGAGCCGTCATCGACGATCGTGCCTTTCGCAAACATGCCGACGCGCTCGAGGAGGCGAAGTCCGAATCTGGTCTCGAAGTCGTCGTCGGTGGCGAGGCCGACGACTCAACCGGTTACTTCGTTTCTCCCACGATCGTCAAGACCGAAGACCCCAAGGCCCGGCTAATGCGCGAGGAGCTCTTTGGACCCATCGTTACCGCGTTTGTCTACGACGAGAACGATTTCGAAGGCGTGCTCGACCTGGTCGACTCCACGAGCCCATACGCGCTCACGGGGGCCGTGTTCTCGAACGACGAGTTCGCAATTGTCGCCGCCAAGCAGCGTCTTCGTTTCGCGGCCGGGAACTTCTATGTGAACGACAAGCCGACCGGAGCCGTCGTAGGTCAGCAGCCGTTCGGTGGAGCACGGCGGTCGGGGACCAACGACAAGGCCGGCTCGATGTGGAACCTCATTCGCTGGGCAAGCCCCCGAACGATCAAGGAGACGTTCGCCCCGCCGACCGATTACCGCTATCCGTTCTTGAAGCCGGAGGACGACCGCCCCTAGCCGCTCGTTTCCTGAAGCGTCACTGTGCAGCTGGAGAGACCCTGTTTTTCGAGATAGCGCTGGTGGTATTCCTCGGCGCGATAGAAGTCTCTAGCCGGCTCGATCTGCGTGGCAATCGGCTTGCGGAAACGATCTTGAGTGCGCTCGCGCGACGCATGCGCGGCTTTCTCTTGGTCTTCGTCGTGAAAAAAGATCACCGTCCGGTATTGGGTTCCGTAATCGGGACCTTGCCGATTTACCTGAGTGGGGTCGTGGTTCGACCAGAAGACGTCCAGGAGCTCCTCGTAGGAAACCCGGCTGGGGTCGTACTCTACCTGCACGACCTCGGCGTGGCCCGTCCGATCGCTGCAAACCTGCTTGTAAGTGGGATTGGGAACGTGACCCCCGCTGTAACCGGCAGCCGTCGACGTCACTCCCTCGATCTTCCGGAATTCCGCCTCGACACCCCAGAAGCAGCCGGCTCCAAAGGTCGCCTTTGCCATCTCGTTCCTTTCTGATCGATACCGACGAAGTCTCCACCTACGGTAAGTCAATTCGGGTGCTACGCATTCCCGTCACAGCACGTTTGCGACGAAATCCTCCAGCTGGCGAAGGTTGCGGACCTCGACCATCCGATCTACCTCGGCCGCGTACTCGGATGCGACGGAATCACCGGTATCCCAGTCGCCGGAGGCCTCAGGGTTGAGCCAGTAAACGTGTCGAGCTCGCTTGCGCATCTCCTTTAAAGCCCAGGTTTTTCGAGCGCGGTAATTGTTACGAGCGTCGCCAAGGATCAGCACCGTCGTCCGAGGTCCGATCTCCTCACCATAGGCCTGCCAGAACTCTTCCAGACAGCTCCCGTAGTCGGAGTGCCCGTCTAGCCACACGACTTGCGCTTCGTCGTTCATCCGCTCGACGGCCACCACGAAGTCCTCGTGATCGAAGAACCTGGACACCTCGTCGACCTTGTCTATGAAAGCGAACGACCGGACCCGGGTGAACTGCGCAGATAGAGCATGAGTAAGCATGAGCGTGAAGCGCGCGAAGCGGCCGACCGAGCCGGAGATGTCACAGAGGATGAACAGTTCCGGTCGATGGGGCGTTCTGTGTCGTAGCCGGATGTCGAGGGGGACGCCACCAGAGGACAACGAGTGACGGACCGTACGCCGCACGTCGAGGGCTCCGCGAGAGCTTCGTCTTCGTTTCATGGAGACCCTGGTCGCGAGTTTTCTGGCTAGCGGTCTGACCGCCTTGCGCAGTTGGGTGAGATCCGTGCTGATGCCGAAGAAATCGGCGTCTCGAGGAAGTGGAGCAACCGCGTAATCGGCTACGGCCTTCGGCCCCCGGTACTCCGCTACCCGTCGCCTCGTCTCGATGAGGGTCTGCTCGCGGAACCGTTCAACCTGTTCGCGTAATCGGTCTCTGCGCACGAGTTGGTCGACCTCGGAAACCTCCGCCGGAACGTCGTCCCAAAGTTGCCGCAGAAGGTTGTCGAGATCCAGTGCTCTCATCACTTGATAGTGCGAGTACCAATCCTTGGAGGGGGAGCCATCGATACGGCCGAACCTCGCGACGGCCTCGGCGGCGAGCCCTGCGAGCGCGGTCGCGTCCCCCGCAACCAACGCCTGCGCCAGCTCCCCTCTAACCTCCTCTTCGCTGCGACTGGTCGCGCCGCGCTCCGCGTCGGCAGACGCGTTGGGGCCTCTGCCGGTGGTGAAGTACAGCTCGAACAAGGTGTCGAATGCGGGTCGCTGAGCGTCGCTCTTGATAAGAGTAGCGGCAAGTGTGGCCCGAACGAGTTCCTTTTGTTCGAGCGGCACTCGCTGAAGCGCCTGAAGCGCGTCGGCGTTCTCGCTGGCTCCTACGGGGATCCCTGCATCTCGCAGGGCCGTGGAGAAGGCGAGGACGCGGCCGAGCATCAGGTGCTTTCGGAGCTGATCCCCAAATGGTCTCGAGCTCTCTGGAGATCGCTCCGGAACTTAAGGAGTACGGGCAGGGTCGTATCGATCTCATTCAAATCGAGTTCCGTCACGGTGAGATGGACAAGGGTTCGACACCAGTCCAGTGTCTCTGCAATCGAAGGCGGTTTCTTGAGTTCGAGCCGACGAATCGTGTGTACGAGGTTGACGGCCCGTTCGGCCAGGGACTGCTCGATTCCGGGCACCTGTTGCAGCACGATCGCTCTTTCCCGCTCGGTCGAGGGATAGTCCATATGGAGGTAGAGACAGCGCCTTTTGAGAGCCTCCGACAGTTCCCTCTCGTTGTTAGAGGTGAGGACGACGAGAGGTATCTGTGCGGCGGTCACAGTCCCCATCTCGGGAATCGTGACCTGCCAGTCGGAAAGCACCTCGAGCAGCAGCGCTTCGGCTTCAAAATCCAGCTTGTCGATCTCGTCGATGAGAAGCACGACCGGCTCGGGCGAACGCAGTGCTTTAAGTACGGGTCGGTCGAGCAGGAACGGTTCGCTGAAGATGTCCTCCGAGAGCTCGTCCCACTCCGCTCCCTGGCCCGCCTGGATACGTAAGAGCTGCTTGCGGTAGTTCCACTCGTAAAGGGTCTTGGTTTCGTCTACCCCCTCGTAGCACTGAAGCCGAATTAGTTGAAGGCCGAGCGCGCGGGAGAGCGCCTTAGCCAGCTCGGTCTTTCCGACGCCAGCGGGCCCTTCCACCAGCAATGGCTTTCCGAGGCCGTCCGCGAGATAAGCGACGGTGGAAATCTCTCGATCAGAGAGATACCCGGCCTTCTCCAGGGCGCGGGAAACCTCGTCTACATCGGAGAACCTGGCGTGATGAGAGGTGGCTTCCATTGCTTGTCATCGTAAGCGAGCCGGTTGGGCACAGCACACGAAAAAGGCCCGGTCATTTGACCGGGCCTTTTTGAATAAACGAGTTGTCTAGCGCACGCTGCCGAGCCACACCTTAAGGGTCATCGCCTCTCCGGGGCTCATGTAGGCCCGGCTCTCGATCGTGAAGCCGCCGCAATCGGCGGCTCCCATTCCGAGGACCTGCTCGTAGCCCATGCCGCCGTCACCGGTGTAGAGCCCGGTACCCGGAACCGTGTTCCATTCTCCCGAGACACCGGTCTGCGATCCGGTCTTGTCGTAGATGTATAGATCCATGTCGCTCACCGGCGTCGCCGCCCATTCGATCCGCGTGTAGAGGCCGGCAAACTTTTTCTTCGAATCCACCTGGATGTTGAACCACTTGGTGTCCTCGACGAGCGGAGTTTGCGCGTTGACCGGATCCGACGGATCAGCGGCCAGCCACGCCGCAGGGCCGTGGGTGTACTCCACCTTGTAGGGCTTGCTCTCCGTGAACTTGTCGGTGACCTTTACGACTTTCGCCTTCCGCGCCTCGGCGGCGCTGGGGGAGTCCGTAATGGGGACCGCCGGCTTGAACCGCTTGCACTTCTTAGCCGCCGATGCGGGGGCGGCGCTTCCACCCACGAGGGCGCCTATCAGCATCCCGGCCGCTGCGGTGACCCCGATGCTGCGAATCCAATTGCTCATCTCTTGTACCTCCGAATAGTCCGTTTGGGGTTCTCGAGAAGTTCGTCCTGACGGTGGCGCGTTCCTGCACCATTTCTCCAAACTAGGCCCGGTCGTGCCATGCAATCGGGCAAACCGGGACAGATCGGCCTGCCGCTCGTCCAGCTTGCCGATCGGCGGTGGGTGAAGGAAAGGGCCTCCGCGCGTCGAAATCTGCGATCAGAAGGCAGAAATGGGCGGTATCCGTTTCCTGCGCGAAAAATCATAAGGAGAACTCCAAATGCGCCGAATCATGGTCCTAGCCGTCGTGGCCGGCCTCGTGGTAAGCGTGGCCCCCGTGGGGCACTCGCAAAAACAAGCTCTGCAGCTCGTTCGGGTGCAGGTGACGAGCGAGTCGCAGGCCAACGATCTGATGACTAACTACGACGAGACGCACAACCACAGCTCCCAGACCATCGAGATCCTCGCCTGGCCCGGTGATATCGCCAGGCTCGAGGCGAGCGGCTATCGATACCAGATAGTCGAAGACGACGTCTTTGCTCGGGACCAGGCCCTGTTCGCCCAGGCCCCCCAAATCCCGGTCGCTCTTCCGGGACCGAACCGGGATAACTATCGTGTGCTCGCCGACTACAACGCCGAGATGAAAAAACTGGCCAAGAAACACCCCTCGTTGGTCCGACATTTCAAGGCGCCTTACAAGACCCTCGAGGGCCGTGAGGTGTTCGGTATTGAAATCGCAGCTGGGGTCAAGAGCACCGACGGCCGGCCCACCTTCTATGTCGACGGAGTTCACCACGCCCGTGAATGGCCGGCCGGCGAGTACCCAATGATCTTTGCGCACTACCTCGTCGAGGGCTTCGGAAAGAACAAAGAGATAACAAAGGTTCTCAAGAACGAGCGGATCGTGATTGTTCCCATCGTCAACCCCGACGGATTCGACTACTCGAGGTCCTCGCCGTTAGCTCAGCAACCCAACGTAGATGCGGCTCACGGTGTCGGTTGTAGCGCGGCCGGATGCGAGGGTTACTGGCGGAAGAATCGCCGTTCGTTCACCGGCGCGACGGTGCCGGGAGTCCAGAAGAACCCGGATGCATACGGCGTCGACCCGAACCGCAACTACAGTTGGCTGTGGGGCGGACCGGGAGCGAGTCCCAACGAGACGAGCCAGACCCACTACGGGGAGCTACCTTTCTCGGAGCCCGAGAGCCGGAACGTGCAGAAGATCGTGCTGGCCCGCAACGTGACTTCGATCGTGTCCAACCACACTTACTCCAGGCTGGTCCTGCGTCCGTGGGGCGACACGTTCATTCCCTCGCCCGACGCCAAGTATCTGACCCAGCTCGGGGCGAAGATGGCGAAGGCCATGGGTGGTTATCAGAACATCCCCGGACGTCAGCTCTACGCGACTACCGGGACGATGTCCGACTGGGGTTACGGCACGCTACACGTCCCCAGCTACACCTTCGAGCACGGAAGAGCATTCCACCCGCCCTACACGGGTTGCGAGGAAGACTGCGTCGAGAAGGACTGGAAGGGAGTCATGGAGGCCTTCATGTACGGAGCGAAGGCCGGTCTCGACTCCGACGTTCATGGAGTTCTCAAGGGAGATGTCGTGGGCGCAAAGGGGCCCGCCAAACTCACGATCGTCCAGAAGAAGACGACTCCGCTGAGCCCCGGTAACCCGACCGGTAAGAAGAGCTACACCGAGACGTTCAAGACCACGATGACGACGTCCAAGAAAGGCTCGTTCACCTGGCACCTTCCGCCCAGCACGAGGCCATTCCTCACAAAGGTCAAGGTCGAGAAGTACACCCTGAGCATTTCGAGTAAGGGCGGGAACAAGGCCATGAGCTTCCCGCTGAAGCCGGGACAGAGCCTCAACCTCGGCAAGATCAAAGTCTGATTCCAACCATTTGCGAGAGGGGCCCGCAAGGGCCCCTCTTTTTTGTTCAACCGATCGTAATTAGGACGACGCCGACCGCGGCACACACAAACCCAACCAGCTGGAGGCTGTGCAAACGCTCTTTTACGACAACGCGAGCCAGCACGATGGTTGTAGCGGGATACATAGAGGTGAGCGTGGCGGCAATTGCCAGGAGCCCCCTCCTCGTAGCAAGCAAATAGAAGAGGTTGGCGGTTACGTCGAGGACGCCCGCTCCGATCATGCCCGATCTCGTGCCCGGTGCCGCTCGTAACGTCGACCCCACGACGAGCGCGGCAATCGATATTGATGCTAACGAGCTTGCGCGCGCACCAACTAAGGGCCAGAGCCCCGACCCGTCCCCGGCGTATTCCAGCAAGACGAAGAAAAAACCGAAGCAGGCCCCCGCTCCAAGAGCTTCGGACACGCCGCTGCGGGCCGGTTCCGTCACGGGCTCGAGTTCTGGCGTTTCGCTCGATCCCGCGGAGACGAGCGCAACCGCGACCAGCGCCGCTACGACCCCACTCAGTTGAAGCGCGCTCGGTCGTTCTCCGGACGCAAGTCCCACTATCACAGGGATTGCGGCCGCCACCGTTCCGGTGATCGGCGCGACGACGCTCATTCGACCCGCCGCGAGCCCACGGTAAAGAAGCGTTACGCCGGCCGCTCCGGTTACCCCGGCTGCAGCACCCCAGCCGAGATCGGCGCTCCGGAACGGATAGTCGAGGAAGAAGGGGAGGGCCGCCAGCAACAAGAGGGTGCCCCCCAATTGTGAGATGAGAACGACCGTAAGCGCGGAGTTCTGTCTGGAGACCATTCCACCGAGAAAGTCGGCAGCCCCGTAAGTGATCGAAGCCAGCAAGCCAAAGATGATCGCCACGTCTCGATCATCCCCGACCGGTCGTGAAGGGTTCGCCTAACCGGTTGCAGCGCGCATGAGTGCAGTGCAAGTTGCCGCGGCCACCACGACGACAAGTGTCGGCAATTTGCGCCACAGGGCTAACCCGGCCGCTGCCACTCCCACAATCCGCGCGTCGAGTCCTCGAGCATTTGCCCCCCAAGTGCTCCCAGCAAGGTTTCGGCCACCCACGCGATGAGAAGCAGGAAGCCGGCCCCAAAGATCGATCTGCGATCCCAGCGACCATCGGCTCGATAGCCGATGGCCCACGCTCTGCGCCCGCCCTGCGGCAAACTGACACCATGAACCGACGCCTGCTTGAGGTGGCCCGCCTTGCCCGGGGCTTCATGCCGGAGGAGGAGGGGATCGCCCTCTACAAGGCCGGGCTGGAGGGCGCCCTGCACGGTCCCCTTCTGGAGATCGGGAGCTACTGCGGTAAATCGACGGTCTATTTGGGGGCCGCGGCAAGCGAGAGAGGTGCCGTCTTGTTCTCGGTGGATCATCACCGCGGCTCGGAGGAACACCAGCCCGGCGAGGAGTTCTTCGATCCCGAGCTCTACGACCGGTCCGACGGGAGGGTCGACACGCTGTCGGAATTTCGCAGGACCATCGCTCGGGCAGGCCTCGAGGACACCGTAGTGGCGATCGTGGGCGATTCTGCAACCGTCGCGAGAGAGTGGAAGGGGCTCCTCGGCCTAGTTTTCATCGACGGCGGTCACAGCCAGGCCGCTGCCGATTCGGATTTCGAGGGGTGGGCTCCCCGGGTTTCATCCG
>JALZEI010000120.1 GCA_030862115.1 Actinomycetota bacterium
TGGCGCAAGACCTCCCCCGCTCCCGGCTTGGGAAGATCGCAGCACGGAGCCATCTGGACCGGATCGGAAATGGTCGTGTGGGGTGGATCGAATAACAAAACTGATCTCGCCACCGGTCTCGCATACAACCCCACAGCAGATACGTGGCGGAAAACGGCTCCGGCCCCCCTATCAGCGCGGGAGTGGATGCCGCTCGTGTGGACCGGTAAGGAGATGATCGCCTGGGGCGGCTCCAGCTACAGCCGCAACCGGGCGGACGGTGCCGCTTACGATCCGGTTCTCGATTCGTGGCGAAAGCTCCCACCCGCTCCTCTCAAAGCCCGGCATTACCATTCGATGACCTGGACGGGCTCCGAAGCCGTCGTGTTTGGCGGGTACGACTACCACCGCTCATTCCGCGATGGGGCTGCATACAACCCCGATACCAACTCGTGGAGACGAATCCGGCGCGCTCCGATCTCTCAACGCTGCTGTCACAGCGCGACGTGGACGGGGAAGACGATGTTCGTCTTCGGAGGCGCGCGCGAGCTCGGCGATATGGCGCTGGGCGACGGCGCAATTTACAACCCGGCTACCGATCATTGGCGTCGAGTTGTGCCATCAATACGACCCGATTGCGGAGCGGTGGAATTGACGAGTGATGAATACGGGGTAACCGTAGAGCGCAGCTCCGCCCCGCCCGGTTCTGTCGTCAGAGTTTTCGGAACCACACTCAGAGCGGAGGACGGACGCTGGACACCGGCCGACCGTCTTGAGGTCTGGTGGAACGCCGAGTTCCCAGACAGAGGGCGGCCGATCGATGAAAGCCCGGTAGAAAAGCTCGTCGAGATCGAGGACATGGAGCGGTGCGACTTTGCCGCCGCCTTTAGAGTCCCGGACGTCGATCCCGGGGCTTACGCCATATCAGCCTTCGTATGGGACGACCCTCCTTCGGAGGGTTACGGGGTTTTTCTGCCGCCCGAACTCTTTATGGTGACTTACTAGAGACCTCCTTCTACGAGAATTCCCTATAAGGGAAGAATCGTGGAAAAAAAACCCTCATAGGGCCCCGCAAACTCGGCGCTCGAGGCTCTCGGAGCCACGCTCTTCTACGCGGTGGAGGGCCGGGCACCCTTCGACCGGGGCCACGCCATAGCGACCCGCCGGGCCCCGAGGGTGGGCCGAATACACAGATCCCACGACCGGCTACGTCGCTCGGCCCCCGAAGAGTCCTGGAACGACCTGCAGGATGAGCTCGAGACCTTCAAGGCCTCTTTCCGGCCTCGGGGCAGCGGGCCCACCGAATATCCCAGAAACTCCCAAAAAAGTGCTTCCGTGGACTCAAGGGCGCCCAAACCGCTGCCGAAGCTCCAAGTAGCTCAGAACGAAAAGGCAAACCCGCGGTGACGCGGGGACGCAAAGCCAGGGGCCCCATGCGGGTAGCCCGGCCGCCGAAGTCGGGAGGAATCAGCGATGCATATAGCAAAGCGAATGACAGCCGCCACACTTGTCGCCCTGTCTTTCGGAGCTCTCTCCCCCGCCACGCTAGCCACCGCCGGGGGAAGCGCCAGCTGCTACAACTACAAAAAGGCCGAGCGCCAGTTCGCCGACAAGATCAACCTCGCCCGCCGCGTTGCCGGCTCCGGCTCGATCCGCCTGGACAAGCAGCTTTCGAAGGTCGCCCGCCGTCACGCCTGGGAGATGGATAAAGAAAATCGTCTCTTCCACACCGAGGGAAACAAACTCGGTTGGCGAGTGACCCGGTGGAACTCTCTCGGAGAGAACGTAGGAGTCGGAGGCTCTGTCGATTCTCTCCACAAAGCCTTCATGGCATCCCCCGCTCACCGGGACAACGTTCTTCGGGCTTCCTACAGCCACCTCGGCGTAGGCGTCCACCGGGACAAGAACTACATGTGGGTCACGATGGTCTTCGAGTCCTCAAGGGATCCGGGCACGCGCCTTCGCATGTGCTAATCGTTCCAAAACCGAACCCCTAGCCGGCCTCCGTCGGGCCGGCCAATACCGAGAAAAGAATCTCACTCGAAGCGGCCGCGTGATCGCCGTGCGCGCCTATACGAACCTTGGCTTTGTACACGCGACTCTCCTGAAGGTCGTCGAAGTTGTATCTAAAGCGACTGCGCTCTGACAACGGCAAAACCTTCTCAACGATCTTTTTGTACGAGTCGTTAGCGCGTCTCCGGAAGATCTTTAGCGCGACGCTCTTGTTCGGATGCGCCGGGGTAACGGACCCCGCAAGGCGAATCGACTCGGTGCCCGCCGGAAAGTAGTACGTGTCGTCCACCGCGGTGCCATTTCGCGCCTCCAGTGCCACAAGAGGACGCACCCTCAGTCGTTCGATCGACGAGTCGTCTCCCCAGTGCGCGTCGGTCTCCTTGAACACCGCCACCATCCTGAGGTTTCGTTTTGCGCTCACGGCCACGGAGTAGGAACCGTCCGCGCCCGTCAGGCCGGAGCCGAGTCGAGTCCACCGACCGTTTCTCTCGCGCCCGTGGAGAACGACCTTCTGACCGGCGACCGGGACGCCGGATACGGTTTCGAGCCGGCCGGAGACGTCGGCGGTCTCGCCATAAAGCACCGGACTCGGTGGAGAACCGAGTGTCAACACCGTCGACGGTTTGCCCGCCCCAATCCGTTCTTTCACCGCCTCTCGCAAACCGGGCAACGCCTGATACACGTAATTACCGGGACATTCGGTCTGACCGGCATCGCGGTGCCCGGCGATGTAGGGAAGGCGTCGGGAGAGACCCGTGTCGGGGTTTACGTAGGTGTGACGACCGCGCGGCGGCAGGTTGTGGCGGTCCGCCTCCCACGCAAGGAAATTGACGAGAGTGCTGCGCATTTCTGATGGAAGGGGAATAGTCGAGAAGTTGCCCATGAGACTCACGCCCACACTCCCCGAGTTGAAGCCGGAAGTATGCGCCCCCCCCACGGCCTGTCCCTGTGCGTTCTCGGAGTCGTGTGTCTCCCACGGCGAATAGGACCGCGCCCAACGACCTTCGAAGAGGCGTCCGTTGGATCCAACAACGAAGTTGTAGCCGATGTCGCACCAACCCCTGCGAACGACATGGAACCAATAAATAGACCGCATGGTGGCTTTGGGATGTGGGTTGTCGTTCGTCCCGGCCGTGTGGTGAACGAAGAGCTGCTGGACGCTAAAGAACTTCCGCTCGCAATCACCCGATGTGCGTTTCACCGACTCGTCCGCTCCCCACTCGGCGCGCGTCACTATGTCTGGCGCGCTGGCAGCGGCCTCGGCCCCCGCGGGGACATGGATCGTTCGTCGAGGTCCATCCACGGTGTTGAGATAGTCCACCGTCACCTCGCCCATCGTTTTGCCCGACGGCTGGACTTTCTCCCACTGCAAGGCGGCCGGACGATCTACCGAAAGAACACCGCTGTAGTGGTGATCCCCGTGCTCCATGTCGTGCGCTTCCGGAACTCGGATCCACCGCGAGGAACGGCCCGCCGAGCCCGTGGTTCGAAAACGAACTCCCGTTCCCTCGTCCCCGAGCCACGAAAACGCCACGTGAGTCGGCGCAAAGGCGAAACCCGTGCGCCCCGATTCTCCAGCAGCGGTGATCGTGCGCGCCAACGTGACGGGGACGGTGAGAGCGCGCGCGGGGGTCACCCATATCGGCACGAGGAGGCCGGCCATAGCCGTCGCCACCATCCACACCCGCAGCATCCTGTGGGACCCCATCGTCACGCATGCTACGGGCCGAAGGGGCGGCCCGTAGCACCGGGAACTCCCGCGTTCTTGCTGCACTCTTATAGGAGTGTTATAAGAGCCCAATGGAGCGACTCGACTCTCCACGGAGAGACGCGCCGGCAGAACCTTCCGAGGCCCCGCAGGACGAGGCCCGCACCGACGCCGTCGCGGGAGAAAAAGAGACACCAAAGAGCCCTATGCACTTGAGCACGACCATCCTCGGATGGACCGGTCGCTTCTTGGTTGCTCTGTTTCTCTTCGTGGGAGCTCTACAGATAATGAAGACAGGGGCGGCCGGCCTCGACATCCTGCATCACGGCGGTCTTCTCGTTAAGAACGCTGCATCCACGCTGGGTTTGGGATGGATCGGCGCCCTTCTGGTCCTCTCCGGATCCCCGATCGCCGCGTCGGCGCTGACTTTGGTAGCCGCCGGCTCAATCTCTGAAACAGAAGGTTTCTCAATGCTCACGGGCTCTCGGCTGGGAGCGGCGTTCGTCGTCCTCTTGGTCGCGGTGATCTACGCCGTCAGAGGCGGGTCGGGCGGACGTAAGAAACCGATCTCGACCGCAGTTCTTGCCCTTTCGACGACGGCGCTTATCTACGTCCCGGGCTTCATCATCGGCCTCATCCTGTTGCGCTCTGACCCTTTTCAGCAGATCAACATCCAGTTCCCGACACAGTTCTCGGACCTAATCGACGTGGTTTATGGAGCGATTCTCGAGAGGATCGAGACATGGCCATCTCTCGTCTTATTCGTGGGGGGCCTCGGAATTCTGCTGATCTCGTTCAGGCTCATAGACAAAGTCGTTCCCGAGATGACCGATGAAAAGATCGAGCAATCACGCCTCTCATGGCTTCGTCGAAAATGGCCGATGTTTGCCCTCGGCGGTCTTGTCGCTCTCGTGACCATGTCGGTGTCGGTTGCGCTAACGGTTCTCGTACCTTTGGTCTCGAAGAAGTACGTGAAGCGCGAGCACATCATTCCGTACATCATGGGGGCGAACATCACCACGTTGGGAGATACCCTGCTGGCAGCGTTCCTGCTGCACGATCCGGCCACCGTCCGGGTCGTCATAGCCAGCATCGCCGGATCAACGATCGTGACACTCATCGTTCTAACGTTCTTCTACCCTCAGGTCAGAAGTGGCATCTGGAGGTTCCACCGGGTCATGATCAAATCAAAGACCCGGCTGGCGTTCTTCACGGCCGGGCTTTTCCTAATACCGGTGACAACCATCGGCGTGGCGGGGTTGATCGGATGAAGCAGGGAGTCGGAGACGCGCATGTCACGCTCAAGATCCCTCGTCCCCTTTACGAGCAGCTCAAGCAGGTCATCCAGGAGTCGGGCTTCCACTCGGTGACGGAATTCACGGTCTACGTTCTTCGCGACCTTCTGTCGCACCACGAGAGACGGCCCACCGCTCCGGCAGAGGGGGGGCCGGACCCCGACGTGGACCCTCTGTCTCCAGAGGAGATCGAGGCCATCCGGAACCGGCTCCAATCGCTCGGATACCTCTGAGAAGCAAAGGGAATAAAGGGGCATTCCGCTAGACTGCCTGCGCGATGGCGGAATCCACACAGAACGGGCAGCTGGTCGAACTGAAGAGCGTAATGAAGAGCTTCGGTGACAACGTTGTCCTCGACGACATCAACCTCTCGATCGGCCGCGGCGAGGCGATTGTGGTCGCCGGCCCCTCGGGGTCCGGGAAATCCACCATGCTCCGCTGCATCAACGGACTCGAGACGATCGATTCCGGCGACGTTCGTTTCGACGGACGCTCCATCGCTGATGCCGGTAAGGGCATCTACGAGCTGCGGGCCGAGATCGGGATGGTCTTCCAGAGCTTCAACTTGTTCCCACACAAGACGGTTACCCAGAACATCGCGTTGGGTCCGGTTGAGGTGAAGGACGTGCCTGCGGAGAAAGGTAAGGCCAAAGCCAAAGAGCTTTTGGAGCTGGTCGGCATCCCCGAGAAGGCCGACTCCTACCCGGCCGACCTCTCGGGAGGACAGCAGCAGAGGGTCGCCATAGCCAGGGCTCTGGCGATGGAGCCGAAGCTAATGCTTTTCGACGAGCCGACGTCTGCCCTCGATCCAGAGATGATCCGAGAGGTGCTTGATGTGATGAGAAATCTGGCCAAGGGCGGCATGACAATGGTTGTCGTCACCCACGAAATGGGCTTTGCCAGGGAAGTCTGCACTCGGATCGTGTTCATCGACCACGGAAAGATCGTTGAGGAGGCGCCGCCTGACGAGTTCTTCAAGAGTGCCAAAAGCGAGAGAGCCCGAGAATTCGTAGACAAGATTTTGCATCACTGACAGAGATCGGTTGGAGCGTGGGTCGCACAGAAGCGGTCCGAGAAAGGGGGAAGTACATGCGGCAAAGAAGATGGTGGTGGGTGGTTGCACTTCTGACCGCCCTGATGCTTACCGCAGCGGCATGCGGAGGCGATGACGAAGACGGCACCGGAGGTGACAACGGCGACGGCGAAACCACCGAGGAATTTCCGGCGGGATCGACTATGGCGAAGCTGCAGGAGGCCGGCGAGATAACCGTCGGCGTTAAGTTCGACGTCCCGCTGTTCGGGTTCAAGAACCCGCAGACGGGCGAGGTAGAGGGTTTCGACGTCGACTTGGCACAGCGCGTGGCCGACGAGCTGGGTGTCGAGCTGAAGCTCGAGGAAGCTATCTCCGACAACCGGATCCCCTACCTACAGGACGGCACGGTTGATCTCGTCTTCTCGACGATGACCATCACAACCGATCGCGATGCCGAGATCGACTTCTCGCGCCCCTACTACATCGCACACGGACGGATCCTCGTCCCAGGGGACTCCGAGATAGCCGACGTCAACGATCTTGGAGAAGGCACCACGGTGTGTACGGCTCTGGACTCGACCTACGAGACCACGGTTCTTCCAGAGCAGGCGCCGGATGCCGAGATTAAGACGCCCGACTCCTACTCGGAGTGCTTCGCCCAGCTCCAGCGAGGCTCGGTGGACGCGCTCGTCACGGACGACGTGATCCTGGCCGGCTTCCTGCAGCAGGACGAAACCATGCAGATCGTAGGACCCGACCTCACCACCGACCCCTACGGGGCCGGAGTAAAAGAGGGCGACAAGGAGTTCGCCGACTTCGTCAGCGGAGTACTCGACGAGACCCTCGAGGACGGCACCTGGCAGGAGCTCTACGACCAGTGGGTTGGTCAGTACACGGGTCAAGAGGCTGAGGATCCGACAGATTGGACGCTAGAGGATGCACTCAAGGAATACCCGTGCGTCGAAACTTGTTAACAGCCGCTTCCTAAGCTGATCGGATCAACTAGTTGAGCGAACTCTGGGGAGTACTGACAAAGTACTTCCCCGAGTTCGCCGACGGTTTCTTAACGACCCTTCGTCTCGTCGCGGTCGCGTTTGTGATCGCGATGATCGTAGGCACGATCGTTGCATCGTTCCGTGTGGCTCCCGCGCGGCCCCTGAAGGTGCTGGGTGCGATCTATGTCGAGTACTTCCGCAACATCCCGCTTCTGATCCTTCTCTTCATCATCTTCTACGGCCTGCCGCAAGAACTGAACATCGACGAGATGGTCGCCGGCACGGTGGGTCTCGGCCTTTACACCGCCGCGTATGTCGCCGAGACGATCCGCTCCGGCGTGTTTGCCGTCGGGAAAGGGCAGATCGAGGCCGCCCTCTCGCTGGGAATGAGTTACGGGCAGGCGCTTAGAAAGGTCGTCCTGCCGCAGGCGATCCGCACCGTCATACCCCCTCTCGGGAGTCTCACGATCGCGATGATCAAAAACAGCGCGATCGTCGGTGGGGGCTTGGCCGTAGCGGATCTCCTCCGCACGGGGAGGGACATCCAGAACAAGAACCTGCAAACGAACGAGACCTTCTTCTGGGCGGCGGTGGGCTATCTCATTCTTACGGTGACCGCCACGATCATCGTGCGACGTCTCGAGACGAGACTGACGATCAAAAGATGATCCTCGCCCAAGAGCCCGTCGGCTGGTTCGAGTTCATTTTCGCTCCCGAACGATGGAGCTGGCTTTTCAGCGGACGTTTCTTCGTCTTCCTGCTTGAAGGCTTTGCGGTGAACCTGGAGATCGCCGTGATCGCGATGCTTCTGTCTTTGGCTTTCGGGCTCCTCTTGGCGCTTGGCCGAATCGCAAAGAACCCGGTCCTCAGCAGGATCGTCGGCATCTGGATCGACGTCTGGCGCAACCTCCCGCTGATATTCATCCTCTTGTATCTAGCGCTCGGACTACCGGAGAGCGTTAGCAGCGGCTGGGAGAGATCTGCTCCCGAGTTCTTACCAGAGGCTCTCAAATCGGGCCGCATAGTTGCCGCCATTCTCGGTCTCACTCTCTACAACTCCGCGGTTATCGCCGAGATCATGCGGGCCGGCATACAGTCGCTGGAGCGCGGTCAGGGTGAGGCCGCGGCCGCCTTGGGGCTCTCTTATTGGAAGTCGATGCGGTTAATCATCCTGCCGCAGGGGTTACGGCGCATGGTGCCGGCAACGGTTTCGCAACTGATCACTTTAAACAAAGACACCACTCTTGTTTTCATCATCGGATTTCAGGAGGTCGCTCGTCACGGCCGCATCCTCGCGAGCTGTCAGCCGTTTACGTGTGGTGAAACGATTCCGTTCCTCCAGGTGTTTCTCGTGGTCGGAACGTTGTTCGTAATCGTGAACTTCGCTTTGTCCCGGCTCTCGCGACGGCTCGAGATCAGAGAGCGGAGCCGAACCGGCATCGTCGTCGAGCGCGCCACGGGGCTGGAGGATCAGGTTGCGGCGGAAGCCGACGTTACGGCCAGGTCTTAACGCGTGCCATAACCTCGCGTCCATGCCGGCTCTCAATCGAAGTATTTCGGTGGTCGTTAGTGCACTCCTATTCGCTTCATGTGTGCCGGCGGAGGGAGAGGCAGAGTTCGGCGAGAACAGCCCGATGGCCGCCATTCAGAGCGCGGGCGTCCTCCGCATCGCGGTCCCCGCCGAGCGACCGCCGTTCGCCTCGGGGGACTCACCCGAGGTCGAGGGCTTCACGGTCGACCTCGCTCGAGAGTTAGCGGATCGTTTGGAGGTGGAGTTGAGCGTCGCGACCCTTTCGGTAGACGAGATGCAAGAGGCGGTCGGCGGCAGCGACCCGACGGAGTTCGGGGACGGCACGGTCGACATCGCCTTCACCCTCGAGCCCCTGACGCAAGAGCTCTACAAGATCACCTCCCAGGAACAGGGCTTTGAAGTGACGACCCCTTACTACGTAGCTCACCAGCGTCTCCTAGTCCGGGACGAGCAAACTGAAAACCTCGAGGATCTAGACGGCGCGACCGTGTGCTCGATCCTTCATCCGGTTGCGGGAGTCCCTGTTGACGAGCTCGTCGACGGGGCCGAGGTTAAGGCGGCGACGACCCCGATGAATTGCGCGCGAGCCATCGTGCAAAACGATGCCGAGGCGATGACGGCCTTCGACGATGTGTTGTTGACGACGAAGGCGCTACTCGACTCGGGAGGCGTCGACATGGAGATCGTCGGCGATCAGCTCGCAACGGCCGGTTATCCGCTCATTGTCGACCAGGGAATGGCCGGCTACGTGAGCGGTGTGCTCAATGAGATCGAGGAGGCGGGGGCCTGGACCCAGGCATATGAGGATTGGATCCAGGGTCTCTCCGGCGCCGAGGCCGTTCCTCCCGAGATCACCCTCGAGGACGCGGCGGCCATCTACCCCGTCGAAACCTCCTAATCCCTCGGAGATGTTGGGGCGACCCCATGTGGAGCGATTCCTCTTTTCCGACATCTCCGGCGCCCGCGCTTGTGCCGCGCCGTCGATCGAGACACGCTTGGTTCCCAAATCGCTCGCTAGTCAAAGGGAGGCGTTATGTCAGAAACGGCGGCCGATCGGGTTTCTCCAACAATCGATGAGGTGGCCGGGCGGGTCTTTTCCTCTGCGTTGGGAACCATCGAGACTCTGTCCATTTACGTCGGGGACCGAATGGGCTGGTACCGGGCCCTCGTCAAAGGCGGGCCCGCCACCGACGAGGAACTAGCCGCTCGGGCCGGCGGCCACCCCCGTTACGTCAAGGAATGGTTGGAGCAGCAAGCTGCCTACGGCCTGCTCGAGGTCTCGGGTGAAAACAGCGAGCGTCGGTATTCGCTGCCTCCCGCCGCGGCGGAAGTGCTCACCGACGAGCGAAGCCTCTCTTATCTCGCTCCACTCGCTCGCATGCTCGCCGCGTCCGCCATTCAGCTGCCCTTGCTCCTGAAGGCCTACGGTCGAGGTGGCGGCGTGGGCTGGTCACAGTTCGGCGATGACGCCCGGGAGTCGCAAGCCGATATGAACCGGCCCTGGTTCGAAAAGGTCCTTCCCGAATCGCTGGCGGGAGTTAGTTCCGTTCATTCGGTTCTGCAGCGCCCGGACGCGCGCGTCGCCGACATCGGTTTCGGCGCCGGCTGGTCCAGCATCGCTATTGCTCGCGCCTACCCAGAGGCGACCGTAGACGGCTTCGACGTTGACGAGCCATCGGTCGCGATGGCCACCCGAAACGCCAAAGAGGCCGGCCTGGAAAAAAGAGTGCGCTTCTATCCAAAGAGCGCCGCAGAGATGGAAGGAAACGCTTACGACGCGATCTTCGCCTTCGAGTGCATCCACGACATGCCGCACCCGGTCGAGGTTCTCGGGGCCGCGCGCCGGGCGGTCAAGGGTGACGGCATGGTCATCGTCATGGATGAAGCCGTAGGTGACTCCTTTACGGCTCCCGCCGATGACATCGAGCGACTCATGTACGGCTTCAGCCTGTTCCTCTGCCTCCCCGACGGAATGGCGCACGAGAACTCGGTCGCGACCGGAACCGTAATGCGTCCGCAAACTCTGGAGCGCTACGCAGTCGAAGCGGGGTTCAGCAAGCTATCCGTGCTGCCGGTCGAAGACTTCGGCTTGTGGCGCTTCTACGAACTGCACCAATAAACGAAGTCGAATCCCCTCGTCCAAGACCGGAACGAAGAGGACGCCCCAACATCGCCGGAGGCGATGTTGGAACCGAATAGGGGTCTGGGCGAGCGAAGCAACCAATCAGGGGTAGGCGTAGACGTTGCCGGGGTCGCGTCTCCATTCGAAGACATGCTGGACGAAGATCCTGCCGTTGCGTCGCTCGGACCCCACGCCGACATAGCGGTAGTGGCCCAGGATGTTCGCGCGGTGTGGGGATGACTTCCAGAAGGCCCTGAACAGCCTTCTGCACCCGCTCCCTACGCCCACATTTTGGGCGAGGCTCCGCCAACGCGTGATCTTAGATCCCAGGTCCGAATCGTGGAAGATCGCACTACGCCGAGCCATGCGCCTGGCGTGCTTGCGCGCAACGTACCCGAGCTGCCGATCCCATCGGAGCCGTCGAACACCGTGGTTGACACGACGCTTATTGATCTTCTTCATCATGCAGCGCTCGGCGCCCTTGAACGAGTAACGGTGCCGGCGCCCCGCGTCGGATTCCGTAGCGGGAGCTACGAGCGTTGTGAATGCAAATACGGCTATCAAGATCACGGCCCAGGTTCGTGCTGGCAAAGCGGCGCGCGCCGACGGCATCAGCAACAACTCCTTCCGTTTTTCAAATCGAGAGGCTCGCCACAGCTACAGAGAGTTACAACTAACAAGCCTTCGGGGCTTCGGCAAACACTCCTGGTAACGCAGCGTCATCAAATCGGGGCATAGCGTCATAAGTCGCAGGTCACGGGGCTAAAAGGACATTCGACATTTTTTTCGCGCTTGTCCGAAGTATCTAGACAAGAACCGGACAAACGGACAGGCTGTCGCTGTGGCTACTGGGAGCGGTGTTAATACAAACACGGTCTTGATCGTCGATGACGACGAGGAGATCCGCCACGTTTTGCGCCTGCTCTGCGAACGGGACGGCCTCCAGGTGGTCGGTGAGGCCACCAACGGCGTAGAGGCCGTTCCATTAGCTCTCAAGCACCAGCCCACGTTCGTCATCTTGGACTACAAGCTGCCCCGCCTCGACGGGGCGGGAGCGGCCGAGATCATGCGGGCGGTGACGCCCGAGAGCAAGATCGTCGCCTTCTCTGCCCTTCTGGAAAGTCAGCCGGACTGGGCCGATGCCTTCCTGAACAAAGAGCGCATCACCGAGTTGATGCCTCTCCTCAACAGTTTCATTCGCTAGCCCTCACCCGTTCGGTAAGGTTCGGAGCATGCCTAAAGAAGCTTCGTTTGACGTCGTGTCTAAGGTCGACATGCAAGAGGTACGTAACGCCGTCGATCAGGCGACGCGCGAAATCTCCCAACGCTATGACTTCAAGGGCACTGGGTCATCCGTGGAGCTGCAAGCGGAGGCGGAAAGTGCGTCCATCCTCGTGCGATCGAACACCGAACAGAAGGTGAAGGACTGCGTCAAGGTTCTCGAGGAGAAGCTCGTGAAGAGACAGGTACCCCTCAAGGCGCTACAGAAGGGCAACATTGAGCCCGCCGGCGGGGGCACCGCCCGTCAGAGCATCGGGTTGAACCAGGGAATCTCGACCGACAAAGCGCGCGAGATCGTCAAGGCCGTAAAGGACATGAAGAACAAGGCGCAGGCCTCCGTGCAGGGAGATCAGGTCCGGGTGTCGTCGAAGTCGCGGGACACCTTGCAGGACATCATCACCGCCCTCAAAGAAAAAGATTTCGGCATTCCCCTGCAGTTCACGAACTACCGCTAGGAGCCCCATCAACCCCCTGGCGTAAAAGAGAGGCCCCCGGAGGGGCCCTCTCTTGGACTCTTGTTATCTATTGGCGTCTAGAAGGTGCAGGCCTTGCCCTTTGCCGGAATGCACTTGAAGTTAAGACTGGAGGCGAATTCGGCCGAGTCGTAGAGGATGCGGACCTGTACAGGATCGGCAAGTACACCCGAAGTCCCCGGAGCCATCGCGACCATCATGACGAGAGAGCCCCGGGTCTTAAAATTGAGATTCGGGAACTTAACCTCGACCTTGCCCTGACCGGCCGGGACATCAACGATCTGCTGGGCCTCGGGCGGAACATACTCGGCGGTGCCATCGATCCCATTACATCCGCCGTTTCCATCCGGATACAAATCGACCGTGATGCGAGCACCCGGGGTTGCGACTGTGTGGAAGGTTGCAGTGGCCGTTCCCTTCACGGTGCCGGTCAAGTTGCCACGCCAGGTCGGAACCAGACCGTTGCCACTGCACTCGGTGTTGGGCCCCACCACGTAGTTTGTGACGAACATCGACTTGGGAGCTCCGGTCGAGGGCTTGTTCTTATCCATGGAGTGCCATTTGTCCTCGCGCCACGTTTGGGGAAGATCGGCTTCACCAACCTGAGAGGCTCCGTGAAGATAGAGGGCGGTTTTTACAGGCTTCTTTTTTGCCGCCTGCGTGGCCGGCGCAACCAGCATTCCAAGTGCCATCACTGCGGCTATCGCCATGGTGAGGGTCTTTCGCATCGTTTGTCCCTTCGTCGCGGAGTGGTTCTGATCCATAGAGACTCTTAGGGAGACTCTTAGGCACTCAAGCGCCAAGTCCTGCCGGCATTCTGTAATCGGCCCGTTTGTCCCCATTTGCGACGGCGTTCCTGGAGAGAAATAAAAGGGGGACCGGAATCCGGCCCCCCAATCCTGAGTGGTTAGGAAGCTAGAAAGGTTTCTTCGACAACTCGATCTTGACGGTTCCGGTGGTCATTAGCGCCGGGGTGCCGTCTGCACACGCACCGCCCGAGGCGTAGATGTACATATCCGTGCCAGGTGCGGCGATGGGCACGGCGGTCGGGTGGGCACCACAGAAGGGGGCGTACCCGTCGTCGCCGACGCCGTTGCCGTTCAGGTCACCCTGTCCGATAAACCCGGCAACCTTCTGTCCCGAGGCGTCGGTGAACGTGACCTTCACGTAACTTTCGGTAGCTTTGAGGGGGATGGTGAAACACTCGCCTCCGCCCTCGATCGCGCCGTAGCATCCTCCGGCCACGGGCTGTGCACCCGGGGTCGGGACGGTGTAAGCGTCTTCGATCTTGCGAATTTTGGCCTTCTTCTTCTTGGCGTCTGCTGCGGGGGCTATCAGCAACCCAACAACCAGTACCGCTCCCATTATCGTGATGAGTGACTTGCGCATCGAATTTTCTCCTTCGTCTGGCCTGATCCGTTAGGCCCCGATTAGGCGCCCCTCCCCCGAGTCCTGCCGACGCTTTGTAATCGGTCCGTTATGCCCCATTTCGTTCTGGGCCCGCTTCATCCCCTAAATGGCACACGCCTGGCGCTGTCGGGCCACGTCCTCCCGCCCTTCAGAACAGGTCCGATTTGCCCCATTTGGGAACCCTTCCTGCAAGAAAAACTCCGGTTTTCGACTTAACGAGGTAGGGACTGGGGCCTGCGCATCGAACTAAGAGAGGAACAGGAGCGGAACTCGAAAGGGGAAATGCCTTGAAAAAACTGATCGTAATAGCACTGGTTGTCGGCATGGTGACAAGCTTTGGCGTCACGGCCGAGGCAGGTAAGAAGAAGAAAAAGAAGCCCAGAACCGTAACTATCGAGTACGCGCACCCCACCCCGGCAGTTGCGAGTCCTGCCATCAGCATCGGCTTCC
>JALZEI010000002.1 GCA_030862115.1 Actinomycetota bacterium
GAGAGGATGAAACAGTTGTGGACCCGGAGGTTGTCCGACAGGTACTCGCCGGACTCGGTCTGGATGTCGTAAACCTTCATCGGTCCGAGGCGCTCGACACGAGCGATCTGCAGCTCCTTGGTGTCACGAGTCGGTAGCCCGGCTATAGCGAGACCTCGCTCGAGCCTCTCCGCTTTTGTCGGGTCTCCGAACCCAATCTCGTCACGGAATGTGACCCTGTCGCCAAGTTCGTTTATCAAGAGTGAAGACTTCGACGTGACTTCGGCGAAGATCCCGAAACGAACCAGGAGCCGCTGGAGGTCTCGAGCCAAATCCATCGATCCGAGCTCGACTTTCACCCGAGGAGAATCCTCTGCGATTAGAACCGACGCTTTCTCATCGAAAGCCGTTCTCAGATACGCAGCGAGGATCGGTAGTGGAGTCGTAAACAGGCCGGCGGGAACTCCGTTAGAAAACGATGACCCCTCTTGTGCAGCTGCTCGGAGCGCCTCGATGGTGATCTCGTCGTCGCCAAACGACTCGACGCGATGCCACTCGAGTGCATCGCCCGCTCGAAGTTCGCCTGCTTGCACGAATTTGCCGGACCGCTCGCCGTTCCTCTTCCACGCGAGATGGTCTTCGGTTACGTCGAGCGTGTATCCCGCTTTCGTGTGAATGCGAAGAACATCCTTGGTCCCATTTGCCTTGACCGCGACGATTCGAGTGATGCCCTCGGCATCAAAGACCTTGTGACCGACGGCGTTTTCTTCGACCAGCTTTCCAATGGGCACGAGACCCGAAGGGGTGCTGACCAAAGAGTGGTAGGGCTGGCAGGCGCTGACTTGCTCCTCCCCCTTGGGGCGCCAGCCGACGTTGAACCAGACCGGCGAGTTGAAGGCGGCCTTCTGGTTGACGAGGAGATGCGTGAGCTCGTCCTTAAAGGTCTGGGCCTCGTCGTCGTCGGCGAAGTAGCCGCGCTCGAGGCCCTCTTCGGTGTAGCGGTTGACGACGCGATCGATCATCTGCTTGACCGAGCGCTCGCGCTCCGGAGTCCCTAGCGAGCCGCGGAAGTACTTCTGTGCGGCGATGTTGGTGGCGTTTTGGGACCAGGCCTTGGGGACCTCGACGTCGCGCTGTTCGAAGGCGACCTCGCCGGTCCGGTAGTTCTGGATGATCGCGTCCCGAAGCTCCCATTCGATCTCGTCGTAGGGGTGGACGCCCTCGGTCGTGAAATGCCTTTTGATGCGGAGATCGTCTCCGACCGAAATGGCGCCAGTTGGTTGATTCCCCTGCGTCACACTTCCCCCTTCCGTGATGGCGAGACCGCCTGATTCTTCGCGAACTCCCAGTCCGTAATTACAAAGTCGAAACTACTGCCGGGGGGCTCGGGGGTCAAGAGTATTTTGCCTTCAAACCCCAAGATGTTGCGTTGCCCACACATTTATCAACAATATGGTGTGGAAATCCGTTCCCGGAGCAAGGGTCTGTTGTAAGGGGTCAGCGCGGCATTTCGAGCTCGTCGCCGGCCTCCAGCACTCCCCCGTCGAGCCCGTTCAGGGCGATGATGGCGTCGACGAAGGCCCGCGGATCGGTACCGGCGGGAGTCCGCATCTGGGCTATGTCCCAGATCGTGTCTCCCGGCTGGACGACCACGGATGCGCCGGTGCTCGCGGCGGTCGGCTCCATCGGCTCTCCCCCGGTGGCCAGGACGCCGACCGGGATCCCGACCAGAACCAGGCCGACGATTAGGCGGCGAAAGGCGTATCGCCGGCGAGCCCTTCTCACCCGAGCTCGGGCCACGGCGAGGGGGAAACGGACGACGACTGCTCCCGGGGCCCCGATCAGGTCCTCTCTTCGAAGTGCCATTTCCTGCTCCTTGCTCGGCCGGGTGGCCCCGGGATCCCTTTTTCTTGGCTGCTCGCAACACTAGGGGGCCCCTGCGACGCTTTTCGCCGGCCCGAGACGTTGTCTAGCGGTGTCTGTGCGAACGTATGTTCGCTACTATAGGGGAACACACGTTCGGGTTCAAGGCCTGGGACCGAACATACGTTCTTGATTTGGCCATTCGGCTGTTTTAAGGTGTGTCGAACAGGCGTTCGCCAGGAGGCGCCTGAGGACAAGAGGAGAAGGGCATGGTCGAGGGACTAACCGAGCGGCAGCGCCAGACGCTGTCTTACATAGCCGAGACCGTGACCGAACGGGGCTATCCCCCCTCCGTACGGGAGATCTGCGAGGCGATGGGGCTGGCGTCCAGCTCGACCGTCCACTCCCACCTCCAGGCGCTTCAGCGCAAGGGTTACCTCTCGATCGACCCCACCAAGCCGCGCGCCATCGAGCTTCATTTCGACACCGATACGGGTCTGGCGCTCGACCGGCGGCCGGCGCGCTCGGTTCCGCTTCTGGGTCGCATCGCCGCCGGCGTACCGATCATGGCCGAGGAACAGGTCGAGGACGTCTATCCCATGCCGGCCGACCTCGTGGGAGACGGCAACATCTTCATGCTCGAGGTAAAAGGCGATTCGATGATCGACGCCGGGATCCTCGACGGCGACCTCGTCATCGTCCGCCAGCAGCCCACCGCTCACTCGGGCGAGATCGTCGCCGCCATGATGCCGAGCGAATACGGCGACGCCCACGAGGCCACGGTCAAGACGATCAGACACCGCGGGTCGGCGATCATGTTCGAGCCGGCCAACGAGTCGATGGAGCCGTTCGAGGCGCCGTCCGGCACCGAGATCCTGGGGAAGGTAGTAGGGGTCTTTCGCCGGATCTAACGGTCCGAGCGTGTCAGGAACTCCCGAAGCCCCGTCAATGCATCGCGAGGAACGCGCGCGGTGACCTCGGTCCCCTTCTCGGTATAGGACTCCGCGAGAACCTCGCCGTCGTTGTGGAGGCGAGCGACGACGTCGCCGCGGTCGAACGGGATCTCGAGCGACACCTCCACTTGCAGCTTTGACATCTCTTCGGTCAACTTGTCGAGCAGCTCGGGCAGACCGAGTCCTGTCTTCGCCGACACCAGGGCCGCCCCCGGGAACCGGCCCACGAGCTTGTCGACCTCGACCTCGTCGAGGAGATCGATCTTGTTGAGCGCCAGCAGCGTCGGCTGCTCCACCACACCGAGACCCTTCAGCACCGAGTTCACCGCGTCGATCTGGCGCTCCGGGTCCCGGCTCGCATCCACGACGTGAAGCAACAATGATGCCTCCCCCACTTCCTCGAGCGTCGAGTGGAAGGCCTCGACCAATTGGTGCGGAAGCTTGCGGACAAACCCGACCGTGTCGGTAAGAAGCACCTCTTGCCCGATCGGGAGGTCGAGACGCCGGGTGGTGGGGTCGAGCGTCGAGAAAAGCTTGTCCTCGATGAGAACGCCCGCGTCGGTTAGCGCTTTTAACAACGTCGACTTACCCGCGTTCGTGTAGCCCACAAGTGCGACCACCTGCGCTCCAGAACGGGAGCGGCGCTTGCGTTTGAGTCGCCGCGTCTTCTCGAGCTCGTCCAGGTCCTTCTTCACTCGCTGGATCCGCCGCAGGATGGCCCGGCGCTCGGACTCCAGCTGTGTCTCACCCGGCCCCCTCGTTCCGATACCACCACCGAGACGAGACAACACATCTCCCCAGCCGCGGAGGCGCGGCAATCGGTAGTTGAGCTGCGCCAGCTCGACCTGCAGCTTCCCCTCGGCCGAGCGCGCGTGCTGGGCAAAGATGTCGAGGATCAACCCGGTACGGTCGACGATCTTCAGCCCGCGCTCGGCAAGTGGGTTGACGCCGGCAAGCTCTTCGAGGTTGCGGCCTTGTGCAGGGGTCAGCTCGTCGTCAAAGATCAACAGATCGGCGTCCAACGCGTTCGCCACGTCGACGACCTCTTTCGCCTTGCCTTTTCCAAAATAGGTGGCGGGATCCGGAGCGTCGCGTCGTTGCGTTATCCGATCGACGGGCTCGGCCCCCGCCGTGTCCGCCAGCGCTTCGAGTTCATCCAGAGACCATTCGGCTTCATCCGCGTCCTGATCGCCGACCACCGCGCTCACTAGAACGGCGCGCTCCTGTTCGGGCCGGACGTCGTGCGTCGCCCTGGGACCCCCCCGTTGTGAGTTTGCTTTGCGTCCGGCGCGGTCCCTCAGAGTCCGGCTCCGCGCAGGCGTTCGACGCCCTGCTCCAGGCGGGCGTCGTCGATCGTCAAAGAGAAGCGTACGAACCCTTCACCCGAGGGCCCGTAGCCGTTGCCCGGTGCGACGACGATGTCGAACTCCTCGAGCAGATACGTCGTGAACGATTCGGAGGTGTATCCATCCGGCGCTGGCACCCAGACGTAGATGGAGCCCTTCGGGGGATCGACTTCTACTCCCATCGACTTCAAACCGTCGCACAGCAGGTCCCTGCGATGCCGGTAGCGTTCGACGGTGGCCTTCAGATGCTCGTCGGGAAGCGTCAGTGCGACGATGCCCGCCCGCTGCACGGCGTCGAACACACCGGAGTCGATGTTGGTCTTTAGCCGTTTCAGAGCCTCGATCGCCCGCGGCGCACCGGCCACCCACCCGATCCTCCACCCGGTCATGTTGAAGGTCTTCGATAAGGAGTGGAACTCCACGACGTGATCCGTCGCTCCGTCGACCTCGAGCGCGCTGGGCGCCACGTAGCCGTCGAAAGTGATCTCCGTATAGGCGGCATCGTGTGCGAGCAACAGGTCGTGGCGCGCGCAAAACTCGACTGCGCGCTGGAAGAAATCGAGATCGGCTACCGCCGCCGTCGGGTTGCTCGGATAGTTGAGCCACAACACCGTGGCGCGCTTCAGGACGACGTCGGGAATCAACTCGAGGTCGGGAAGGAAATCGTTGGCCGGAAGCAGGGGCAGTAGATAGGGCTCGCCTCCCGCAAGAATCGTTCCGGTCTCGTACACGGGGTAACCGGGGTCGGGGATGAGAGCGACGTCGCCCTCGTCAACGAAGGCGACCGGTAGATGGAAGATGCCCTCCTTCGAACCCACCAGAGGCTGCACCTGTTCGTCCGGATCGAGTTTCACGCCGAAGCGGGCCGCGTACCACTCCGCGATCGCCGTTCGGAACTCCGGCATCCCCGTGTAAGAGGGGTAGTCGTGCGTCGATGGATCCCCCACCGCGGCGATCATCGCCTCGACGATCGGCTGCGGAGTAGGCAGATCGGGATCGCCCACGCCGAAGGAGATGATGTCGGCGCCGCGCGCTCTGGCGAGAGCGACCTTGCGATCTATCTCTGCGAACAGGTACGGCGGAAGCGCCTCGATGCGTTTGGCAGTCCTCATGCCGTTAGGTCGTCGTCGAGAGTCCCGTCAAACGACTTCACCGCCGGACCGGTCATGTAGACGGGGGCCTGCGTCCTAAGGTCGCCGGCCCAATCGATTCTCAGGTCTCCGCCGGGAAGAGCGACGGTCACCGACTCCTCGGTGTCTTTGAGCAACCGAGCGGCCACTCCGACCGCGCAGGCACCGGTGCCGCATGCCATGGTCTCTCCCACTCCGCGCTCCCACACCCTCATGTCGATGCGATCGGGCGCCCGCGGCGCGGCGAACTCCACGTTCGTCTTGTTGGGAAACAGCTCATGGGTCTCGATCTCGGGTCCGAGGCTGGTGACGGGGGCCGCGTCGGGATCGTCGACGAAGAACACCGCGTGCGGGTTGCCCATCGAAAGACAGGCAGCCGTGTGTGACTCGCCGGCGACCTCGATTCGAAGATCCAGCGCATCGGAGCCCGACGCCGTCACGGGTATCGCAGGGGGATCGAAGATGGGAGCCCCCATATCGACCGTCACGGAGGCGTCCGCGTTGACGTTTACGACTTTCAGGCCCGACCTCGTAAGGACTTTCAGCTCAGTCTCGATCGTTGCGCCTATATCTCGGGCGAAGACCGCTAGGCAGCGGATCCCATTGCCGCACATCTCGGTGGTCGTTCCGTCGGCGTTCATGTGATCCATGAAGAACTGCCCGCCTTCGGTGCCGGGGGCCAGCCTAATGACGCCGTCGGCCCCCACCCCAAAGCGGCGATCGCAGATGGCGCGCACGGTCGCGGGAGAAAGATCGAGACGGTCGTCCAGGTCCTCGATCATGACGAAGTCGTTCCCGGTACCCTGATACTTGCCGAACTTCATATTCTTCTACGGTACCGTGCGCTCTCGCGTGAACTGCGCGCTTTCGCCCTGCTCGCCACTCCCGGCCAGGTACGCCACCAGGTCGTCCACGATGGTCGGCGACGACGCCTCGAACCAAGCGATTCGAGGGTCGGCGCGAAACCACGACTCCTGGCGCCGGGCGAATCGCTTCGTAGCCCGCACTATGGCGTCCCGCACGGGCGCCGTGTCGTCGTCCTCGTCCGCCTCCAGCACCTGGCGGTAGCCGAGGGCCTGTCGTCCGGTTATCCCAAGAGTGTGCTCGAGCGCTTTCGCCTCCGCCACCAGCCCGCGTGCCAGCATTGCGTCGACACGCTCGGCAATCCGCGGGAAGAGTTCATCGCGCGACCGCGTGAGGCCGGCGGCCCTTAGATCGAAGCGGCTCTCGTAACGCTCCCACGAGTCGTTCGCCGAGAACTTCGCGCCGGTCAACTCGATCACCTCGAGGGCGCGCACTATCCGGCGCGCGTTCTGCGGTTCGATACGCGCGGCGGCGATCGGATCGAGGTGGGTCAACCGCGCGTGCAACGCCTCGGGTCCCACCTCGTGCGACTCCTCTTCAAGCCGGCGACGCAGACCCGGATCGCGCGGAGGGAAATCGAGGTCGTCGACAACGGCGCGGAAGTAAAGGCCGGATCCTCCGACGACAAGAGGAAGCCGGCCGCGCGAGGAGATGTCGGCAACGGCGGCGCGGGCGCGCGTCTGGAACTCCGCCACGGTCGGCTCGTGGGACGCGGGGAAGAGGTCCACGAGGTGGTGCGGAACACGCCGTCTTTGTTCCGGTGTTGGCTTGGCGGTTCCGGCATCCATGTCCTTATAGAGCTGCATCGAGTCCGC
>JALZEI010000126.1 GCA_030862115.1 Actinomycetota bacterium
TGTTCGACTCCTCGACGGTGATGACGCCATCCTTGCCGACCTTGTCCATCGCCTCGGCGATGG
This sequence comes from Actinomycetota bacterium, assembly GCA_030862115.1. GTDB lineage: Bacteria > Actinomycetota > CADDZG01 > CADDZG01 > WHSQ01 > JALZEK01. The sequence continues at coordinate 64 of JALZEI010000126.1, forward strand.
TCTCGCCGATCTCGACGTCGTTGTTGGCGGAGATCGATGCCACCTGGCTGATCTGCTCGCGGCCCTCGACCTCGCGGGACGAGCCGCGGATGGCCTCGACGACCGAGTCCACGGCCTTCTCGATGCCCCGCTTCAGGGCGATGGGGTTGGCGCCGGCGGCCACGTTGCGGAGGCCCTCGCGGACCATCGCCTGGGCCAATACGGTGGCGGTGGTGGTGCCGTCGCCCGCCACGTCATCGGTCTTCTTGGCGACCTCTTTGACGAGCTCGGCCCCGATGCGCTCGTAAGGGTCCTCCAGCTCGACTTCCTTGGCGATCGATACGCCATCGTTGGTGATCGTGGGGGCGCCCCATTTCTTCTCCAAGACCACGTTGCGGCCCTTGGGGCCGAGGGTGACCTTGACGGCGTCTGCGAGCTGGTTCATGCCCCGCTCCAGCGCCCGCCTGGCCTCCTCTTCGAAACTGAGAATCTTTGCCATTCGTACCTCCTTGAACGTGCCGTTCCTGCGTTAGCACTCTGATGTTCTGAGTGCTAAAGATAACGAACGCGTACGCCTTCGCGCAAATCCCGGGTATTCACGGGCGATGGGGGCCGCGAAGGGCCCCGGGGACGCCCCCTGCGGGGTGATTTGTGGAGATTTCCGACCCCGCCCGACCGACTCGGTGGGCGACTTCCTGGGAGGGATGTACATGAAGGTGTTGCGGACGCTCGTCGTCGTGGGTCTGGTGGCAGCGGTCCTACAGGCCGGTGGAGGGGTCAGGGCGGCAGAGCAGATCTCTCTCGGGCAGTTCAGGCCCGACTAAGGCCCCCGTGACGCAGCCGGGGGCCTTTTCGCCCCCGCTCTCTTTCGAGCCGGGCTTTCTCTACTGCAGGAGTCTTCGCTACGAGGGTAGACGCGGCAGAGAAAGAACAGCGCTGGCTTACAGACTCATCAGGACGGCAATCGCGGCAGTGACGATCAGGGCGGTGCCGTTGACCACGCGTGGCCAGCGGGTCCCCGCAAGGTCGTCGATGCGATCAATACCCGATGGTCGGTCCTCGCCGGCGCGCCGGTTGGCCAGAGCCACCGACAGGGCTCGTCCCAATCCGAACGGCGCGGTAAGCGCCGCGCCCAGTGGAGGGCTTCCCCACGCGACGGCGGCCGCCGTGACCGCCACGTAGGTTCCAAAAGACAGATAGGTGAGATAGCCGACCCCGATGCCGAGTCCATATAGAAAACCGGCCACGGGGGCCGAGTAAAAGGAGCGCCACCACAGAGGTACCTGCCGGTGTCTGTCGGGGATCGGGATCTTCAATCCGGTGATCTCGCGCGCCGCGTAGACGACGGCGACCGAACCCACCGCCACAAAGCTCCATGTCCCCCACGGCGCTCCGAGCACCATGCCGATCGTCCCCGCGAGTGTCCCCACGAGGGCCGCGGCCAGCACCGCGCCGAGTGCGTGCAACAGAAGTGTCATCCGGTATTTAGTACGACTGTCCCCGTGCACGACGGGGGCGATGGTCTCCACCATCGAGAGACCTCAGGGATCAAAAACGGTGGACACCCCCGCGATCAACGACCCGGTCATGAGGATTACGACAAGAGGCGCGTCCATGACGCCGAATGTTAGGCGGCCGACCGACCCCTGTGGTTTATCGAGGTTTCGCGGGCAACTCGATCGACAAGCGGCTGGGCAGTTATCGAGACGCTCCGGTCAGCTCGATCGAAATCCGGGGCCCTAGCGTGTCGCGAAGTGCGCCGTCGATACCGGTTTTCACGTACGCGCCGCTCCACGACTGAAGTAAACCGCGGCCCCAATCGGCGACCCTCAGCTTCTGGCCGAGAAGTCGGCCGTGGGTACGGGCCCGGCGCAGCTGCCACGTCGTGACACCCCCTCCCGAGGTGTCTCCTCCGGGAAAGATCGCGGGGGTGCGATCGTCCGTTGCCTTCCACGAAGCATGTTGAGTCGCTCCGCGCATCCTGAACTCCAGGCGCGCTTCGTCGAGCAAGGGATGGACGGTGAAAGCGTTCGAGGAGACGACCTTCTTGAACTTCTTGCGCGCCGTGCACCAATAGTCTCCATGGATGACCTCGCACGGCCCCCGGTGAACGACGACTTTCGTGTTTTCCGCCGGCAAGACGCCGACCAATCGTCTGACCCACAACACGTAGGCAACTACCCGGTCGCCGCGATCAACCACCCAGGAGGCGAGGGCGGACTCGGTGCGAAACGCCCCCGCTGAGGGTCCGGCCGCTGCGACATTCTGAGAGAACAGCGCGGCGGCGATGACCGTGCTTGCGATTGATGCGACTGCAGAGCGCTTGAACATATGAGCCCGTCTGGTCGTCCTACATGAAGGTTCGCTGGCCGAGCAACCCCTCCTGCGCCGCAGGCCCCACGTTTAGCCCCCTATACAGGCGATTCAGCTGAGCGCTAGCAGTTGGATTTCAGGTCTCGGTATCCGATGCAGAAGACCTTCCGGCCCGAGTAGCAGTAGCCGGTTACCGACGCGTCGCCGTTGATACGGGTGTCCGAATACGAACAGCAGTCGTAGATGCGACGGATGCGACCCTTGCAGCAACGCGACCAGCCGCCTCCCTGACGAGGTCTACCGGTATGCGGGTACTGTGCCGGTACGACCTGTTCGCACATCTTGCGCCGGGTTTGCTTGCGCGACGTGTAGATGTCGCCGTCGTCGTCGACCGGATAACCGTGCTTGGGATGAACCGGGAAGCCGTACTTGTCGACACGCGAGTAAGGCGAGTAGGGGTGCGGGCACGATCCCGTTGTGTAGGTGTGTCCGCAGATGTGATACGCCTCGGCCCGGTTGGGACTCAGCGCAACCGCGACGAACGGCCCCCCGACGAGCGCAACGAAGCCGGCCCCCAATCGCCCCAAAAAAGACCTCCGACTGCTTCTTTCGGCCAGCCCAACTGCGGCCTCTTCGGTAAAGCGATCGATGGTCACTAGCTCGCCTGCCTTTCCGACTGCGAATCGACCGCCCTCTTGCGGGCGGTGTCGACTAATCCTTCCATCTGTTCGAGGTTGTTGATCGCACCTTTGGCCCTCACGATCCCAAGTTCGTCGAGTATGACGGCATAAGGCGTGCCCGGCACGGAGTATGCGACCGCCACATCGTGAGCGGGCACCACGCGCGCCTTCAGTTTGCGAGAGGCGTAGGTGACGCTGGCCTCGTGTGCGTCGGAATCAGAGAGGACGATGGGGTCCATCGCGGAGGCTTCGGCGACGACGGGAATCGACGGAAGGATCTCCTCGCAGAGCTTGCATCCAGGTGACACGAAGATGAGGCACTGCGCTCGCCCCGGCCCCCCGACCGTGATCGGGACGCCGGCGATGTCCTGCAGATCGAAAGACGGTGGAGCCTCTCGCAGCGGAGGCCCCTCGTCGTCCATCTCTAGAGCTCCTCGGGGGCCGAGCCGGAGATGGAGGGTTCCGATCTGCCGGGCGAGGGCGACGACCACGATGCAAAGCGTGATCACCACTCCCCACAGGACCACGTACGACACGGTCCACCAACCCTCCACGACACCTCCCAAGTCATTACTCGACGACTGCGAAGGCTACCCCGGGCCGAGTGCTCCATTGATCGCCTATGCGCAACGAGCGGAGCATTCGGTGGGGGAGGGGGACCATAGACTCGTGGCATGCCCCCGTCCTTCGTCTGGACCGCCTCGTCCCTTGTCGTCGCGACTTTCATGTGGGCGGCGCTGGCGAAGGCGGTGAACTTCGGAGGTTGGAGACGTGCCCTGGGCGGTTATCGCCTTCCCCGCTCCGCCGAGCCACTCGCGGCGGTTGGAGTGCTCCTGGTCGAGCTCGCCTGCGCCGCGACGATCCTGTTCGCCTCGATCAAGGCCGGCGCGGCCCTCTCGCTGTCACTTCTCGCCCTGTTCTGCGCCGCCATTTTGAGGGCACGGACCGGAGCGGGCGACCGGCTGCCGTGCGGTTGTTTCGGGCGGGACGAGGCGAGGGATTACCGGGCCATGTTGTTGCGCAACGGGCTCCTGGCGGCGGCCTGTGGCGTGATTCTGCTGGGCCCGCAAGAGGGGGCTCTCGTTTCGAGTGTGGAGGCTCCCGGCGCCTCGGAAATCCTTCCCCTGGTCCTTGTGGGGGCCGGGGTGGTGGTGGCATCGTGGACGGTGCGTCAGGCTATGGGGTCGATGCGCCGGCGAGAGCATTCGTGAGGCCGGTCTCTTAAGGATCCGATGGAGGAAGGAACGTCAACTTGAGAAGAGCTATCGCGGCGTCTTTGACGGCCGCAACCTTGTTCTCCTTCGCACCACAGGCAGCGGCCCACCACATGATCGTGCGCGATCAAGAGGACACCCCGGGACGCTTGGACGTAAGGCGCGTTGAGGTTGTGGGAAGTAGCCCCCGCAGCTGGATCATCAAGACTTATCGCACCTGGGGTGCGCGCGGTATCTACGACAAGGGTTACTTGCTCATTTATCTCGACACCTTCGGCGGCAACCGCTTCGACTACTACGTCTTGATCCAGTCGCTGAAAAGGAAGCTGAAGGGGAGCGTGTGGCGCGACCTAAAGAACGCCAACGATTTCGTGGTTGGCCCCACGAAGATCAATCGTTCAAACCGGCGCACCGTTCGCACGACAGTCCCGTTCCGAAAGTTGCGCGTTCCTGATACGCAAGCGGATTATCGCTGGCATGTACGCACGATCTACTTGAAGCGAAGTTGTTGGAAGGCCGTATGCATGGATCGGGCCCCTCAGGGCGGGTCGGTAGTCGAACCGCTGATTCCGTAATTTGATTTGACGGTCCGCCTAGTCGTCCTCGGGTGGGACTCGGCCACCTTCGACCTGATCGATCCCCTGCTGGACGCGGGAGAGCTTCCGGCTCTACAGGAGTTATCCCGGCGGGGACAGCGCGCGGTGCTCCGCTCGACGTGGCCGCCCATGACCGACTGCGCGTGGACGTCGGCCTTTACGGGATTGAACGCCGGCGGCCACGGTATCTTTGGATCGTGGTACCGCGCGCCGGGCGCCTACGAGGCGCACTACTTCTCGTCTCGCGATCGGAGGGCCCCGGCTCTGTGGGAGCTTGCCGGCGACGTGCGTTTTCTCGTCTGGAACATCCCGATGGCTTTTCCTCCCGCGCCCGTGCCGGGAGCGATGGTCTCGGGCTACGGCGCGCCTCCCGGCGCGACCTTCTGTGATCCGCCCGAATTGCAGACGAAGCTCGCCGAGCGTTGGTCCCTCGATGATCTGCTCGACCGAGCCCCTCACGGCAGCCTCGAATCCTTTCGCGCAGATCTACTGCGCGGCCTCGAGGCCCAACCGGATGCGTTGGCGTGGGCGGCGGGCGAGGTGGGGGCCGACTGCGTTCTCGCGGTGTGGCCTCACGTCGACCGCGCGCAGCACTTCTTCTGGAGGTTCAGGGCCACCAACCATCCGCTTGCCGACACCGTCGACGACGTTTACCGAGCGATGGATCGCGCAACCGCCCGGCTCCTGGAGGCGTGGCCGGACGCGGACTTTTTGGTAGTGAGCGACCACGGTGCCGGCCCCCTTAAAGGTGACGTGAATATGGGGGCCTGGCTCCAAGCCGAGGGGCACGCTCGCATTGCCCCTCCGCGACGCAACCGCGCCGTCGATTTCGCCTGGAGCTTTCCTCCCCCGGTTCGAAGAGCGGCCCGGCGGCTTGCCCCCAACCTGGCGCGCAAAACGCTCGGCGCGACGCTTTCAGGTCAGCTGGGGCCCTTTGACTGGAGCGAAACGAAGGCCTTCGTCGGGTTTCACGGAGACTTGTGGCTGAACCTCAAAGACCGGGAGCCGGCGGGGATCGTCGCGGCCGGCGATGCTCCCGCGCTGCTGGAGGAGCTTCGCCACGACTTACTTGCGCTGCGCGACGAGCGCGACGAGCGCGACGGCGCGGCCCCCTTTCACGCGGTGCATCGCCGAGAAGAGATTTACTCGGGCGCCTGCATCGATCTTGCTCCGGATCTGATGCTCGACTCGTGGAGCAATGGGTACCGGGTATCGCCGAGGCGAGAGGCGGCCGAGACCTTCGTGAGTTCACCCCTGCCCCTTGCCGGGGTAAACGAACCGTGGTCCTCGGATCATCGCCCTGAGGGCGTTTTCGTCGCGGGCGGGCCGTCGATCGGAAACGCCGGCGTCGAGGAGCTCTCCTTGCTCGACGTGTGTCCTACGGCCCTCGCTCTTCTGCATCAATCCGTTCCGGACGGTCTTGATGGGCAACCGGCCGAGTCCGTCTTGGGGAAGGCTTTCCTCGAGCAGCACCCCGTCCGCTTTACCGAAGCCGCCGGCGCGAGAAAAGCCGGCGGGGAGTACTCCGAGGCGGAGGCAGAGGCCGTTGCAACCCACCTAAAAGACCTCGGCTACATCGAGTAGCCGGTCACGGCGGCGCACTCCAGATGTCTTTAGGGGCTTTGACCCGATCTACTTTGACGTCGCCCCGTTGAGCCGCTCTCTTGACGTTTCGAGAGATAAGGCGGGTCACGATGATCCACGCGAGGCACACGCCTATAAGAGCGAGGCATGCGACTGTCAGGAGGGGATCGTCTGAAAAATTCTCAAGTCGTCGCTCCACGCCGCTCTTGCGGGCGGCTTCGACAAACATCCCTGAGAGCGTCATGCCGCGAAGTTATCGGTGTCCTGAGATCATGTCTCGAAGAATGACCGATCAGTCAACAACCTTGTCGCTCAAAGAGGCCGACCTCAGCCGGATCGTCGCCGACTTCGGCCCCCTTGTGGTGGCCTACAGCGGAGGGGTGGACTCGACCTTTCTTGCGGCCGTGGCCCACGAGGTATTGGCAGACGATTTTCTCGCCGCGACCGCCGTCTCTCCCTCTCTGTCACATCACGAGCTGACACAAGCGACCGCTCTGGCCCGGAGATCGGGTTGGAACCACGTCCTCGTGGAGTCGAACGAGGTGACGCGCGAGGAGTACGTCAGGAACTCGCCGGACCGTTGTTACTGGTGCAAGGTCGAACTCTTCGACGTACTTGCCCCCCTGGCGGAAGAGCGCAGTGCCCGCGTCGCGGTGGGCACCAACAAAGATGATCTGGGGGACTTCAGACCGGGCCAGCGAGCGGCGCGAGAGAGATCGGCGGTCGCTCCCCTGGTCGAGGCGGGGTTGAGTAAGGATGAGATTCGAGAGCTGTCGCGGCGACGTGGGCTGCCGACGGCAGACAAGCCGGCGTCGGCGTGCCTTGCGTCTCGATTCGCCTACGGTGTGCGGGTGACCGCAGAGCGACTGGAGCGAATCGAAAGGGCCGAGGAGTTAATGAGAGAACTCGGCTTTTCGATCTTTCGAGTGCGCGACCACGGCGACCTGGCCCGTATCGAGGTCGAGCCGGGCGAGATCGGTCGCGCGGCAAGCCTCAGGGAAAAGATGGACTCCGGGTTGCGCGCCTTAGGCTGGAGGTACGTGACCCTTGATTTGACGGGGTTTCGCTCGGGGTCCATGAACGAGGTCCTGTCGGGGCCACGAATCCGCACGCAAAGTAAAGAAGTGTAAGAAAACCAACAGCATCGGGCGGCGCGTAAGAGTTCTTAGAGCTCGACGATCGGGCAGGTGAGCGTTCGGGTTATACCCTCCACGCTCTGGATTCGCGACACAACGAGCTGGCCCAGCGTGTCCATGTCGGGAGCCGCGGCACGCACGATCACGTCGTACGGCCCGGAAACATCGTCGGCCGACTCGACACCCTCTATCGAGCGGATCTCTCCCGCAACCTGGGCCGAGTTCACGCTCGTCTGAATCAACACGTAGGCCGATACTCTGTCCGGCATATCGCTCCCGTTCCTAGTAGTCCGGGCATCTTAATCCCCTCTTTCGCGTCGCCGGCTCCCGGGCCGGCGAGTCCTTACGTGAAGTAGCCTGTGTCGTATGGAGGCCTTAGCTCGACGCGCAGGTTCAGACCCGCTTACCGACATAAGACTGCGTCTCGAGCCGGAGGCCATGCGCGCTCGTGCGCTCGACGAGCTCAACGAGCTTTTTCGAGGCGGCTCCCCACCCGATCCGGCCCCCAGGGGTTTCCAGCCCGGCACCTTGGTGACCCTGTCGGTTGCCAAACCGATCGATGCGTTCGCGCGGAGGCTTTCGAAGTTGTACATGCCCTGGATGGGGAAGAGCTTCGACGCAGACAAGAACGAAGGGATAAACATCCTCAGGTCGAAGGCGCGCTCTCAGGTGAAAGTGCTGTGGCCGTCGTACGAGCCCCACGAAGCCGACGGGAAGCTCGAAGCCTTTCCCTTCAAGACGCGCGTCGCACCCGGTGCTCTCGATCCGGACGTTCAGGTTCTGAAGATCGACTACGACTTCGAAGCCAATCCGGACTTCCTGATCCGACGGATACTGGACGAACTGGTTCAGATCGAAGACGGCTTCTACCTGGGCAAGATCTTGTATCGAGCCCGAGGCAATTGGCATCCGATCGGTTTCTTTTCTCTGCAGAACCCTTAGCCGACCTTGATCGACTTCGACCTTCCGCAAGAGCTCAAAGACGTCCAACGACGCGTCGCGGCGTTCGTGCGCGATCACGCGTTGCCGGCGGAGGAGGAGCTGCGCGAGGAATACGACGGCGAGAGGTTCGACAAGGTGGTGGAGCGACTCCGAGAGGAGGCCCGCTCCCAGGGGCTCTACAACCCGCACCTCCCTCCCGAGTGGGGAGGTATGGGTCTCGGCCCCCTCGGAATGGCGATCGTTTCGCAGGAGTGCGGAGTCTCGGGTCTGGCGTCGCTGGGCCTTAACGCGATGGCTCCCGATGAGGGGAACATGCATCTGCTGCTCCACGCGGCCTCCGACGAACAAAAGGAGCGATACCTGCGTCCGCTGGCGGAGGGACGGGCGCGCTCGTGTTTTGCGATGACCGAGCGAGCGGCCGGGTCAGATCCTGCCGGGTTGCGCACGAGGGCCACTCGGGACGGCGACGACTGGGTGATCAACGGCGAGAAGTGGTTCATCACCGGCGCCATGGGAGCCGCGTGCGCCATCGTTGTTGCGCAGACCGATCCCGACGGCGACGCTCGCACGGGTTACACCTTGTTTCTCGTCGACGGTGAGAACCCGGGGTGGAAGGTGCTGAGAGAGATCCCGGTGATGGGAACCGACGGGCCGGGGGGACATTGCGAGGTCCTCATAGAGAACTGCCGCGTTCCGGCAGAAGCGGTGTTGGGCGACGTGGGGGCCGGCTACAAGCTGGCCCAGACGCGCCTCGGGCCCGCCCGGCTTGCACATTGCATGAGGTGGATCGGCGTGGCGCAGCGATCGCTCGATCTCGCCGCGCAGAGGGCCCTCGAACGCGAAACGTTTGGAGAACCGCTGGCGCGACGACAAACCGTGCAGAACTGGGTGGCCGATTCCGCGATCGATCTGTACGCGAGCCGATTAATGGTTCTCCACTCCGCCTATTTGATCGAGCGAGGAGACGAATTCCGTCAAGAGGTCTCTATGGCCAAAGTCTTCATCTCCGAGGCGCTGGGTCGCATCGTTGATAGGGCGTTACAGATCCATGGGTCGCTTGGGTACTCGACAGACCTTCCTCTCGAACGTTTTTACCGGGACGCGCGCGCCGCTCGTATCTACGACGGACCGTCCGAGGTACACCGGATGGTCATCGCGCGCAATCTCTTCAAGGCCGCCCTCGCGGGAGACGGCACAAAGAAAGCGACCGGCAACCTGGGGTGAGTTCGACGCTTCCACCCCTCGTCGACGAGGCTGCGCTCGCCGATTACCTCCGTAATCAACTCCCGGGCGAAGGCGACGTCTCGGTGACCAGGCACCAGGCGGGCCACTCCAACGAGACGTTCTTCGTCGATTGGTCGAACCGCAAGCTCGTTTTGCGAAGGCCGCCCCTCGGTGCGTTCCTGCCGACTGCTCACGACGTCTTACGCGAGTATCGGGTTCTCTCCGCCCTCGACGCGCTTGAGGTTCGTACCCCCCAGACGATTCTCAGCTGCGACGACGAGTCGATCATCGGCTCCCCCTTCTATCTCATGGAACGCGTCGACGGCGTAGTGATCCGCACGGAGCTGCCAGACGCATACCCTCCCGCCGACAGGGGGCCGATCGGCGACGAGCTCGTCGACTCATTGGTGGAGCTTCACTCGGTGGATTACGAGTCCTGCGGTCTCGGCTCCTTGGGAAAACCCACCGGTTACCTCGAGCGACAGCTGCGTCGCTGGGGTGGCCAGCTCGAGCTCACGCTTCCGCACACCCGCCCCCTACCGCAGCTGTTGGAGGTCGGTCGCTGGCTCGGCGAGAAGCGGCCCGAATCGCCACCGACGACGATCGT
>JALZEI010000273.1 GCA_030862115.1 Actinomycetota bacterium
CCCTCCTCCATACGCACGTCGGAGACCCCCAACGTCTCGAGCAGAGCGCGCAGCTCGGCGGCGAAAACGCGCGCCTCCTCGGCCGACTTGATGTCGGGCTCGGTGACGATCTCAACGAGCGGGGTTCCGGCGCGGTTGAAGTCCTCTAGCGAGTACTCGGAATCGGCGATCCGGCCGGTGCCCCCAACGTGGATCGACTTGCCGGTGTCCTCCTCGAGGTGCACGCGGGTGATGCCGACGCGCCGGCTACCGAAGGCGCCGGAGATGTCGAGATATCCCTTCACGCCGAGCGGATGGTCGTACTGCGAGATCTGATAGTTCTTCGGCATGTCGGGATAGAAGTAGTTCTTGCGGTGAAAGATCGAGTGCGGGGCGATCTCGCAGTTGAGCGCAAGTGCGATGCGAACGGTGTGCTCCACGGCCTTTTTGTTGGGGACCGGCAGAGACCCGGGCATGCCGAGACACACCGGGCAAGTCCGGCTGTTGGGCTCCTCGCCGAACTCCACTCGGCACCCGCAGAACATCTTCGACTCCGTCGACAGCTCGACGTGGATCTCTAGGCCCACGGTGGTCTCGTAGCTTCCCTTCACGACCGTGCTCATAGTTGAGGCCTGCCCTCTTCGGAGTTGATCCACCCCAGGTCTTGCTCGAACGCGTAAGCGACGCGGAACATTGTCTTCTCATCGAGGGCGCGACCTATCAGCTGCAGTCCGACCGGCAGCCCGTCTTCGGGAGCGAGCCCACACGGCACACTGATACCGCAGTTGCCGGCGAGGTTCACGGGGACCGTGAAGATGTCGTTTAGATACATCGCCAGCGGGTCGGCCGTCTTCTCGCCCAACTTGAAGGCCGTCGTCGGCGAGGTTGGGCATGCGATCAGATCGACCTTCGAGTAGGCCCGCTCGAGCTCTTGAATGATCAGCGTGCGCACCTTTTGCGCCTTTCCGTAATACGCGTCGTAATAGCCGGCGGAAAGCGCGTAGGTGCCGAGCATGATGCGTCGCTTCACCTCGGCGCCGAACCCCTCGGCGCGCGTCTTTGACGTCATGGCCACGATGTCTTCACCCTCGGCGCGATGTCCGTACCGAACGCCGTCGTAACGCGCGAGGTTGGCGGACGCCTCGGCGGGCGCGATGAGGTAGTAGGCCGAGATCCCGTGTTCGAAGGAGGGCAACGAGATCTCGTCGAGTGTGGCACCAAGCTTTTCGAGCCGACGGTAGGCCTCATCGACGCGCGTGCGCACACCGGTCTGCAGCCCTTCGCCCTGGAACTCCTTGACGACTCCGATGCGCATCCCATCGACCCCCGAGTCGATTCCCTCGAGGTAGTTCGGGACGGCATCGTGGATGACTGTCGCATCCATGGGATCGTCGCCCGCGACGATCTGCAGCAAAGCGGCCGCGTCCTCCACCGTTCTCGTAAGTGGGCCCGCCTGATCGAGAGACGACGCGAAGGCGATCATCCCGTAGCGCGACACGCGCCCGTAGGTCGGCTTCATGCCGACGATCCCCGACAATGAGGCCGGCTGTCTCACCGAACCGCCGGTGTCGGTCCCCCACGCCCACGGGACGCCGCCGGCCGCGACTATGGCAGCCGAGCCGCCGCTCGAACCACCGGGGACACACTCGGTGTTCCACGGGTTGTGCACGGATCGGAAACCCGAGTTCTCGTTTGAGGAACCCATCGCGAACTCGTCCATGTTCGTCTTGCCCATCGTCGGTAGTCCGGCCCCCTTGCAGCGCGCAACTACCGTCGCGTCGTAGGGCGGCACGAAGCCGTCGAGGATCTTCGAGCCCGAGGTCGTAACGATGTCCTCGGTGACGAAAACGTCCTTGTATGCAATGGGGATCCCATCAATGCGTGAAGCGGCCTCTCCTCGAGCGCGCCGCTCGTCCGATTCCTTCGCCATTCGCAGCACTTCGTCGTCGGCCCGAAAGAGATAGGCGTCCAGCGAATTGTCGACTGCCTCGGTGCGTTCGATCAGAGCCTCGGCGATCTCCGCACTCGACAGGTCACCGACCTCGAGCGAGCGCGCCAGCTCGACGGCCGAACGCCACAGCACATCGGTCATCTATGCGTCCTCGACGATGCGCGGGACCTGAAAGCGACCGTCCTCGGAGGCCGGTGCGTTTCTCAGGGCCACCTCCGCGAGTAGCGAGGGGCGCACCTCGTCGTCGCGCAGCACGTTACTGAGCGGAACGGCGTGTGCCGTGGGCTCGATGTCGTCCAGGTCCAGGCTCTGGATCTTCTCGGCGTGCTCGAGGATCGCGGTCAGCTCGGCCCCCATCCGATCGCGCTCCTCCTCGGTAAGCGCGAGGCGGGCCAGACGGGCGACGTGGTCCACGGCTGCTCGATCTATTCCCATGGCCCCGCATCATAGGGTCGCCGCGCGGTCCCTTTCGGTCCTCCTTGCTACCCGGCGCGGCTTCCGTAAAGAATGGTCATAAGACCACCCGAGTCCCAGAAAGAGGTGTGCGGTGCCAGGCTTTCCCCGCAAGTTGCTCGCCGAGCACGAGGTCCTCGTCTTCGATCTCAAGCCGCACTGGATCGCTCTAGCGCCGGCGGTTCTGTGGACGTTGTTGATACTGGCGATCGGCATCGCGGGGTCGACGTTCATCGAGGACCCCGAGTGGCTCAAGCCTGCGTTGTGGATCGCCGCGGTCGTGGCGTTCTTCTTCCTGGCGGTGCTGCCCTTCCTTCGCTGGACCTACACGAACTTCGTGTTGACGAGCGACCGTCTCATCACCCGCTCGGGGATCATCGCCAAGAACTCCAAGGAGATCCCCCTCGAGCGGATCAACGACGTGGCCTTCAACCAGACCGTGATCGAGCGCGCGCTCGGGGCCGGAGACCTACTGGTCGAATCGGCCGGCGAGCGGGGCCAGACCCGCATATCGAACGTAAGGGGACCCGAGCAGGTCCAGCTCCGCATCTACAAGGAGACCGAGGACAACAGCAACCGCATGATGCGAGGTGGCGAGGGGAGCCGCACAGAGGCACCCGGCGAGACGTCGGTTCCCGAACAGATCGAGGCCCTGGCGCGCCTCAAAGATCAAGGTGTGTTGTCCGAGACCGAGTTCGAGACCAAAAAAGAGGAACTCCTAAAGCGCATGTAGCAACTGTGTCGCGCCGAGCGGTCGACGGGCGTTCTTAGAGGTTGGGGCAGTTGTTGGTCCAGTCGGGCGCCCCTCCTTTTTGAAAGTCGGTAATTCCGGGACGTCACCGCTCAGCGCGTTGCCGGACACAAAGAATAGTTCTGCGATGCCGAGAGCGGTTTGCGCGCTACAGGTCTCGGAGCGCTTTGTCGCGCTGGGGCCTTACTCGATCAACTTTGGCTTCGTTCGGTTGCTCGAAGGTGCCGACCTCGACGCGGTAAACCGCGTCCTCGCCCTCGTCTGCGATCCACAGAGAGCGGAAGCCCGACTCCAAGGCAAAGGGACCGGCTCCGAACTCGAGCGACTTGCCCAGCACCTCACCGGTAGCGGGATCGACGCGGAAGAGCCTGCTTTCGGTCTCGTTGACGCGCGCCAGCACAAATACGCCCAAGTCCTCGGCCGCCTCGACCCA
>JALZEI010000138.1 GCA_030862115.1 Actinomycetota bacterium
CGGCGATGCGAAGCGTCTCCTCCAGGACCTCAGGAACATCGTCGAAGAGCGCTCTCATCTCGCGCGGGTCTTTCAGGTAGTACTCCGAGGTCTTGCGAAGTGAATGAGCCGTCGACAGCGGCACGATGTCTTTTATGGCGTGCAGGACCTCATGGGTGCCGGCGTTCTCCGGCAGCGGATAGTGCACGTTGTTCGTGGCCACCGCTGGGATTCCCGTCTCCTCTGCAATCCGCAACAACCGGTTGCGCAAGGTTCGATGTCCGTAGCCGCGATGGTCGAAGACCTCGATCCGGTAACCGTCGCCGATCGCCGCTCGCCATCGCCGGGCCGCGGCGATCGCTTTGGGGATGGCGCCGGCCGCCGCCAGCTTGGCGACCTCGGAGCGCGCGCACCCCGACAACACGAACAGGCCCTCGGCCCTCTCGACGATCGACTCGAAGGTGGTGGCCGGATGATTGCGCTCGTTGCCGAGGTGGGCGGCGCTGATGAGCCGGCACAGGTTGGCGTAACCCACCTCGTTGCGAGCGATAACGGTGACGTGCTCGAGCTCCCCATCGCTTCGCCCGTTGCTCGGAGCCACCGAGAGCTCCCCATCGCTTCGCCCGTTGCTCGGAGCCATCGAGAGCTCGGCGCCGTAGATCGGCTTGACCCCCGCATCCCGACACGCAGACGTGAAGCGCACCGCCCCCGTGAGCGAGTCGTGATCGGTAATCGCCACCGCATCCATCCCCTGAGCGGCGGCGATATAAGGCAGAGCCTCCACGGGAATAGTCCCGTCGAGCAACGACCACACCGAATGAACATGAAGATGCACAAACCCACTCATCTTTTGGTCGCCAAACCAGTCGCGAACGCGGGTGGTGCCATACGGAAATCCACTGGTGCAGCCGGTGCAGTGGTGCGCGCACCACAGGCACCACTGCACCACGTGCACCACACGGTTTTAGAAAAACATCTATGGGTTACGGCTCGATGTCTGGACCTGTCGTGATAGGCGGCGGAAGCTTGCACGACGTTCCGGGACCGACTTGCGAAAAAGCAAACGCCGCAGGCGGATACTTTTGAGCGGAGCGAGCGCAGCGAGCGGGGAGTATCCCGGGATGCGGGCGATGTGGAGCCGCCGGTACACGCGCTCAAGCGTCGGCGGGGATCTCCGTTCCGGTGGCTTTGGCCACCACCTTGCCGTCGGGACCGGTGATCTCGGCCTCGGCGAACATCACGCGGCGACCGGCCTTCACGATGTAGCCGCGCCCGGTGAGCTTCGTGCCCTTCGGACTGGGACGAAAGATCGAGATCTTCATCTCGGCGAGGGCCGGATACTTGTCTTCCGGCAGAAACGCTGAAGTAGCCGCGCCCAATACCGCATCGGCAAACGCAGCCAGTACGCCGCCCTGCACGTTGCCGGCCGTGTTGCACATCTCGGCCGGGACCGTCCAGGAGAAGACGACCTCCTTTTGCGGATCCTCTGCGCTCTCGAGCTTGAAACCGAAAGTCTCGTTTGCCGGAAGCGCGATCGATCCGTCGGTGATCGCGTCCCATCTCGTTCGCTCGCTCACGGCCCGCAACATACCCGCCCCTAAGATCGGCGAGGCGTGGTGATGCGCCGCAACTCGCTCCTGGCACCGTGACGTTGAATAATTCAATGCGTAGGTTCCGGGAAGCCGCGGAGCGGGATTGGGGTCGGGAAGCCGCGGAGCGGGGTTGAGGCCGGGAAGCCGCGGAGCGGGGTTGGGGTCGGGAAGTCGCGGAGCGGGGTTGGGGTCGGGAAGCCGCGGAGCGGGGTTGGGGTCGGGACACGATCAGTCCCACACCCTCGCCAGACGCCACTCGCCGCGCACTCGGTCCCGGTAGACGTCGTAGACCGCGCCGGGACGAGCCATAAAGCCGTCGGCGTCGAGGTCACCGGTCGACATCGCTCCCGCAGGACGGGCAAGGACGCGGAAGTACTCGCGCTCGCGCGGCCCCTCGCGCCCGGCGCGCTCCGAGGAGGTTCCGTTCGAGGAGCGGCCGTTATCCGAGGTCGGGGGCGGACGGCCGTGTCCCCGTCCGTTCGAGTGTGGCGATCTCGCCCACCACTCGCCGGCCTCGCGCCAGGTCATCAACCACTGATCGACGTCGTAGCGGCGACCTCGCCAGTAAAAAGAGAGGGGCGCGCCCAGGTTCGCCGAGTCCGGCATCACTTCGATCGCCTCGTCGTACCGCTTGGTCACGAGTCGCCTGCGACCCCTCCGCTTCACACGCCATCCGACAAAGAAGGGCCCGCCGCCCCACCACCTGTAAAAGACAAGGGAACCCAATCGACCCGCCACTGCGAGACCGAGGTCTCGACGGGCCCATCGGGTCCCTGTCTTTACGATCGACCGTCGTGCCGGCGTGGGCACCGGGGAGATCCACGCCAACCGGGACGGGAGATAGGGCCCCTTTCTTCGACTATCGAACGTATGTTCGATAGTAGGACACGACCATCTCCCAAGTCAAGAAGGAAAAGGAGAAAACGATCCCCTTGCCACTTGCCCGCGGAAGCGGGATTCTGGGAGGCCGGAGTCCCGAGAAGGAGGACGCATATGGCCGAGCGCCCGAACGTCCAAAGACTGCGAGAGGGCTACGACGCTTTCTCGAGAGGAGACCTCGACGCCCTGCGAGAGCTTCTAGCGCCGGACGTCGTGTGGCATGCGGGAGGCAACAACTCCCTCACCGGCGACTACAAGGGCCTCGACGAGGTCTTTGGATTCTTCGGTCGCATCCTCCAGGAGACCGGTGGGTCGTTCAAGAACGAGATTCACGACATCCTGGCCAACGACGAGCATGGCGTTGCGCTGGTGCGCTCCACCGCCGAGCGCAACGGCAAGCGCCTGCACCAAAACGTTACGCACGTATTCCACATAAATAATGAGGGCAGGCCCACGGAGTTCTGGGGCTTCTCCGAGGACCAAAAAGCGCTCGACGAGTTCTGGTCTTAGTCCGGCGCTTGGTCGGCGGCTAGGCCGGCTGCGGCCAGCGCCTCTGCATACTTAGAGCCGGCCCCCGTGTTGTAGAGGATCACCGGACCCTCGAGTTCACCGCGTTTTGCAAGTCGCCCCGCCGCGGCGACCGTCGACGCGCCCTCGGGACAGGCGAAGATCCCTTCGGCCGAGGCTAAGTCCCTGACCGCGTCGACGATGTCGTTCTCGGAGACCGCGAGCATCGTTCCGTTCGAGGCGCGGATCACTTTGAGCACGAGCGCGCCCTCTACGGGTGCCGGGACGCGCAGGCCGGCCGCGATCGTCATCGGATCCTTGTCCCAGGACGGCACCGTGTCGGCGCCGGTGTCAAAAGAACGAACGATCGGCGCGCAGTTGGCGGGCTGGACCCCCACCAGCTTGGGAGCCGCGCCCATAGCCCAGCCGGCCTGGGTCACCTCGGCGGCGGTTTTGGCGG
>JALZEI010000018.1 GCA_030862115.1 Actinomycetota bacterium
GCCGGGATGCTGGCCCCCGTTACCGAGGTCCACCCCGGTGAGGAAAGTCTGTTGACGTTGAACCTCGTCGCGGCCTCGCGCTGGCCGGTCTGGGTCGAAGAGCTCACCTCGGACTCCGGGCTCGAACCCGGCTACCGGCAAACGGGCACGCTGGTCGTCGCCCGTGATGCCGACGAAAACGAAGCACTCGCGGAGCTGTTCCGCTTCCAGAAAGAACTCGGGCTGCAGGCTACCCGCATGCGCAGCCGTGAATGCCGGAGTTTGGAACCACTGTTGTCTCCGCGGGTGCGAGGAGGTATCCACGTCGAAGGTGATCATCAGGTGGACAACAGGGCCCTTCTCTCGGGCTTGGTGGAGGCGTGCGAGCGCCGGGGCGTTGCGTTCGTGCGCTCGAACGTAGCCTCGATCGCAGGCGACGATCGGGTTAACGGAGTGGAGTTGGTCGGGGGACAGGTGATCGAGTGTTCGTCCGTCGTGCTGGCCGCGGGCACCTGGTCGGGCCTAATCGGGATGCCGCGTGGGCTCTCTCTCGATCTCAGACCCGTAAAGGGACAGCTACTGGTATTGCGCGGCCCCCAGAGCTCACCGCTTGTGCAAAGAACGGTGCGCGGACGAGACGTCTATCTCGTTCCCCGGGCGGATGGACGCGTCATCGTCGGCGCGTCGTCGGAGGAGATGGGCTTCGACTCGTCCGTTCGCGCCGGCGCGGTGTTCGACCTCTTGCGCGACGCCTACGAACTCGTACCCGGGCTTGCCGAGCTGGAGCTATCCGAGATATGCGTCGGGCTGCGTCCCGCAACTCCCGATAACGCCCCGGTGTTGGGCCCGAGCAACGTTGACGGCCTTCATCTGGCGACGGGGCACTACCGAAACGGGATCTTGCTCGCGCCGGTCACCGCTGATGCACTCGTTGCCTCTCTTACCGAAGGCGTGCTCCCACCGGAGGCTGCTCCGTTCTCGCCGGATCGTTTTCGTCGCGCGGAGACCGTCGCATGAGGGTGATTGTCAACGGTCAGCCGCGTGAACTGGGAGAGCGTCCCACCGTGGACCGAGTGGTCGCAGCGGTAGCTTCTGTGCGCAAGGGACGGGGAACCGCCGTCGCCGTTAACGGTGTGGTGGTCCCTAGGGCGGTGTGGCCGTCCACGGAGTTGGGCGAGGACGACAAAGTAGAAGTACTCGACGCGATCGGCGGCGGGTGATGGACGACCCACTCGAGATAGCCGGCCAGAGTTTCTCCTCGCGACTGATCGTCGGCACGGGGGGTGCCTCGAGTATGGAGGCGCTAGAACGTGCGATCGTTGCGTCGGGAGCAGAAATGGCTACCGTCGCTCTGCGCCGAGTTCGTCCCGATGCGCGCGGATCAATCCTCGACGTAATCGAGCGCACTCGCTGTCGCTTACTCCCCAACACCGCGGGGTGTTTCACCGCCGCCGATGCCGTGACGACCGCGGACCTTGCCCGTGAGGCTTTTGAAACGAGCTGGATCAAGCTCGAGGTCATCGGTGACGATCGCACGCTGCTACCCGATCCGATCGAGCTCGTCGACGCCGCGGAGACTCTCGTCGACAAGGGTTTCGTGGTGCTCGCCTATACGAACGACGATCCCATTCTGGCTCGCAGACTCGAAGATCTCGGGTGCGCCGCCGTAATGCCGCTTGGTTCTCCGATCGGCAGCGGCATGGGCATCAACAACGCCTACAACATCAGGATCATCGTCGAACAGACCGCCGTTCCCGTGATCCTCGATGCAGGCGTTGGAACCGCCTCGGACGCCGCTCTCGCCATGGAGCTCGGTTGCGACGGCGTGTTGCTCGCCAGCTCGGTGACGAGGGCCCGCGAGCCGGCGACGATGGCCGAGGCCATGCGTAAGGCGGTAGAGGCCGGCCGCCTCGCCTACCGGGCCGGGCGCATCCCGCGCCGGCTCTACGCCGATCCCTCTACGACCTTCGAAGGGCGGCCCGATCTCGACTAGCGAGGAAAGGCTTTACGCTGAGATCGTTGCGCCATATGCGCGACGATTTCGGCACTCGTCGACGCAGGCCACGGTTTCCCCTTCCCAGGACTCCTGGGTTCTGGCATGATGTGGGGAAATCTGGAAGAAGACCGCGAAGAGCGGGACCCACGAGGAGGAGTAGTGCTCAGAGGATCTCTGGACGATTTCGCCCTGGAGGACATCCTGTGGCTGATCGACCACGCCCACAACACCGGCGAACTCGTGGTTCGCCGGCCGGGCGGGTCGGGCCGCTTTTTCTTCAACGACGGCCACATCTATTGCGCCGAGGCCGAGTTCCTGCGCGAGTCGCTGGCGAGCCAGCTGCTGCGAACGGCCGCCGTCGAACAGGAGCAGCTCGAGGAGGCCCTGAAGGTCACCCGGAACAACGGCGAGAGACTCGGCGACGCGCTTCTGTCCACGGGGGCTCTCGGCGAGGAGAAGCTGGCCGAGGCTTTCCGTAGCCGCGTCGAGGACGCCTCGTTCGAACTTCTCCGCCGGACCAACGGGGAGTTCAACTGGGAGCCCGATGTAAAGGCGGAGCCGGAGTTCTCGATGTCGATCGGTATCGAGGAGCTCATGGCGTCGATGACGAGCCGTTTCAAGGAGCTCGATGAGTTCCGCAAGGTCATCCCCTCGGAGGACTCGGTTCCCGTAATCTCCACGGCCCCCCCAACGGGGATAAAGGAGATCAGACTGTCGGTCGACCAGTGGCGGCTCGTGGGCCTGGTCGATGGTGCCACATCGTTCGAGGACATCGCCCGTAGGGCCCAACTCGGCGACTTCACGGTTCTTCGAACTCTTCACCCGCTGGCGGCCAAGGGTTTGCTTGAGGTTTTTCGTCCCGAGGAGCTTGCGACCTCGATCGACCGGGCGGCACCGGCCGCCCCGCCGATCACCGACACAAAGACCTTCAACATCGTCCTGGTCTGCACCGGCAACAGAGTGCGCAGCCCCATGGGCGAGGCGTTCTTGCGCGAGTCGCTGAAGGGTCTGCCGGTCTCGCTGACCTCGGTCGGGATAGAGGACTGGGGACCGCAGCCGGCGATTCCCGAGGCCGTGGCCGCGGCCAGAGACCTGGGCGGCGACCTGAGCACTCACCGGGCGCGGGCCATCACCGGCGTGGACCTGGGCGAGGCCGACCTCGTTATCGGTTTTGAACGAGCGCACGTTTCGCGCGCGTTGGGGGCCGCGAACGCGACGCCCGACAAGACATTCACGATGATCGAGCTCACCGAGTATCTGCGAGACGCCGACGCGCGCCAGGGCGTCGATCCGATGACCAGGGCCCGCGACGTGGTCGAGCAGCTGCGCGACATCCGCTCGCGCCGGGGTTTGTCAACGCGCGAGATCGACTTAACCGATCCCCTGGGGGGCCCGCCCGGCGCCTACCGCGAGACCGCCACACGGATCAAAGAGCTGTGCAGCAAGGTAGCGCAGGGAATGTTCGGGGTAACCAGCTAAATAGCTAAGGCTTTGCGTACGGTTTCAGCGGGGGCTCGTGGTCGGTCGACTTTCCTTGACTGAAGTCGGCAAGCCCGCCCAGGTCCGGCTGCTCGCCGGCCCCCGGCATGCGGTCCTTCGTGCAGTCGGCCTCCGTGACGATGTCCGGATCGGCCGGCCCCGGATTCTTCAAAGCGTTGCGCACTAGTTTCCATGCGACGAAGTCGCCGAGGATCGCGGCGTGATCGACCGGCCGTCCCGGGCAGAGATCCTGCAGCGAAACGTTCACGGCGCCTTCAAGATTTTGCGTGCCCGGCGGTTGTATGAGCTCGTCAAACGTCGTCCAGATGCTCGTGTAGTGGATCCCACCGGGCGTTTCCTCGTCGCGGTTCAGGGCGTTTTCGAATTTCGAATCCTGGCGCAACTGCCAGCACGACGGGAAACAGTTTCCCTGCTTTGTCGCTCCGTTCGCCACCTGAGTTCCGTGGTTAGGGCTGGCGAGGCCGATGTAGTCGGCCACGAAGCGACCCGCGGGAAACCACTTGATTGCCCACCGCGGTTGAAGCCCTCCCTGGCTGTGGCCGAGGACGTCGATCTTTTGGTCCGAGGCGGCATGCATCGTCTGATACGCGCGCGCGACGTATTCCGCCGAGGTCTGGATGTCTTTCAGGGCCACGGCGGGTAGTTGGACCCAGCACACTTCGAATCCACGCTTCGGGAGGGCGGTCCAGTAATTCCAGCCCCAGCTCTGGCGTCGAGTGATACCGGTTCCGTGGACAAGCAGAACGGGTTGCTCCACCCCGCTTCCGTCGAGAATCCCCACGCCGCCGGTTTTCCCCTTGTACTTGCAATCGAGCGCGGCGTCCATCTTGTCCCGGGGTACCGAATAGGGGGCGTCGCCGGGAAAGGAGTAACTCTCCCCAGCCAAAGTCGCGCTCGGCGCCGGGCCGAGGGCGAACAGACAAGCCACGAGAAGCGTCTTTTTCATAGGTTTTCATCCTAGCCAGGCCGACGCGAGGCCACACCGGCCGCGTTCATCTCCCGAGCCGTGGGGTAAGGGATTCGAAAGCAATTACCGAATTGAGGTCACAGTGACGGTACATATCGGACTCAGCGGATGGCAGTACAAACATTGGCGCGAGCGCTTCTATCCCAAGGGCGTGGCGCAGAAGAAGTGGCTCGAGTTCTACGCCGAGCGCTTCCACACGGTCGAGTCGAACAACGCCTTTTACATGCTCCCCAAGGCGGAGACGTTCCAGGCCTGGGCCGAGCGAACGCCCGACGACTTCATCATGGCCGTCAAGGCCAACCGCTACTTAACGCATATCCGTCGGCTGAAGGAATCCGCCGAACCGGTCGAACGTTTCCTCGCCAACGCCACGAAGCTCGGCCCCAAGCTCGGCCCCGTTCTCCTCCAACTGCCGCCGAACCTGAAGATCGACCTCGAACATCTCGATGAAACTCTGCGGAACTTCGGGGGCCGGGTCCAGGTCGCGGTGGAGTTCCGCCACGACACGTGGTTCGTCGACGAAACAAAAGCCCTGTTGGAGGAGCACAAGGCCGCGCTGTGCATGGCCGACCGGCTCTCACGACCGATTACGGAGCTGTGGAGGACGGTCGACTGGAGTTACCTCCGCTTCCACGAGGGCGTGGCCGATCCGCATCCCTGTTACGGACGTCAGGCCCTTCGCTCGTGGGCGAAACGTCTCGCGGAGATGTGGGGGCCGGACGAGGACGTGTGGGTTTATTTCAACAACGACGCGGAGGGCTGCGCGTTGCGGGATGCCAAGAACTTCGCGAGGGATGTCGAGACCGTCGGCCGCGGTCCGACCCGGGTTATGAAAGACGACGTGCCGGTCGGCTATCCACCCTGACCCCCGACTAGTCTTTTTACATGGGAGACATCCTCATCGGGACCGCGTCCTGGACAGACAAATCACTCGTCTCATCCGGTTGGTATCCGAAGGATGCCAAAGACGCGGAGGG
>JALZEI010000023.1 GCA_030862115.1 Actinomycetota bacterium
AGTCGATCCGTCACGTCCTCGCGCGAAATCAAACATCTCATCGGTTCGACCGGGAAGTGGGCGGACGCGTTCAGCCATTTCTCGATCCACGGCTCCCGCGGCGCGGGGTCGACGATGATCGCGGCGGCCGCCTCCGCAAGACTCAGCTGGGGGCCGTTCGTTGCCCATTCGTCCGCCAACATCTGATAGCCGGGAACGAGATCCTCTGGTTCTAGCCCCGCCTGAGTGTCGATGAGAAAGAGACCGGCGACACGCTCGGGAGCGCGCAATGCGGCTCTCAGAGACAGATAACCACCCTGGGACATCCCGACGAATAGAGCGCGTTCGACATCGAGGTGATCCAACAACGCGAGTAGATCGTCGGCGAGGTCCCAATAGGTGAACGACCCGTCCGATACCGAACGTCCATGCCCCCGTTCGTCCCACGCGATACAGCGGAACTCCGCGCGCAGTACTTCTACCTGGGACGCGAACATGTCGGCGTCCATCAGGATCCCGTGACTGAAGCACACTACCGGCCCATCTCCCCCGCTGTCTTCGTAATAGAGCTGGGCTCTCGGGCGCTCGAAGGTCGGCATTAGACCTTGAGTCGCAGGCAGTCGCGCAGCACCTCGAAAGTCGCCGGCGTGTGACCGAGCACCTCACCGTCGGCCTCGATAAGCAGCGGCCGGTCTGCGGTCACACTGGCCTTGACCCTTTTGAATTCCTCGATGTCGGGATGCGGCACGTGCTCCCCCTTGTAGATCTTTGGGATGAGGGCTATGGCCTCTCGCTTGCGGGCGTGCTCGATCTGGATGTCGAGGACTCCGTCTGTCGGCGCCGCCTTGGGCGCGACCTTCATCCCCCCGCCGAAGAACTGTCCGTTGGCAACCACCACGTTGTTCATGTAACCGTCGTAGGTGCGATCGACCAGATCCACCGTGCCCTTCGCCACGCGGTGCTTGCGCATCGTCATCCAGAAGGCAAAGAAGTACACGGTAGGTCCGAGCCAGCGAGGAAGGCGCGCGGCGCGAGCGACACATTCGGCCCCCAGCCCTGCCTCGGCGATGTTGGCGAAGTAACGGACGGCCTCGCTTCCGTTCTCGTGATAGGTGATCTTGCCGATGTCGATGGGAAACGACTCGGGGCCGTCCAGGTGGGCGACCGCGTGGCTCGGGATCGCCGGGATGCCGAACGTCTTGATGAAGTCACAACCGGTCCCCGTCGCCACAACTCCGAGAACGGCCTCCGGGTTGATCGGTTTGTCGGCTTCGATCATCCCGTTGACGACTTCGTGCACGGTGCCGTCACCGCCCATAGCCGCGATGAAACTAGAACCCCGCTCGAGAGCCGCGCGCGCGATCTCCGATGCATGGGCTCTGCTCTCGGTGTAGATCACCTCGTATTCGAGCGCCCGCTCCTCGAGTAGGGAGCGGACCTCCGGCAGGGTCTTCTTGACCTTGCCGCGCCCCGAGCTCAGGTTGCAGATGAGGGTTATGCGGCCGAACGGGGACGGCATCTAGCGAGCCTCCGGAACCGTCATAGCCCCAGTGCCCCCGGGTTCATGATCCCGAGGGGGTCGATCGCCTTCTTTACCGCCACCAGTACTTCGCGCCAGCCCTGCATTTCCTCGTCCAGCCAGGGAGCCTTCAATCTCCCGATCCCGTGGTGGTGGCTTATCGAGCCACCCGCGTCGAGACAGGCGCGCATGCCGGTTTCCCACCACAGGTTGTTCGTCTTGAGCGCGGTGTCGTCGTCCTCGCAGGCGCTACCCATCGTGAAGTAGAGGCAGCCTCCGTCGGGATACACGTGCGAGAGATGACAGCCCACGAACTCCGCAACTCCACCGAGCGCTTCTTTCATCAAGTGATACAGGTCGCGCAAGACCGACCACGTCCCGGCCACCTCCATCGTGTCGACAAGACCGTGGGGGCCGAGGAGGCCTTGGCCGGCGATCGTCTTCTGAAAGGTATCGACGGCGTCGTTGCGGTGGGCCCACCAGTGGGCGACGAAGGCATCGTCCTCGGGGACCCCGCCGCTCAACTCGACGGCGGCGTCGGCCCGGCCCCCGGCGTCGCGCCCGTCAAAGGACAACAGCAGCAAGGATCCGCGCAGATCGCCACCGGCTCCCATCATGAACAACGCCGTGTCCTCGGGGTCGTAGAGGCGAACGAGGGTGGGATGCAGATCGCCTTGCGCGATCAATCTGCAGGCGCGCACGCCGTCCGCCATGTGTTCGAAACTGAGACAGCGATCGACCACCTCCGTCGTCAGATGGTGAACGCGAAGGGTCGCCCGGGTTATGACGCCGAGCGTTCCCTCGGAGCCGATCATCAGCGAGGCTACGTCCGGCCCGGCGGCGCGACGAGGCGCGGCCTTGTGCCGAACGACCCGCCCGTCGGCCAGCACGGCCTCGAACCCCGTCACCAGGTCCTCGATTCCTCCGTAGCGAGCGGACAGTTGCCCGCACGCGCGCGTTGCGAGCCACCCCCCCACGGTCGAGATCGCCAGCGATTGTGGTTCGTGCCCCAACATGAACCCCCGCTGCTCGAGGTAATCCGTAACCTGTGGCCCGGTCACGCCGGCCTGCGCGGTCACGAGCAGAGACCTCTCGTCGATCTCCCCGATCGCGTTCATCTGTCTCAGGTCGACGACGATCGCTTCCGACGGCTCGATCCCGCCGCATACGCCCGAGCCGTTGCCGTAGGGAACGATCGGGGTGCGGGTTGAGTTTGCCCACCGAAGGATCTCCGATATCTGAGCGGCGTCGGTGGGTCGAACAACGACGATGGGGCCTTCACGTCTACTCCTCGCCCGTTTCTCGACGAGCGCGCGAGGCCACAGGTCGATGGCGTGCGCGTCGAGATCGGCGGCATCGGTGGACACGGCTCCCTTCGGGAGCAGGGTCGTTAGTTCGTCGAGGGCGCTCAAACCCGTTCGACTATGGTGGCGATTCCCTGACCGACCCCGATGCACATGGTCGCCAGGCCGTAACGGGCCTCGCGCCGCACGAGTTCGTGCACCAGCGTCGTCATGATGCGCGCGCCCGAGCATCCCAAGGGATGGCCCAGGGCGATCGCTCCCCCGTTGACGTTCACGCGTTCCGTGTCGAGACCGAGCTCCCTTATGCAGGCGAGCGACTGCGCCGCGAAGGCCTCGTTCAGCTCGATCAGATCGAGGTCGTCGACCTGTAAACCGGCTCGGTCCAGTGCTTTGCGCGTCGCCGGGACGGGGCCGCGGCCCATGCGGCGAGGCTCGACTCCGGCGACCGCGGAGGTGACCACGCGCGCCATCGGTTTCCATCCGTTGGCCTCCAGCGCGTCGGCCGACGCGAGCAGGATGCAAGAGGCTCCGTCGTTGATGCCGGCCGAGTTCCCGGCCGTGACCGAGCCCCCCTCCACAAACGCCGGCTTCAGCCGGGCGAGCTTGTCGAGCGAGGTTTCGGGACGCGGCGGCTCGTCCTGGTCCACGACGACGGGGTCGCCCTTTCGCTGCGAGATCTCGACCGCGACGATCTCGTCTTTGAAGCGGCCCTCGTCTCGCGCGGCAACGGCGCGGCGGTGGCTCTCGAGGGCAAAGGCGTCCTGATCCTCTCGCGGTATCCGCCCATCCTCGGCAAGTACCTCGGCCGTCTCACCCATGCGGTGCGCTCCGAACTTGGTCTCCAGCCGTGGGTTGATGAAGCGCCATCCGAGGGTGGTGTCGTGAACCTCGACGTTCCGATCGAACGCGGTGGCACCTTTCGCCATCACGAACGGCGCCCTCGTCATCGACTCGGACCCGCCGGCGATGACCACGGCCCCCTCGTCGGCCCGGATCTCTCGGTAGCCGCAGTTGATCGCCTCGAGCCCCGACCCGCACAGCCGGTTCACCGTCGCGCCCGGCACCTCGACGGGAAGGCCGGCCAGCAGCGCCGCCATACGAGCCACGTTGCGGTTGTCCTCGCCGGCCTGGTTGGCGGCGCCCCAGAAGACGTCGTCGACGGCCTCGCCGGGAACGCCGTTTCGCCGCACGACGGCCTCGATGACGTGCGCGGCCATGTCGTCCGGCCGCACGGAGGCCAGCGCTCCGGAGTAACGGCCCATGGGCGTACGTACGGCATCCACTACGAAGACCTCGGTCATGGCGCCAATCCTGCCACGTCCCCCTACAGCTCCAGGGAGGAGTAGGCGACCACTCCTCGGTGCAGGCCCTCGATCGCCGACCGTACCCGCTGCCTCAGGCTCTCGTCGGGAGCCACCAGCTCGAGTTGGCGCAGCAGGTCGACGAGCTGTTTGACGGACCGCACGAAGTCGCCGGGAGCGTCGTCTTCGTCCAGAACCTCGTCGAGGTCCGCTCCCCGGGCCCAGTTGTAAGCGCGTTCGGCGAAGCCGGCCTCCGGTTCGCGCGTGAGCTCCAGTCGGCGCTCCCGTTCGGCCCGCTCGATCCTGCGCCGGACCTTCATCAGCCGCTCCCATGCCTGCGCGGTGGCTCTCGTGGGGAGATAGAAGGTCGTCTCGACGGCCGGTCCTCGCTCCTCGTATACGAGCGTCGACACGAGGGCCGCCAGCTCCGCGGGGGCCAGCTCGTTCGCGATGCCGGTCTCGAGGGCCTCGACGACCAGCAGATCGGATTCGTTGTAGATCGAGGTGAGCGTCTCGCCCTTGGCCGTGAGGTTCCAACCGTCGACGTAGCCGAACTCCTCGAGCACTTCCAGAACTCGTTCGAACCGCCGCGCCAGAGTTTGCGTGCGCCGGTTGATCCGGCGGTCGAGTCCCTTGACCTCCTTGGCGAGCCGCGCGGCGCGGTCGGCGTAATGAAGGTGGCGCGAAAGATCGGGGCACTCGTGGCAGGGATGAGACTCGACGCGTTTCCGAAGCGCCCGCGTCTCCTTCGGCTCTTTCTCGTCTCGTGTGGTCCGGATGGGCTCCAGTTCGGCCGAGGCCACTCGACGCGCCATGTCCCGGCGGGCCTTGGCATCGCGCACGTCGAAGTCCTTCGGCACCCGAACTCTTGCCACGACCCGCGGCGGCTCGCCTAGGTCGGCGGCCGAGAGGCGTGCCGTGCCTCTTTGTTCCGACACCGCCATTACCCGCGGGGTCCGCCGGTTCCCGCCCTCGCGTGCCGGTTGCACGATCCCGTACCTACCGCGCCGCCGTCCGCTACGGACCTCGATCACGTCTCCTGTGCGCAGGGCCGCCAGGGCCTCCTGCATGCGTGCGGCTCGACTCCGCCCCCGGGCGTCATCGTCCCGTCGTTCGAACCGGCGCAGCTTGTCGAGAACGTTCTTGTAGTCACCGATGTCGCCGAGGTCGCAGTGCATCCGTTCCTTGTAGGAGGCGAGGTAGGCCTCCGATCGCTCCTTGGTCTTCTCGAGCTGTACGACATCGCGGTCGGCCTGGAACTGAGCAAAGGAGGAGTTCACGAGATGAGCTGCTTCGTCGCGCTCGTAGCTCCTCACCAGGTTCACGGCCATGTTGTACGAGGGCTGAAACGACGACTGCAGCGGGTAGGTCCGCGTCGACGCGAGACGAGTGATCGTCTCGAACGGCGTGTAACGCTGCATGAGAACGACGCAATGCCCTAGCTCGTCTATTCCTCTGCGCCCGGCCCGGCCCGATAGCTGCGTGTACTGGCCGGGCGTCATCAGCTCGTGCGCTTCCCCGGTGAACTTGATGAGGTTCTCGAGCACGACCGATCGGGCGGGCATGTTTATCCCAAGGGCAAGCGTCTCCGTTGCAAAGACGATCTTCACCAGCCCCCTCACAAACAACTCTTCGACGGTCTCCTTGAAGGGCGGGATCATCCCTGCGTGGTGACCGGCGATGCCTCTTCTAAGCCCCTCGACCCATTCGTCGTATCCGAGCACGTCTAACTCTTCGGGGGTCAGGTCGGCGACGCGATCCTCTACGAAGGCCACGATCGTTCCCGCCTCCTCAGGCGTGGTGAGCCGCAGGTTCTCGGCCACGCACTGACGCACCGCCTCGTCGCAACCGCGTCGCGAGAAGATGAAGTAAATCGCCGGCAGCATGTCCTCCGCATCGAGCCGTTCGGCCACATCCGTTCGCCGCGGCGGCAGGGGTCGGCGACGCGGTCTCCGCCCACCCCGCTCGGGGCGCGCCGCGCTCCTTTTCTTGTGATCGAAGTCCCGTCCGCGTGGGTTCGGGCGCCTCTCGCCGTTCTCGGCTGCGACGAACATCGGCAGGAGCTCGTTGCCGGCCATGTACCAGTGCCGGATCTCGACGGGTCGCGCCTCTTCGATGATCACTTCGGTGCTCCCGCGCAACGTTTGAATCCACTCGGCGAACTCCTCGGCGTTCGACACCGTCGCGGAGAGGGACGCGATCGATACATCTACCGGTAGGTGGATCAGGACCTCCTCCCATACGGCCCCCCGGTAGGGGTCCTGCAGGTAGTGGACCTCGTCCAAGACGACGTAGTGGAGGCCCTCGAGCGTGCGCGTGTCCTCGTAGATCATGTTGCGAAGGACCTCGGTCGTCATCACAACGATCGGCGCGTCGCCGTTGATCGAGTTGTCGCCCGTCAGAAGGCCGACGTTGGCGCCGCCGTGCAGCGACACGAAATCCGCGTACTTCTGATTCGACAGCGCCTTGATCGGCGTCGTGTAAAAGGTTTTGCCCCCGCCGCGCATCGCGAGCCACGCCGCTAACTCCCCCACCACCGTCTTGCCGGCCCCCGTGGGGGCCGCGACCAACACCGACGATCCGGCTACCAGGGCCTCACACGCGCGCAGCTGAAAGCCGTCGAAGGAGAACCCGTAGGACTGCTCGAACTGGACGATCTCCGGCGCCTGCGCCGGGGACTCAGCCTCCGTCGTCTTGGGAGCCGCCGCCGTCCTTGCCTCCACCCTTGCCTCCACCCTTGCCGTCGTTCCCCCCGGCGTCGTTCCCCCCGGCGTCGTTCCCCCCGCCGTCCTCGGGCACCGCTTGTTCCTCGGGGGGCGGGACCACGCCCTCCGGAGGCACGCCCGGCGGAAGGCCCGTGGCGCCGGGAACCGGAGCGGGCGGCTGCGCGCCCGCCGCGGCCTCGGGCGAAGTCAGCCCGGACGGCTCGAGGTCGGCGGTCGTGCGTGCTCTATCCAACAGTGTCGTGGCCTCGACCCATATCGCGCCGCCCTGCCCCAGCTGCTGGGAGGCGACCAGGAGAAGCCGCTGCTGCGCGTCCCCCTCGGTGTCGGGAACGACTTCCAGCGTCGTCGCCGCAAGCGAGTACAGCTGGATCGCCTGAGCGTAGAGACGGTTGGTGCTTTGCAGGACGGCGTCGGTCGGGGCCTGCGCTCCGAGGTCGGCCGTCGCCGCGGTCAAATCCTCCGTCCATCCTTCGGCGTCCTTCGCCAGCCTCTCGAACAGGGCGGGGTCGGCCCCCTGGCTCGAGGCGACGGCGCCCATGGCCGCTACCGGGGCCCGGAGCGTCTGCAGGGTCGTCCTTACCTGTCCCGTGTACCTCTCGAGGGAATCCTGTTTCTTGCTCAGCGAGCGCGCGTTCTCGCGATTGTTCTGCACCGCCCACACGATCACCCCGATGAGGGCGATCGCCACGACGGCCGAGATGACGAACCCAAGGGGCGTCCGGTACCAGGGGACGCGCTTGCGCGGCTGCACCATGGGGCGCGGTGGAGCGGTAGGCCTGCGGCCTCCCTGGGCCCCCCGCTTTTGAGACTTTTTCTTTCCCTTGATTGCCATCTTCGAGGACTATAGCGAAGGCCCGCCCCCGGGAACCCCTACGTCTAGGGCTCCGCCGCCTCCCGTTTCTTGCGCCGCTTCGTCAGCAACGCAACCACGAGGATCGTCATCTCGTAAAGGAAATAGAGGGGAACGGCCATCGCCGACATCGTGTAGGGGTCTTGGCTCGGCGTAACGATCGCCGAGAGAACGAAGATCGCCACGATTGCCGTGCGACGGTGATGCCGCAGTTGGGCGGTCGTGATGACCCCCGCCAAACCCAGGAAGACGAGCAGCAGGGGAAGTTCGAACATCACCCCGAAGCCCAACAGCAGAAAGCCCACGAAGTCGAGGTACTCCTCGGCGCCGATCAAGGCGTCGACGCCCTCACCCCCCAGCTGGAAGAGGACCCGCAGCCCCGTAGACAGGGTGAAGTAGGCGAGCACCCCGCCGATGAGGAAGAGCACGATCGCAGAAAGCAGAAAAGGCAGCGCGTAGTTGCGTTCTTTCTTCGTCAGGCCCGGAACGATGAAGGCGTAGAGCTGGTAGAGCCAGATAGGCGACGAGAGGGCCATGCCCCCGAGCGCGGTGACCTTGAGACGGAAGTTGAGCCCCGCCGTCGGCTTGAAGACCTTCAACGTGCAGTCACGCTCGGGAAGCAGATCCCTGTTCTGGCATAGCGGCTCGCGAAGGAAATCGGCGACCGGATCGTAAAAAATGAACACGACGATCGAGATCAGTACGAACGCAAGGGCGGACTTCACGAGCCTCTGCCTCAACTCGGTGAGGTGGCCCATGACCGACATGGTCGCCTCGCGTTGACGTTTCTCCCGGCGGCGAGCGAACGGATTGCGTCGGCGGTGGCGCTTGGGTGCTTCGGCTTCGGCCACTACTCGTTCCCGCCCGAGGTCTTCTTAGCCCGGCGCGTGGGGTATTCGGTGGGATCGGGGGCCTCGTCGTTAGGGGTCGCGGCCGGGACCTCGGGTTCGCTCGCCGCGGCGGGGTCGCGTGGCGGGCCGGTCTCCAACCGGTCCGCCTTCGAGGCTTCGGTCTCGCTCTCCTCGGCCGGTTCGAATCCGTCGTCATCGCTCGGGTTCGGATCGAAGGCGTCCTGCACCTCCGAACGCATCTCGGTGCTCATGCGACGCAGATCGTTCAAGAACCGGCCGGCGTTGCGGGCCATATCCGGGAGTTTCTCGGGACCGAAGACGATCAGAGCCACTACGGCGCAAACGAGTATCTCCATGGGACCGATCTCGGGCATGAAATCAGTGTAAGAGGGCGCCGTAGGGAGCCGGCTTGCGCCGGAGCAGAGGGGGGTCTTCAGGTCGTCTCGGCGACTGTCCCCCGAGGAAAGAAAGCTAGCTGAGGTTGCGAGGTCCGACGACCTGGTCGCGCCAGTCGTCGGTCTTCAGCAGCTGGTGGAAGTCGATGAGGTCGTCGTGGGTGATGGACGGCCCGTCGTGAATCTCGAGGGCCTCGGCGGGAACGTGAACGGGGACCGGAACGACGCCGCCGGAGAGCAGGAGTCGGACGACGCGATCATCGGCGCTCTTCTGGATGAACTCGGTGCACTCCGGGCACGAGAAGGCGTAGGTGTTGACCGCCTTGCTTGCACCAATGCGCAGAAGAATGTCGTTGGCCGTGAGGTCAACCTCTCCGCAGTCTGGGCACGTCGCTTTAATTGTCGTCACCTTTGCCACCCTCTCCAGGGATTCGTAGTCACGCCCTGGTTATCGGCGGGCCGGAGACGACATTTAGGAGTTGCCCAGAAAAAGGCAGTTTTGGCCTCGAAAAACCTGGCCTCAACGATAGGGATGAAGCGGCCGATGAATAAGCATGGGAATCTTCTCACCGCGCCGCCTGGAATCTGAGCCCACCGCCCTGTCCCCCACCTCCGATCGGTGGAAGCAGGCGTTTGAGGCCACGCTTCGGGTAAACGAGATCGCCTCGTCGGCGACCCCGCTTCCTCAGGCGGTCCGCTCGATGGTGCGGGTGGCGGTCGACCTTCTGAGGGCCGAGCAGGGCTCGATCATGCTCCTGCAAGAGGGGGGCCGCACGCTCTCTCTCGTGGCCTCCTGGGGACTTCCGGCCGAGGCTCCCGCCGACCTCAAACTGAACGTGGGCGAAAGCGTCGCCGGCCGGGTACTCGCCACCGGTAAGCCCCTCTTGCTGGGCAAGGTCGATGGAGAGGCGTTCTTCAATTTCATTCCCAAGTCGAAGCCGATTTCGTCGAGCATCGTCGTTCCCTTAAAGGTGAACGGTGAGGCCGTCGGGGTATTGAGCCTTGCCGGAGCCCAGGGCCGCCCCGAGTTCGACGACGCGGATCTTCGGGTAGCCCAGATGTTCGCCGATCAGTCGGCCGGCCTTATCCACCGGGCTCGGTTGCACGAGTCGGCCGAGCAGCGTTCGTCGGACCTCCTCGCGCTCGTGGAATCGAGCAAGGGGCTTCTCGGCACGCTGAATCTCGATCAGCTCCTGCAGCGCATCTTCGACGGAGTCCTACGGCTGGCCGGAGGCCAAGTTGGGTTCGCGTCGCTCTTCGATACCGATGCTCTGGCCATGGAACGCGGCGTCTTCCGAGGCATCGATAAGTCGGAGATCGTCGAGATCGTCCGTGAGCCCAAAGTGCAGGAGGCGATTGCGGCCGCCGACGTCGCGGTCCTGCGACGCGCTGACAACAGCACTTTGGTTGCGGTCGGGCTTCGCTCCTCGCGCGGCACTAAGGGTGTGCTCGTAGCTTCGGCCGACCCCAAGCTCGTCGAGGACCGCGCCGATCTGCTGCGCGCGTTCGGCCAGCAGTGCTCGAGCGCAATCGGTGCGGCCGAACTCCACTCCGTTATCGAGCGCAAGGAATCGGAGATGTCCGCCATCATTCGCTCGGTTCCTCACCCGATCGTCCTCGTCGACGACCGGCGCGAGATCTCGGCGATGAACGCGGCCGCCGAGGAACTCTTCAGTGTCTCGTCTTTATTCGGCAAGGGAACGGGGGCCGGCGAGAGCCTGGGCCACCCCGACATCGACGAGCTGCTGTCGGGTGCGGGAGAGCTTCAACGAGAGATCGTGCTCGGCGCTCCCCCACGTGTCTTCAAGGTTCGCGTGACCGACGTACAGGTTCCGGGGGGGCCGACGGGGCGAGTCATGATCATGGACGACGTCACTTCGGATCGAGAGAACGCTCAGCGCCAACGCGACTTCGTGGCCATGGTCGGGCATGAACTTCGCACGCCGCTGACGATCGTCAAGGGCTTTGCTCGCACCCTTATGCGCCGCATCGGCGATGCCTCGGCCGAGGAAGCCAAAGAGGCCCTCACGACGATCGACGACAAAGCCCAGCAGCTAGAGCACCTCATCGAGGACCTCCTCTACGTCTCGAAGATCGAGGCTCGCGAGGCGTCTTTGAGAATCGAGCAGGTCGACGTCAGCGCACTGCTGAACTCGGTGCTTTCCGACGTCATGCGCGGCTTCGCCGACCGCGAGGTCATCGTTGAGGCCGACCCGGGTGTCATCTGGCCCTGCGACGAAACGAAGATCGCTCTCGTCTTCCGGCACCTGGTGGAGAACGCCTTGAAGTACTCGGAGGCTCCGAGCCCCGTAACGGTCAGACTCTCGAATGAGGACGACGAGCTCCGCTTCGACGTCGTCGACCAGGGCGTGGGCCTCGTGTCCACGGACATCCCCCACATCTTTGAGCGTTTCCGTCAGCTCGACAGCACCTCGACTCGCAAGCACGGTGGGACCGGCGTCGGTCT
>JALZEI010000040.1 GCA_030862115.1 Actinomycetota bacterium
GGGCTTCGCGGGCAAGCCGTTCCACCCGCCGCTGACCGACCTCGTCGTCGGCGCGTACTTCTTCGTGGGGATCTTCGACGCGATCTCGTACCTGTCCGACGACCTCAGGACGGAGTACGACTTCTTCAGGGCGGGGACGATCCTGCTGGTGTCGGGCTTCCTGTTCTCGTTGCCGACGATGCTGACGGGCTTCTGGGACTGGCTGAAGTCGACGCCGCGCCACACGCAAGTCTGGAGGACGGCGAACTTCCACATGGCGACGATGCTGACGGTCGCGGTGCTCGTGGTCGTCGACATCCTGTGGCGGACGGGAGACGGAAACGACGCCGCGAGCCTGGGCCTGGCGCTCCTGTCGCTGGCGATAACGGGTCTGATGACGCTGGGCGCGACGTACGGCGGGAGCCTGACCTACGACTACAGCTTCAACGTCGAAGAGCTGGACGGGAGAGTCTGGGAGCCGAGCGAGGCGGACATCTACCCGGCCGACAAGCCGATGAAGTAGGGCCCCAGCCCAGCTGGCCGACGGTCACGTCTTCGCGAACGTCATCACGCTCTCAGTTCTGAGACGGGCGTTGATTCCGACGCGAGATTTTGCCTTAGGAGGTGGAAGGTAACGTCGAGAAGGTGGAAGGTGTCGCCGCCTCTCCGAAAGCAAACGCAGACCCGCTAACTCCGCGCACTTTCTCACTGCAGCGCTGTTCCTTATGAAGACACCTCGTAAGGCCGAGTCCCCAACAACCATCGTCGCGACACCTTCGTCCTTAAGGGTTCGTGCGATTTCGCTGAGAACCTTCATTACATCATCGACATACCGGCGCACCATGTGGCGATACCGTGGTGGCAGCTTATGAAGATCGCCGACAGCATTTTCACATTCCGCCCACGCTTCCTTGGACGCCTCGTCATCGGGCGCCCTCTCAGCGCCGACGCTCGTCGACCGGATCCGCGAGAGCTCGCTGACGGTAAAACCCAGCCACACGAGCGACAACTTGTGGCCCCTCATGTAGTCGATCGCATTTAAGTAGGGCGGAGACGTGACTACAGCGTCCACGCTAGCCGAACGAATATGAGCAAGGCAACGTGCGTCGCCTTGGTGAATCTCGGCTGAACCTCCCAACGGAAGTGGGTCGTCATCTGCTCGTCGAGCAAGCCACTCGATTGTGGAGACAAAATTGGAGAGAACCGCGTAGTCGTTTCGCAAGCGGACTTTGTGGGGCCGACTGTGAGAAACGTCGCGAGCGAGCGATGCCCCCACATCTTTCCTAACGATAAGGCGACTCAATGCCAGCTTGAAAACATCGCGAAACTCGCTCCGAGAGGTTCGGATCGCCCACGCGAGCGGCCTCAAGTCTTCAACTTGTCGGCTGCCAAACCAATAGCGCACGAACTTCGCCGTTTCGGGATCATCATCGATCCAAGGAATTCGGACAGTTCCGAGTTCGACGACTCGTCCAAGAAGGTGCCCTGCGGCTTCCCTAAGATCATCGCCGATGATCCGGCGCGTCCAGACGCGCGCGATGAGCACCGCAAGCGGATCGAGATCCGTTCCGCGGCACGTAAGTCCCAACGACGCTGCGGCTCGAGCAGTCGTCCCAGACCCGACCATCGGATCGAGGACAACCATTCCAGGGGCGAGCTGGCGACAGGCATCAAAGGCGATGTCGGGCGCCATTCTCGCCGGAAAGGGATGAATAGGCCTTAACGAAGAAGTCGACATCTCAAGCATCCATAGATTCTTCCAGGCCGAATCGAAACTCCGACGGTATGCCTGCCAACTGTGTCCTCAGCGCGTCGCGAATTCCATCTGCTGACGCTGCCAGCAGAATCCTGTCGCCAGAAAGACGAACAACGTTGGGGATCAAGATTGTCAAGCCTTGGACGACGCGCGTTACGTCAATACGCGAGGGGAAGTCGCTGTCAGTTTCCTGTCGAATCTCGCGAGCCAACACAGAGGTCGTTAGCGCATCGGGACTGTCGTAGCCGACGGCGTCGATAGCTCGCAGCAGTGCTCCTAGGCTGAGTCGCGGAATCGCCTGAAGGCGTGTCCGAAGTCCTTTAATCCAGTCGCTCACAGCATCCGGATCATGAATTGAAAAGAGACTCCGGAATTCCGTCAGGTCCAACGGCCCCAGCGCGGCCGAGAGCAGGAGGAGCTCACCTAGTTCCTGAGCCCGCATCGGAGTAATGCCAGGGCGGTCCTCTCCCGACTGACATTCCTCCTCGAGGCCTCCCTTCTCAAAAGCCGGCGCGACCACGAGGATGTAGTCAGCATCGAACTTCTTGCGGTGCTTCTCGAGTGTCCCGGTCTTGATATTCCCCGTCTTCGACTTACCCTTGCCGGACGACTTGGCGTCGTACGTGAAGCTGTACGACTCGTGCTGGTCGGAGTCCCCCGCGGTTATGGGCGCAGTCGCAACACCCTCAGGCTCGCCGGACGCGCCTTTGCGCTCAACGTCAAAGCCCAAGTATTCAAGAGCGTCACTTAGGATGGTTTCGAAACCCTTAGCATGAGCCGTGGATGCTAGGAGCATCTCCGCGATTTGTCCTCCCGTTCGGCGACGAACACGCGCCACAAGCCGCAGAACCTCATCCCGGTAACTCCGAACCTCCTCAACCATTGAGGGATCAATCCCCAGATCCGCCATGAACGCATCCGTCAAGATCTCCGCGAGGGCTGAATCACGCAGCACCAGCTGTTGTTCATGAGTCTCACCGTGCTCTCTCGAAAAAGGATGATCCTTGTTGACGACGATCCTTCGGTCCTTAAGCTGATAGACGACCATCGGTTGATCCGAACCGAGCTCCTCTAGAACGACCTCGCTAATGAACTGAGCGGGATCTGTCTTCGTAGCGTCTTCCCACTGTTGCCGCGTCGCAACGATGTCGTCGACGTCGCGCACGTCGACGAAACCAGGGAGGACTTCCGGTTGCACAAGGCCTTCAGCAATCACGCGCCGCAACGGGGCGAGCGGAACGGTTCCCCACTGCTCGGTTAGGACATCACCCGCGTCTGGCCACGCGGCTTTTGCCGCTGCGTCGTAAGCGGCGCGGGCCTTGTTGAAAAGACTGAGCAAGAACGCACGGAAAGCCTCAACCTGGGGCGTCTCCTGTACGCCCTCCCTGTTAACTGCCAGGAACGCGTTGAGTCCGTCCGCGCGCACAGTCGCCCGGAACTTCGCCCAGGCGGAGTGATTGAGATTCTTCAGCCCAAAATATGGGTCATCCCAGTTAATTACCCGACCAAGAATATTGACGAAGAACCCATTTGACGGGGCTACATCTGCGCTCTTGCCACCCGATATCCGATCCGCATACAGCCGAACCTGGCCGGTCACAATTCCATCGATTCCCTCGATCGCGATGTGGGACACGGGATTATTGCCCTCGGAGATCGAGACCTCGCGTCCGTCTCTAAGCGTCGGTGATTGGATACCGAGGCCCGGCGCGAGGACCCACTCGTCCATGACGTCCTTCCCAACCTTCGATGACGGAAGGCGCTCGCCGTTGAAAACAATGACGATTGACTCACCAAGAGGGAGAGCGGTTCTAAGGATCCACTTGATCGTCCCGGGCACCATCGCTTTTCCTGCCGGTTTCAGCGATGTAAGAATTGCAAGGGTCCAGGTATCGGAAGGAGCTAGAACATCAGGATCGGGAGAACGGAACTCGTCCTCGAACTCGGGATCCTGATCGGGACGAGGAACGCCTTTCTCAAGCAAGTCGAGGATCATCGAGCCATCCCCCAGGCTTGATAGAACCTCGCGGAGATCATCTTCTTCGACCTCTCGAACCTTGAGCGGAACCGGGTCAATGTGAAGCCGCCCTGGCTCCGCCGAATCGATCATTCGATAGTCCATAGTGATCGCTCGGATCGCACCGTCTTCGGCCTTGCAAATGTACGTGAGTTGGTGGGCCAGCAGATACGTCGCGAGCTTGCCGATTCCGAACTTTCCTATCTGGGGACGGTTGGTGACGGGGTCGACTGCGAGCTTGTTAGACGTAGCCACTGCCCACAGCGCCCTAAATCCCTCAATGTCCATAGACACGCCGTTGTCGAGAACCCACACGGCCGCTGATTCATCGTTCAAGGGAGAAGGGACGCCAACGTGCACCACCGTCGCCCCTGCGTCCCAGCTGTTCGATACGAGTTCTTCGAACGCTTTGTTGGGCGAGGAGTACATGTGCTCGCTAAAGAGCTCTAGGAACTGAGGACCGATCTGGACCTCGATCTGATCGACTTCCTTGCCGCCACCGACGAGGGCGGTGAGGCTTTCCTCTGTCACGCTCATCCTCCGGATCGGCCGTGAGGCCTGCTGATATCGAGTCAGGGCAGACTAGGACAGTTTGATGAGCCATCTGAAAATCCACACCGATTCGGCATACGTCTGGCAGGTAGCTGGCACGTCGCCGTAGCTGTCTGCCGTGGGCGGGCCGTAGCGCCTCATTCCGGATCCGCCTGACAGCGCCAGGCCGCGTAGCGGGTGACCCTTGAGACATCGTCCGTTCGACCCCGGCGGCCGAGCCGCATCCAGCCAACCCGAGGGACCTCTGTCCCATCTGCCCGGCATTCGAGGGTGATCTCAGACCGAGAGGTCAGCTCCGCCTCCGTCGCGCCGCAGGCGCCCTATTACCGCGGCCTCGGCTCGCAGGATTTCACTCCCGCCCACTCCCGCCCAGCTCGACTGCCTGCTGACGGTCGTCGGCCACATGTCGACGGTGTTCGACGAGGCTCGGGACGCGTCGACCAGGGCCGCGGCGATCCTG
This sequence comes from Actinomycetota bacterium, assembly GCA_030862115.1. Taxonomy (GTDB): domain Bacteria; phylum Actinomycetota; class CADDZG01; order CADDZG01; family WHSQ01; genus JALZEK01. The sequence goes on from JALZEI010000040.1 coordinate 4,765, forward strand.
GTGCTGAGGTCGAACGCGTCGACGATGAGCGACATGCTCGACCGCTTCCTCATCACCTCGTGGCTGAACTTCGGCAACGGTTCCTTCGAGCTCGGCGATCAGGTAGACACGGACGGTGATGGGACTCCAGACACCACGTTCGGCGCCGCGCTGGCCACGGCCGAGACGGTTCGGCTCGACCCGCTCGCGACCCGGGCACAGCCCGAGGCGCAGAAGGACATCCTCGAGCGCATCAACGGCAGGTAGCAGCACGCACATGGCACGGAGCCCCCGGTCGAGAAGTGGCCGGGGGCTCCGTCACGCCCTGCTGGTCCTGCTCTTGCTGCCGGCGTGCACGAGTGGGATCACGCCCGAGCACACGCCGCCGCCGGTGGCGGATCCGCTCCTCGAGAGGGCCGAGCGCGACGGGACCGTCGTCGTGATCGCGCAGCTCGCCGTCCCGAGAGGCAATGCTTCGTCGTACGACGCGACCCGCATCCGGAACGCGCAACGCAGGCTGATGTCCGAGCTCGGCCCCGGCGCGCGGGTCGTCGAGCGGTTCGGCCGGAGCCTGCCTCAGATCATGTTGCGTGTGACGCCGGAAGCCTTGCAGGAGCTCCGTCGATCGTCGCTCGTCGTGAACATCAGCCTGAACGAGACGGACGAGCCGACCGAATAGCTAGGGCTGGAACACGTCCCGGCACGGCTGGTTTCGCAGTGTGCAGCCGGGATAACCCGTCGGCGCCGTCGCACCGTCCAGTAACGGCAGCGCCACCGACGAGCCCTCGACGTGGATCGTGTTCGTCGCCGGGACCGGCAGCAGAGCGAAGCCCCACAGGTCCGGCTTCACGTGCGGAGCCTCCACGTACAGCCTGATCTTCGAGCTGGCACGGAACGCGTGCGCGAATGGGAAGATCTCGATCGACAGCTCGACGGGCTCGCCCGGGACGAGCGGCTGCGCGTCGGTCGCCAGGTGCGTCTGGAACGGACGCAGCGGCGTAGTCAGCTCGGGGTCTTCCTTGCGGTGGCTTGCCCGCAGCCAGCCCTGCTGCACGAACACCTCCTGGCCGTCGGGACGCACCTCGGTGAGAGTCACCTGGAAGTCGGTGTCGGGCGCCGTCGACGACACGAGCAGGTCCACCGAGCCCGATCCGGCGAGCAGCTTGTCGGAGCCGAGCGCCGCGCTCTCGAACAGCGCGAACGTCCCTTCCGGCGGGGTCTCGCTCCACGAGCCCTTCGTCTGGTCGGGGAGCTGACCCGCCAGCTTGTAACCGCCGCGCGCCTGGGTCCCCGTCCCCGGCGTGTAGTCGTAGGAGACCTCGCCCCCGTCGGGGTCCGCGACGGGCGAGAGCTTTCCTTCGGAGTCGAAGTGGAGCCGCCACGGCGTCTGGCTCGGCGGCGGCCAGTTGCCGTACGTCTCGCTCCACGCCGGCGTCCGGCCCCCGCCCGCGCCGGTCTCCCAGTTGATCCGCACCGGGTCTCCCGACTCGTAGCGCGCGAGCGCCTCCTCGTAAGTCTCCGGACGGCTGACGTACTCGCCCTTGCCCTTCTCGACGTCCTTCTCGTGGTGCTTCGGGTCTTCGTGGTGCGGGACGAACTCCGTCACGGTGCCGCCCTGGTAACGCGCCGGGATCTCCTGCGCGAGGTAGAAGCGCAGGAACTCGTCGACGTAAGGGAGGACGTCGCGTCCGTAGTACTCGCCGTGGTCGCCGTTGGTGAAGAGCGCGCGCCACTCGAGGCCCGGCTCGAAGCGCTCGATGAGCTCGGTCGCGCGCGAGCCGACCTGCTCGCCCTGCCACGCCTCGATCAGGAACGTCGGCACCTCGATGTTGTCGGCCCAGTACCACGGCGAGCGCTCCCAGAAGAGGTCGCCGTCGAAATGGTTGTAAAGCGCCTTCACGAACGGGTTCTGCGGCGGGTTCGCAACGTGCTGCGCGGTGTTCACGGTGCACTTGTCGTCGACCTCGCCGCGTTCGAACTGGTCCTGCAGCGGCGCCTGGAACGGCTCGTAGATCCGTCCCGCCGACCAGCCGGCAGCGAACGTGACGTTCATGATCCCGCCGGGGTACGGCACGTCGCGGTAGAGGTCGCCGAAGACGTGGCCGGGGACGATCGCGACGAGGCCCTTCGGCGTCTGCACGTCGCCGCCGCGCTCGAGCGGCTGCCCCGCGACGAACAGCTGCGTGATCCCGGGATACGACTTGCCGACCATCGCGATGCGGCCGTTGGACCACGGCTGCTGCGCGAGCCATTCGATCGCCTCGCGGCCGTCCTCGGCCTGGCGCGGCTCGAAGTAGTCGAAGTCGCCGCCGGAGCAGCCGGTCCCGCGGATGTTGAGCCCGATCACCGCGTAGCCCTCGCACGTGAAATGGTCGTCGAGGCCGTCCCAGATGTGGAGGCCCGGCTGGTAGCCGGAGTAGTCCATCACCGCGGCGTAGGGGCCGGGGCCGGCGATCTCGTTCTTCGGGAGGAGCACCTGGTAGTGGAGCTCGGTCGCGTCGAGCGTTCCCTGCGCCACCGGGATGTAGCCGGTGATGCGCTCCTTCGCGCAGCCCGTGATGTTGTCGTGGATAGCGGCCGCGGGAGCGGACAGGTAGCTCGGGAGCAGGGTCGCGACGAGGGCGACCACGGCGAAGAGTCGGACGATGCGCGGCAAAGGGACCTCCAGGCGGAAAAGCGGACGGTCGTCGGCGGGACGGTTCCGGGGGCAGAGGTTCGCCCGCGCGAGCCCGGTTTCCTGCCGCCTAAGCGGCCCCCTCCAGCAGCGCCGACCTCACGTCTTCGATCACCGGCCGGGCGTGACCCGGCCACGCGCTCGACGGATCGAGCTCCGCCACCTTTCGCATCGCCGCGCGCGCCGCCCGGTCGTCGTAGTGGAACGCCGGGTGGGCGGGCCGCGGCGACACCGGGACCCCCGTCTGCGCGTCGATCGTGTAGAAGACGTCCGACGTGAGCGCGAGCCCGTCCCGCTCGCGGTAGAGCACGATCTGTCCCGGAGCGTGCCCCGGTGCGTCCACGACCCGGAAGCCGGAGACCTCGTCGCCCTCGGCCACCGTCCCGGCGACCTCGACCGGACCGCCGTCCCACATCTTCATCAGACGCGGCAGCGTCAGGCGTCCGTGGGGGGCGAGCAGGTTCGTGTCCTGGTAGTGGAGGCCACCGTCACCTTCGGCGTCGGCGACCTCGGCGGGGTGGCAGTAGACGGGGGCGCCCAGGCCGGGAGCCGCACCGCGGTGGTCGACGTGAGCGTGGCCCAGGACGATCCGGTTGAGGCCGCCGCGCTCGGCGCAGGCCCTCCTCAGCGATCCGGCCATCGAGCTGACGCCCGCGTCGAACATCGTGACGCCCCCGCCCTCGTCCTCGATCAGGTAGACGTTCATCGTCGGCAGGGGCAGGCCGCCGCTCACCCGCCACACGCCGGGGGCCGCCCGGCGGACCCTTCCTGGCACGCGAACCTCCGTTCTCGGGGAGGAACAGGTTAGAAGGCCCCGAAATACGGATAAACCACTCAGCAAACCGACCTTCTCGATCGATCGAGCCCTGGGAGGACCGTCGTGAGCCTGTCCCGGTTGCGCTTACCTGCCGTCGCCCTCGTCCTGACTCTCCTCGCCTCGTCCGGCGTCGCCCTCGCCCACGCGGAGCGGGATGCCTTCTTCCCGGACGGGAAGGGCAACGTCCCGAAGTACCGCCCGCTGGTCGCGGAGCCGAACCTCGTCGTCTGCACGCCGCAGAGCCGCACCCGCATCGCGAAGATCGACGACGCGAAGCTGCGGTCGATCAACCTCGGGCTCCTGAAGCGGTGCAAGTTCCGCAACCTCCAGGACGCGGTCCACGCCGTGCGCAAGAAGGGGACGACGATCTACATGCTCCCGGGCGTCTACCGCGAGACGCCGTACCGCAAGCAACCCGCGTGCGCGAAGAGCCTCGAGCAGCCGGGCGAGGAGGAAGGCGCGCCGATTCTCAGCTACGAGCAGCAGCTCACCTGTCCGCAGGCGCAGAACCTCGTCGGCATCTTCGGCGACATAAACCCGGCCAACGACAAGCGCGAGTGCAACGCGCCGGTGTGCAACCTGCAGATCGAGGGCACCGGCGAGAAGCCGGGCGACGTCCTGATGACCGGGGGCTTCAAGAAGAACGGGCAGTGGATGAAGCTCAACGGGATCAGAGGCGACCGCGCCGACGGGCTCTATCTCCGCAACTTCACGGTCGAGCTCTTCGAGTTCAACGCGATCTACATCCTCGAGACCGACGGCTTCGTGATCGACAAGGTCGTCGCCCGCTACAACGACGAGTACGGCTTCCTCACGTTCGCCGTCGACCACGGCGTCTACAAGCACTGCAACGGCTACAACAACGGGGACTCATTGATCTACCCGGGCTCGGCGTCGGACCTCCACTCCGACGACCAGGACTACTCACAGCGACAGCGGTGGTCGATCGAAGTCCGCAACTGCAAGAGCCATCACAACGCGCTGGGGTATTCGGGCACGGCCGGTGACTCGGTCTACGTGCACGACAACGAGTTCTACGCGAACCAGGCGGGCATGGTCACCGACTCGCTGTATCCCGACCACCCCGGCCTGCCCCAGAACCACGGCTGGTACAAGAACAACCTGATCTACTCGAACAACGTGAACTACACGGAGAAGTACGTGCACTCTGGCATCTGCGACAAGCCGCCGGCGGAGCGCGGCTACAAGCCGTCCAAGGGCAAGCCCGTGTGGTCGGGGACCGTGTGCCCGGTCGTGCCCGCTCCGGTCGGCGCCGGCATGGTGATCGCCGGCGGGAACTGGAACCTCGTCCAGGAGAACAAGGTGTGGGACAACTGGCGGGCCGGTTTCATGCTCTTCAGCGTGCCGGGCCCGTTCCGCAACGAGGAGGACCCGTCGAAGGCGTGGGACACCTCGCACTTCAACAAGTACACCGGCAACGTGA
>JALZEI010000041.1 GCA_030862115.1 Actinomycetota bacterium
CTGGCTGCGGACTCGAGCCTATGGACCTCATCCGGGCTCGGCTCCTCGTACGTGAGGATCTCGACGCTCACACCATGCTTGCCGATCGTGCGCCTCCAGTGACCGCCGACCCGGTCGTCCAAGAGGAGCACGCCGCTCGGCAGGCGGCGGTCCCTCCAAACCGCCCGTGCCCTCGCCCCGATCGGATCGCCGAAGAAGCGTGATTCGGTGTACCCGACGATGAGCTCGTCGTAGGCCTGGAGCAGATGCGCGCCGCGCCTTCTCGTGGCGCGACCTGAATCCTCGGTGAGGAACCAGAACGTGATCCCGTCGATCGCGTCACTCTGCACTCTCGGACCGAGAGCCTCCAGGGCTTGCCTGATGTCCGCCGCGGTCAGGCTCGACCACCAGCGGAGGTCCTTGATCGTGGCCGGACCATGGCTTGCGAGGTAGCGATGGACGAGCTCGGCGAGAGCTTCGTCCCGATCGAAACGACCACCTCGCGGAACCCGCTCGTCGAGAAGGGCATAGGTGAGCTGCTTGCCTCTCCTGCCACCGCTGCAGATGACGGCCTCGAGCTCGCAGTGCATCAGGATGAACGGGAGGCGCTGCCCCGTCCGGTCGATCCTCGCATCGTCCAGGATGCCGGCGATGTCTTCCCTCGTGAGACGCCGGCCTCCTTCGAGCGCCGAGACGATCCGAGCCTCACACCGGTCGAGCGTGCGACCGTCGAGCCCGAGCTCCCGATATCGGGATCCGATGGACCGCTGCACGCGCGGCCCCGTAAGCGCCAGCAGCCAGCGGACGTCGTCGCGGGCTACAAAGTGCCACGTCGGCCTCAGCACATGGGTGCGCACGATCGACCCTGAGTGCAGCGCACGATCGATCTCGTCGTCCCTGACCCTCGCCGCACGCTGACCGATCGACCACTTCGCCGGTCCGTAATCCTGTGCCTGCATTGCGCAGTGCCAACGGACAGCCTCGTCGGGGGCAGTGAAAGGAGCTCCAGTCAACCGTGAAGCGCGCATCCTCCGGCGCGCGATGTCGAGTGTGGCCACGGGGCGAGCCTAGAAGCCGGACGGCGTCCGACGATCCGGAGAGAAATGTGGTCCTAGCGTGCCTCGGCGGCGGTGGCTCTCTTGCCCATCTCATGCGACGATCCTGGTGGAGGTGATCGGCTTGGAAGCTCGCCGGATCATGATCGTGGCCAACCAGACCGCGCCGGGTCCTCACCTCGAGGAGATGGTGGCCGAACGGATGGCACAGGGGCCCTGCACGTTCGTGCTTCTCGTTCCCGTGACCCCTCCCAAGGGAACCTGGACGTTCACCGACGACGAGGCGCTCGCGCTCGCGCGCGAGCGGATGCAGCAGGCCATCGACGGACTGAAGGGGCTGGACGCGGAGATCGAGGGCCGGGTAGAGGTCGGCGCACCGTTTGACGCGGTCACCGCTTATCTCGATTCACGTCGCTTGGAGGACGAGCAACCCTTCGACGAGATCGTCTTGTCGACGTTGGCGCCGGGAGCATCCCGCTGGCTGAAGCAGGATCTCCCTCATAGGCTCGAAAGGCACCTCCAGATCCCGGTGACCCATGTGATCGGGCAAGCCTCCCCGTGACAACAAGTCGTCTCGGCCCGTCCTCTGTCCCGGCTCCTAAGCTATTGCTTGCGCTTCTTGGTCATTCGACCTAGAGATCGTCCCTTCGAAAGGAGGTCACATGCGTTCGAGACTGCTCTTCACCGTGGCTGCGCTCGTCGCTGCCTTGAACATATGGGGCAGCGGGCCGGCACAAGCGGGTGACTACTGTCGCTGCGTCGATCATGACTGCCGCCGGCAGTGGTGCGTGAAGGATCTCCTGCCCTAGGTGTAGTTCCCAAAGACGTGGACGAAGGTCACGGTTCGTTAGGACCGTGGCGTTACGCGAATGCGGCCCCCTTCGGGGGGCCGCTCTCGCGCTCAGTCGAACCCGAACACCGGCGGAAGGACGACCACGGCGGCGGCAGCCCAGAGGCCGAAGACCGGCAGTTGGGCGTCAGCTCAGTCGCACACTGCGGGATCGACCGCTACCGGACCGGACGCGATGCACCCCCCGACAAGCCTGCAGTAGACGTAGCCGGGGCCGCTCTGGCCCTCCATGCCCTTGCAGTCTTCGGCTCGGGCGGGCCCGGCCGACCCCAGCACCGCGACGACCAACGAAGCGGCTACGGCGATCCTGCTCAGCGTCTTCATTCGGCTTCCTTCGCTCTCGACGATGACGCGGATAGTCAAGCGGAAACGGACAATCGAGGCAAATCACCCCTCGCGCCCGAGAGGCCACCGGCCGTGCAGATGGGGCCCGCCCCTCCGGCATGACAAGCGCGTTAGCCCACGCACTCCTTCGCGATCTCGTCGACCTTCTCCTGGTCGAACTCATCGGGGTTCTCTGCGTCCGGGTATTCGGCCTCGAGCTTCTCCTGAAGGCAGGTGCAGGTCTCGTTGCTGTTGCCGGAGGATTCGCAGCCGGCTATGAACTCTTCGCGCTCGTCCGCTCCCCAGCCCTCGTCGCCGCTTCCGCCGCATGCCGCCAGGATCGTCAGGACGACTATCGCTTTCCTCATGCCGCCTCCTTCTTTCCGGTGGCCCCGAAGAAGCCAACCTTGTAGCCGGCGGCCTTCAGGGCTTTCGTCGCTCTGCCGTTGACGATCGCAAGCATTGCGAGGCTTGCCAGAGGTACGAATGCCAGGACGACCAGAACGGCCTTCTGCGCGGAGGAGTAGCCCAATCCGCTGCCGAGGCGCAGCAGACCGAAGAGGGCCGCG
>JALZEI010000127.1 GCA_030862115.1 Actinomycetota bacterium
GGAGCCCACCAAGGGCGGCCATGAGGACATAGGTCTTGAAGGTGTTTTTGCTCATACAGAAATTATGCAGCCTCCGTCGAGATATGGGTTACCGACGGATGAGGTCCCGGCGATTCTTCTCGCACCCCGTGCGTTCATCGTCACTTTCGTCCACACACACATCCGTCCCCCGACCTCCACGCAATTCATCCCCCCCTTCGCCGTCGGAGCCGAGCAAAACGTCATCTTGGGGTCCACCAAAGAAGATGTCGTTGCCGGTTAGGTCCGCCAGAAATGCCCGCCCCGCTACACCATGGATGGTGTCGTCGTCCAGAATGAGAGGCAAGCCCTCGACTAGGGGCCGGCCGGGCCCTCCGTTGGCGATACGACCGTAAACGGTGTCATTCCCCTCTTCCCCGAACGCGACTCCTCTGGCGCCACCGGACACATCATCCGGACCTCCACCCCCGCAAGCCAGCTCGGCGGCGACGTTATTGGGGTGGTACGTAAGGTCGTTGGGGCGGTCTGTTCCCACCACTGTGCAGCGCGGCTGCCAGTCGAGATTGCCCATATCTTCTTCGCCCGAGCAGACAGTAACCAGCCGACGTTCGTCAATTCCGAAAGAGCTCGTAATCGATATGTACCCGAGTGACCCGCATCCGCCGGTGTCTCCTTCGTAGAGGTATGCGATCTCTCGCCCACTCGGAGACCAGACGGGAGAGGCGACCTCTGCGCCGCCAGGATCAAGTGCGAATTTCCGTCGGTTACTTCCGTCGGCGTCCATACGGTGAATTTCCTCGAGCCCCGGACTCGCCACCAATAGTTCACGACCGTCGGGCGACCATTGAGGAGATGACTCATCCGATGCCTCTGCCACTTTTTCAATGCGAGTGCCATCGAACCTCATCGTGAAGACGCTCGATCCACGTCGCCTGATCCCTCCTACGAAAGCGATCTTGCGGCCCGTTGGGGACCACGTCGCGAAAGCTATCGATCTGCGCCCGAGATGAAATCGCTCGCGTTGCGTTCCGTCAACGCGAGCGATCCACAAGCGCCCAGGAGCATCCTCGTTGGCTCGTTGAACATAGAGAAGGTGCGTTCCCGTGGGCGACCACGAAGGAGCAAACTGGTCTTTCCGTCCGCCGATGACTTTCGTCTTGCCGCCACCAAGTTCATCCATCAGCCAGACATCTCCGAGGGAAGACTCGTTGTTTCGAACGAAGGCAATACTCGAGCCACCATCAGGCGACCACGCCGGATCAAAGTCCGCTACCCCATTGTCTGTCAGCTGTATGCGCCCGTCGCCGTTCTTGCCGACCGTCATGATCTCGGTGTCTGCTTCGCCGGGACCGCCGTCGATAAAGTAATGCTGGAACGCGAGTCGCCCATCGCCCCCGATGAAACCCGCAGAGGCTGGGGTTGGCCAGCCCAGCAGGAGAGTTGTCGTCCCGCAGATGAAAACCAACAGCCTGGAAGCCCGAGCGCGCTGGCTTCGAAGTTCGCTGAGAAAGCTCATAGCCGCATCTCCTTTCGCCGAACCCAATACCGGCGAAGGGAGCAGGTTGGTTGTCTACGTCGCGGGTCGCTTCGACTTTCCGTAACATGGCCTGGATGAAGCGGTGGGGTTTCGGATTGCTAGCCGTCTCAGGCGTCCTTGTCGGCGTCTTTGCGGTACTAGCAATCTGGAACATCGACCCTCTGACGAGGTGCCCCAACCCCGGCGAGAGGTGTTTGGTTCGTTCCGTCCAGACGATCGATGAGCCTCTTCTATGGCTCTTTTCGTTGGGGGCCGGCGTCGCCGCAGCGGCAGGGTTGTTTCTTCTGAAACTCGAGCGAACGGCGCCGCCCGAGCGCGCCGTGGATGCGACCTGGGAGGACTTCGCCTCCGAAGCAAGTAGGTAAGTTCGTGCGCCATGACATCCTGATTGCGCTGGGTTGGGCTGCATTGATCGGAGGGGGCTTCCGCTTCGCGATTTTTGCTTGGGCCGTTCGCCGGGGGGAGGCCCGGCCCGAAGGGCGAGCGCGGACCGTCATGTGGGTAATGGCGGGAATCGCTACCGCTGCCGGCGCGATGCTTCTTTACCTGGCTTGGTGAATCAGGCGTCAGTACCAAAAACAAATGTACTCCGCAGTGGCTTTCGGCCGAGACCTACTTACCTCTACGGAGTACATCCGCAAGATAACCCGGCCCCCTCGACATGGCAAGGTTTATCGCCGACGTTTCTTCGCGCTCACGTGAAGAGTTTTCGCGTCTCAATTCGCGGTTAGAGGTAGCTGCGGAGGGCCCAGAGCTCGGGAAAGAAGCGCTTGTCGAGAGTCGTCTGCAAATACGAGGCCCCGGTGGAGCCGCCGGTGCCCGTCTTGGAGCCGATCTGTCGTTCGACCATGAGGACGTGTCGCTGCCGCCACAAGGTGAACAGTTCGTCATGGCTCAGAAGCGCCTCGGACAAGGAAAACTCGTCTTCGTATTGCTCCCGGTCGCGCGCCATCGTCAGCAAGCTGTCGCGACGTGCCGACTCATCATCGACGGGCATAGAGAGCCCGGATCCCTCGAGAAAAGAACAGAACGCGTCCCACAAGGTCGGCTCGTCGAGACGTCTCTTTAATGTCGCGAGACCTTCCTCGTCTAAGGCCAGTCGGTTGAGGTAACGGTCGTCTTTAAGAGCGGACAGGAACTCGATCTCGCGAAACTGCATCGACTGGAAACCACTGGCGGGAGCCAGGTGCGTGCGGAACTCGAGAAAATCCTGCGGCGACATGGTCTCGAGGACGGCGACCTGCTCGATGACGACGCGCTCGATCGTGTGGACTCGATTCAACAAATGGCGGGCGCGGCTTCCTTTGTGCTGAAGCATCGCATCGCGGATCGACTCGAGCTCGAACACGAGCTGCTTGAACCAGAGCTCGTAGACCTGATGGATGACGATGAACAACAACTCGTCGTGAGCGGGGGGATCGGACTCGAATGTTTGAAGGCCGAGTAGCTCCGGGACGCGCAGGTACGAACCGTAGGAAAGTCGTCGATCCTCTTCGCCGAAACTCGGTGGAGGCGGTCGTTTGTCCAGCTACGACCTCTAGTACAACGAGATGATCGGAGTGCCGACCTCGACCATGTCGTAGAGCTCGATGACATCCTCGTTGTACATGCGCACGCAACCGTGCGAGGCGGCCGTACCGATAGACCCCGTGTCCGAGGTTCCGTGGAAGCGAATGCCCGAGGCATCCCAGTTGATCGCACGAAGCCCCAGCGGGTTACTCGGTCCCGGGGGAATCATCGCCGGCATGCTCGCGCCCCAGCCGTCGGGAGCCGGGTTCACCCAGGTCGGCATGTAGCGCAGCTCGGTCACCGTCCACTCACCGGTCGGCGTCGGGTAGCCGCCGGTCCCCACGGCCACCGGCCACTCGTGCGTGATCTTTAGCTTGCCGCCGACTCGCTGATAGAAGTACAGCGTGTATTCGCTCTGGCGTAGCAGCAGAACCTGGTCGAAGGACTTTGCGGTGACCTCCGGCTTTGGCTGCTTGATCTCGAGCTTTGCGACTCGTTTCCCGGAGCGCAGCGCACCCAGCAAGGCCTTCCCGCTCTTCTCGGTGTCGACGTCGCGGCCACGCCTTTCCTTATGGATCTTGACCCAACCGGTCGAGTAATCGAGGGTCGCGTCGACCGGTTTGCGGTTGAACTCGGAAGCCAGTCCCTCGACAAAAGCAAAAGGCCCCTTCTTCGGATAGGTGAAGGCGACGTCTTGTCGGAAGTCGAGTTTGTCGCCGAGGAACTTCATCTGGGCCTTGTCGAACATGGATACCTCGCCCGACTCCTCCAGAGCAGCCTCGACCGCCGCCTTGGCGTCGCTCTTCGCCCCTAGCTGCTTGGGCGTCACCTTCCAGGTGTGGTCTTGCCAGCGAACCTTGACCTGGCGGTGCATCTGCGGCTTGACAGCCTTTCGAACGGCCCGCACCGCCTCGCGCTTCTCCATGCCGCCTATATCGACGCCGGCGACCGCGGCTCCCGGAAGGATCTTGCCTTGGTATTCCTCGGAGTAGTCGTAGGTGGCATAGGCAACGCCCGCGGCCGCCGCCACGGGGAGCATGAGCAAGAGGGCGATAAGGACGGTCCGAAGACGCGGAACGAATATCGGGCGGCGGCGGCGCGGCTCGGGCTCGAACGCGCTCGCCTCGGCCCTCTCGGTACGGCCTATGCCCTCTTCGGAGGTCACGGGAGGGATTCTGGGCTGCTCGGCCTCGGGAGGAAGGTCGCTTTCGCTCGGCGCCTCGGGCATCGGCGCGGTGGAGGCCGGGTCCTTCTCGCTATCGTCGCCGGCCCCGAAGTCCGGGTCCCGACCGTCGTGTCTTTCCATTTTTTGTATCCCCTCTAGCTGGAGGCCTATCGTACTCAGAAAGCGAGAGCGGGAAAAGACCCTCCACTACAAATGTCGTACCCGAATGAGGGACTCCTCAAAGCCCACAAAGGTTCCTTGAGAAGGGCCCGGCGCCTGGCCGCGCCTCGTCGGAAGGCACTATTCGCGGCGCCCATGCGGGATTACGATGCTTCGGCCATGGAGGTTCACAACTCACTTCTCGACCTCGTCGGAGACACCCCTCTTCTTCGCATGAAGATGGGGCGGGGCCTCGATTGCACCCTGCTCGGGAAGCTCGAGATGCTCAATCCGGGCGGCAGCGTCAAGGATCGCATCGGCCTTCGGATGATCGAGGCGGCCGAGCGGGAGGGGCTGTTGAGGCCCGGCGGGACGATCGTGGAGCCGACGTCCGGCAACACGGGGGTCGGCCTTGCCATCGCCGCGGCCATCAAGGGCTACCGCTGCATCTTCACGATGCCCGACAAGATGAGCCAGGAGAAGGTCTCGTTACTGAGGGCATACGGAGCCGAGGTCGTCATAACCCCGACCGCCGTTCCTCCGGAGTCACCGGAGTCCTACTACCGGGTGGCCGACCGGCTCACCGAGGAGATCCTGGGAGCCTTTCAACCAAACCAGTACCACAACCAGGGCAACCCTGAATCGCACTACCACTCGACGGGGCCTGAACTGTGGGAACAGACCGACGGAAAGATCACTCACTTCGTCGTGAGCGTCGGGACCGGCGGCACGGTGACGGGGGCGGGCCGTTTCCTCAAGGAAAAGAACCCGGACATCGTGGTTGTCGGCGCCGATCCGGAGGGCTCCGTCTTCAGCGGGGGCGAAGTAGGTCCCTATCTCGTCGAGGGGATCGGAAAGGAGTCCTGGCCCGACACCCTCGACCCCTCCGTCATCGATCGCTGGGTGACGGTGTCCGATAAGAACTCGTTCCAAACCGCGCGCCGCATAACTCGTGAAGAAGGGGTGCTCGCGGGAGGTTCTTCGGGTACGGCGATGTGGGCCGCGCTGGAGGTCGCGGCCGAGTTGGGACCGGACGACCTGATGGTCGTCGTTCTTCCCGACTCCGGAAAGAGCTACCTCTCCAAGATCTACAACGAGTCGTGGATGCTCGAACACGGTTTCGTCGATCGACCCGGCACCCACGCGCGCATCGCGGAACTAATGGCCGAGAAAAAGAGGGCCGAGCAGATCCCCGAGCTCGTTACGGTGAGCGCGCACGAGAAGGTGGGCCGGGCCATCGAGTTACTGCAGTCCTATGGCATCTCGCAGGTGCCGGTCGCCCGGATCGACTCCCCCACCGACCTCTCCGAGATCGTCGGCTCCGTCCACGAAAAGAGTTTGCTCGACCGCGTGTTCCGCGATCGCGCAGCACTCGAGCGAGATGTGGTCGAGGTAATGGACCCACCCCTTCCCGTCGTGCAGTCGACATCAGGAGTCGAGGAGATGTTCGCGGACCTTTCCCGGGGGGCTGAGGCGATTCTCGTTAGCGAGGGCTCAACACCAACCGGCGTCCTCACCCGAGCCGACCTGCTGGAGTTCCTAGCCAACCAAGCAACGCCGAGCTAACCGGAGCCCGCCGGAAGCTCAAGGCAAGAGCAAACGCAAAATCGGCGGAGAAGGCAACCCTAAAGGCGGCGGTCGAAGGACGCCCAAAGTCAAAGGCCGCAGCGACGAGCAAAACCGGATCAAGAACGCCGAGGGTTCGCCTTCTGCTGTTCTTTGGAGCCAGATCTACGGTGAGCGTCGGTTTAGCTCCAAAGAACCTCTTCTCGGGTGCTTGGCTAGAAACATCAGGCTTATGTGATTAGCGTCACAGCGGTCGCCAACGGCCTGCGGTGTGGTCGCAGTGTGACAACCGAACTTGACCTCTCTCCCTCCGATGCATGTCTTAAGTACGCGCTTGGCCGATTCGGCATCATCGGTCGAGATGAAGCACTTGCTCGTGGAGTTTCTGCCGCGGCGCTACGGCGGAAGGCGGCCGCGGGAAAGTGGATCGAGTGTCTTCCACGCACCTACGCCGTGGCCGGTACTCCGGACACTTGGGAGCGACGTCTAATGGCAGCATGCGATTGGGCGGGCACCTCGAGTCGCCTATCTCACAGGGCCGCGGCGGCGTTGCATGGATTGAGCGGATGTCCTCCCGGGACTGTCGAGATCACAACCACCCGACGGCTTGCGCCGGTGGAAGGAGTGACCGTTCATCGCATGCGACGTCTCGAAAGTCACGACTCGATGTGGGATGGCCCCTTCAAGCTGACGACACCGGCGCGGACGCTCCTGGACCTCGGCGCCGTCACCAACATGGAAACGGTGGAAGCCGCTCTCGAAGATGGCTTGCGCCAAAACCTCACCACGCTCCCGGCCCTTCACTGGCAACTGAGGACGGCTGGAGGGAAGGGTGTCCGTGGGACGGACATACTCCGGATACTCCTTGACGCGCGGCCTGTGGGTTACGTGCACACTCGCAGCGATCTCGAACTTAAGGTCGACCGCGTATTGCGCTCGTTGCATTCCATCCCGCGGTACGTCCGTCAGTACGAAGTCTTGACGCGGAGCGGTCGCAGATTTCTCGACTTCGCCTTTCCCGAGCGGCTGGTAGGGGTGGAGGCAGTTAGCTACAAGTGGCACGGCGGCAGGAGGGCTTGGACGGCAGACCTACAAAGGGACCGAGACCTTCGTGCGCTGGGGTGGCGGCTGCTGTACGTGGCGCTCGAGGACCTACGCGATCGAAGAACCCAATTCCTGGCCGACCTCCGCGCCCTACTGGCGGATGGCTACGAACCGACACTCGACCTGGAGTGAGCAAACGTTACTTTGGAGCCAGATATGCGCTGAGCGTCTGGTTGGCTCCAAAGAACCAACACACGTGAGTCACTCACGGCAGACGCGTCACGGATTCCCTTCGCTGCCGCTTTTAGGTTTGGGGTGGAGCCGTAACGTTACGCCAGGGCTTGGTCTAGGTCGGCTATCAGGTCGTCGGGGTGCTCTATTCCTACGGAGAGTCGGATGAGCGTGTCGGGAACCTCCATGCCGGAGCCGGCGAGGCTGGCGTGAGTCATCACGGCCGGGTATTCGATAAGCGACTCGACTCCGCCCAAAGACTCTCCGAGCCAAAAAAGCTCCGTTCTCTCGCAGATATCGAGGGCTCGTGCTTTGGATTCGACCGTGAACGACACCATGCCCCCGAAGAGCGGCTCCCCCGCGGCCGACATCTGCTTGGCGGCGACCTCGTGGCCGGGGAACGACTCGAGGCCGGGAAAGTACACGTGCTCGACGCCCGGGTGGTCGTGCAGCCAGTGCGCCACCAGCGCGGCCCCCTCGCTGTGCGCCCGCATCCTCATCGCCAACGTTTTCAATCCTCGAAGCAAGAGCCAGCAATCGAACGGTCCGGGCACGCCCCCCGCCGCGTTCTGCAGGAACCGCAGTTTCTCGGCAAGAGCGTCGTCGTTGGTGGTGATGGCGCCCGCCACCAAATCCGAGTGGCCACCGAGATACTTAGTAGCCGAGTACACGACCGCATCGGCCCCGAAGTCGACCGGTCGTTGGATGTAGGACGTCGCGAACGTGTTGTCGACGACAAAAAGTGTTTCGAACTCACGCGCCAGCGAACCAAGGGCATCCAGATCGAGCACGTGCAGGGTGGGGTTGGTGGGCGTTTCGGTAAAAAGAAGTTTCACTCGCCCATCCTCGAGAGCCTTGCGAACCGAGGGTATGTCGGTCATGTCCAAGGCGGTGAACTCAAGCCCGAGGTTGGCCGTCACCTTCGAGAACAGCCGATACGTGCCTCCGTACACGTCGTTGGGAATGAGCACCCGGTCCCCCTTTGAAAGCGTCAGGGCCAGCGTTGTGGTCGCAGCCATCCCCGACGCGAACGCGACGGCATGAGAGGCTGGTTCCAACGAGGCGAGACACGTCTCGAGCGCGCGGCGGGTTGGGTTATCGGTCCGGGAGTACTCGTATCCCCTGTGAACACCTACAGCCTGCTGCACGTATGTCGATGTTTGATAGATAGGGACGATTGCCGACCCCGTCTCGGGATCGGGATCTTGGCCGACATGAATGGCGGTTGTCTCGAAGCGCATACCATCGGTCATCAGGCACCTCTGGAGGTAGACGAGTTTGGAAAGGGAGTCTCGGCTGAAGCCCTCTGATACTACGGGCGCGCGTCCGGACCTCGTTGTGGTCACGGGAATGCTGCCCAGCGACCGAAGCCGTCCACGCCTGCCCAAGGACTATCTTCTGTCGGTCAGAAAGGCCGGAGGCCGTCCTTTGGTGATGAGTTCCTTTCCTCTTGGCCCGGGCGAGAAGGTCCCCGACGGGCTCGAGGTTCAGACCGAAATCGAAGTGGACGACGCAGTCCTCCCCGACGACGCCACCGGCCTTCTCTTGACCGGGGGCGGAGACATCAACCCGGCTCGCTACGGCGAGGAGCCCCACCCTCGTACCTACAACGTGAACGACCGGCGTGACGACTTCGAGCTAAAGCTCCTGCGAGGGGCTCTGGATCGAGACATGCCCGTCCTGTGTATCTGCCGGGGGATGCAGCTCCTGAACGTGATGCTCGGCGGCACCCTCGAACAGAACCTGGCCGACAAACCCGGTCGCCTGAATCACGACCGCGATCGGCCGCGCGCGGAGCCCGCGCACCATCTCGAGGTTCTCGAAGGCACCATCCTCGCCGAGGTCATGGCGCCGAACTTCGACGTGAACTCACACCACCATCAGGGCCTCGGCCGCATCGCCGAGCCCCTTCAGGAGATCGGGTGGGCCGAGGACGGGGTTCTGGAAGCCGTCGTGTCGCGCGACAACAGCTGGGTCGTCGGCGTGCAATGGCACCCGGAGGTTATGGCCGCGGTCGACCGCGTTGAGCTCAGCCTCTTCGGTGCTTTGGTTGATGCCGCGAGGGCCTACGCCGCGAAAGCCACCCCGGTCCGCTCGGCCTGAACGGCCCTACTCCGTTACGACCAGCCGCCCCGCGGCGTCGGCAATGTCGCTGCTCGTCGAGCTCAAACGCTCGGCCACCACTGGGCGATCCGAGGTAAGGACCGCATAAGCGGCGCCCTCTTTTCGCGTAATGGCTCCTATTGGGATCTGCAACCGAAGGTGCGGTCTGATTTCGACCCCCTGCAACGAGTCCGGTGATTGGGGGCCGTCCGCGGTCAGGAGAGTGACGTTCACGCTCGCCTTAGCTGCGCCGGGGTTGTAAACCGCCACCGCATCGGTGACCGGCCGGGCGACGGTGGGGGCCAGCATCCAGCGTCTGCCCGGTTGTGTGATGCCGATCTCCATGGCCACGCCGTCCAGATCTCCACTCGACAAGGACATCGTTCGTTCGACGACGATCTCGGCCCCCTCGGCCGTCGACACCAAGGCGCTGACGTGGGAAAGGGTTCCGCCCGCGGGGGACTCAAGGCCCGCGAGAGAGACCTCTTGAGAGGTCTCCGGCTCGAGCGTGATCGACTGGAAATCCTCGATGCGATCGTCGGGAGGTTGCACGACCTTTTTGTCCGTGAACAGCGATAGGGACGCCGTCACCTCCCGTTCCGTCGGGTTCAGAACGGTGAACGATTGGTTCGACCCGGAGCCGATAAAGCCCTCCGGGAAATACCAGGTATCCGAGGTCTCCGAGGCCCCGAGGGTTAGCCCGACCCCATGGGGCGCCTCCTCCGGCTTTGCGAACAGCACCCGCCACGCGATGACGCGCCCCCTAACCGACTCGACCGTCGCGGACAGAAGCTTCTGCGTTTTGACGAACTCGTTGACGTTTATCTCCTGCCAGCTGCCGCTCCCGACGGCCACGTCGTCGAGGCTTGCCGAGCCCTGCTCCCCCGCGGGGGTGAAGAAGGTGACGCGCGCAACCGCCTCGTCGGCGAACGGGTTGTACAGAAGGATTCTTTCGTCGTAGCCCAGTGCGCTGGAGCCCGCCGGGAAATACCAAACCTTCGCGTATTGCTCGGAGCAGCGTGCCCCGCCGGCCCCCTCCACGGGGTCCTCGTAGGTCCCGGCGACGCCGGCCACCACGCGCCCCCCATAGCCGATCGCGTTGAGCGCCGCGCCGTCGGTAGGCGTTCTAGTTAGGAAGGACCCTTCGGGGAGTTCAACCGTTTCGGGAGGTGGAGGGGACACCAAGCTCCCGAATGCGGCCTGCTCGAAATCGACCGGCAGCTCGACCCCCGTCGCGGAAGCCACCGCCACGCTCGTTCTCGATCCCGGTTCCGCCGCAGCTTGGGGGCAAAAGGCGGCGCGCTCGACGTGCCGGCCCGCGTCCAAGGGCGTGCCGGGATTCCGTACGGGATCGGAGACGGCCTCGGTCAAAAGCCCGAGGACGATCAGGCCGAGAACGGCCCCGGCGAGGTAGAGCTCGCGCACTCGGTCGCTCATCGCGGCCCCCTCGAGATCCGCCTCGTGGAACTCGCCGCGCCCAGCACGACCACCCACGCCAGACCGACGACGATCAACACCACGACGTGGGTTCCGGGCCGGGAGTAGGCCATGAGCAGCTCGCCTCGCTCATCGGACGGGATCGAGAACGCGTTGGCCCAGCCGGCGTCGGTCCGCTCGAGAGAAGTGCCGTCGATCGTGCCCTCCCAGCGGGGGTCGAACGCCTCGGGAAGGTAGGCCACGCCCGGCCCACTTGCGTCCTCGACCGAGTAGCGGGAGGGCGAATCCTGATCGGCCATAACGGGCGAGGGATCCGGGGCACCGGCATTCACCGTGGGGTCGGAGATCGACAGCGAACGGACGTAGGACGGGATGTCGTCGTAGACCCCGGGGGCCGCTGCCTGCGAGGTGTTCTCCAGCAAGACGTAGTCGGGGCTGGTTGTGACCGCGGCGAGGTCCCGCTGTTGCAGCCACGCCTCCTCCGAGTCCCCGCGCTCGAGGACGACGAAGCGCACGTTGAAGGCACCGAGGAGTCGACCACCGCGGTCCGTCGATCCGCTCTCGACCGAGGCGACTATCCGATCCAGGTCGCGCTCGCCCTCGGCGGCTGCTCGCTCGAACAGGTCGGTGAGCGCTTGCCCCCGGGGACCGGTCAAGAGGCGATCCGTCAACGGTCGCGCGGCGCTGGCTGCCCCGGGTATCCACCGATCCCCGATCCACAACGCTCGGAACTTCGAGCCATCGGTATCGGCCTGGGTCCCGAGAAGGGAGCGGATCTCATTTACGACCCTCGGGTCCGTGTTCTCGCGCCCTGCCCCCGGCCACCACTCCCCCCTCCAGATGGCCGGCCCCAACCCCACCGCGACCAGAAGCACGGCGGCCGCCATGCCCGTTACGGCGGCTCCCTGGACGAGCCCGAACCCCCGGCGAGGTAGATCGAAGCGGAAGGCCCCCACGGCGATGCCCGCGAGCGCCGCGAAAGCGAGCGAGGCCAACACGCCGGCCTCGGTCGGCGACGAGACAAACGGCCTGATGATTCCTCCGGAGATGAAGGCGACAACGATTCCCGAGGTTGCGACGACTCCCCACAGACCCAGAGCCACTCGCCGTCGCTGGCCCTCTCCCACGAGAGCGGCGACGATGCCGAGCAGGGGAAGGGCCAGCCCGAACAGCGCCGGCCCGTCCGGAGTCTGGCCGAGCACCACCGAGGTCATGCCGTGGCCGTCGAACTGGGACGCGAAGAAACGCCACGTCGCGTCGTTCCGCAGCCGGTCCAGCGGAGCTCCCGGCTGCCACCACGAGGAGCTCCAGGGAAGGAGCAACGCCCACGAGAGCGCGAGCCCGATGGCGACCGCGATGACCGAGCGAATGGCCCGGCTTCCGGGCGACATGAACTCCCTACCGGCCGCGAGCGCGACGGCGGTCACGAGATAGAGCAGAAGGGAGCCGGGGACGAACGCGGCGGAAAGCCCGGCGGCCGCGGCGAGCTTGGCGACCTCCCGACCGGGCAGCCAACCCGGCGGTCGCACCCATCCGGCCAGTCGCAGCAAAGAGTGCAACGCGAACGGCGCCGCCGCCCCAAAGGCCAGAGCCGCAAGCGCTCCCTGTCGGACCCCCGCGTAACCGAGGCCCCCGACCACGTACGCCACACCCGCGGCAAAGCGACCCCAGCGACCCACGACATCGGAGACGAGCTTGTACGCGCCGGCAAACGAAACGACGCCGAGCACCATCAGCAGAAGCTTCTGGGCGGTGCCCGACCCGCCAAAGGTGATCACGGGAAAAGCGCCCAGCGGCAGAAGCGCGGGCGAAGCGGCCCCCGGCTGACCCAGGCCGGCCGACTGCCACGGTGAAAAGAACGCGCGCCATAGTGCGGTCGCCCTGTCCGGATAAGGAAGTAGCTCACCGACAGATGCCGCGCTCCCCCAGATGTAATGCCGAAAGGCGAGGGCGAGGGCCACGAAGGCCAGGACACCTATAAGTGCCGGTCTGCCCTTCATCCTGCGACCTAGAGCGCGCGCCTGACTCGATCGCGCCGCCAACAACTCGGTCCGGCGCCCCCAGGCCTCCTCGAGTCGACCCGCCTGGTTCTGCATGTACGAGCGCATTCGCGAGGTCTGGCGAATCATCAGCCGCCGTAGATTGCGGTCCGAGACTTTGCGGTTAAGCTGAACGCGCGTTCGTTCGGCAATCGTTTGTGGCAGCCTGATCAGGTTCCATCCGAAGGCGCGCACGAGACTCCATATATCTCTCGGCTGGCGAAGGATTATGAATCCGACCATCTCGAGGAGCATCGCCAGGAACAAAAGAGGAAGCACCCCGATTAAGCGAACACCGGCGACGTTCTTCATCACCGACCGCCAGCGATTGCGTCTGATGTAGTAACGCTGCGGAAGGAACTTCGACCGCCGTTGTCCGGTTGCAAGCGCGATCGCGTGTCGCGCCTTGGCACCCGGCTCCAGCCGAACGGTATGTCCTACAACGCGCGCTCGCCAACAGAGATCCATGTCTTCAGAGAACGCGCGCATGTTGGCGTCCCAGCCGCGCAGCTGACGAAACACCGAGGAGCGAATCAGCATGCAGGTGGAAGTAACGAAGAAGACCTCCGCGGGGTCGTCGTACTGTCCGTCATCGATCTCGGTGTCCTCGAGACCCTTGTACGGATAACCCAGTCGATCGACGGCCATCCCCACTTCTTCGAGCAAATCGGGGTTATCCCACGACACGATCTTCGGCCCCACGATGGCGCACGATCTATCCGCCGCCAGGCGCGCCACCATGCGCTCGACCGAAGCAGGGGTCAGCGCCGCATCGTCGTGAATAAACAGGTAGAAGTCTGCGTCTGTGCGCGCTCGGGCAAGAGCCCAGTTGATTGCTCCACCGAAGCCGAGGGGTCGAGGAGTTCGCAAGTACCCCCAGCGGCGCCTTTTCAGATGTCGTTTAGCGATGCGCTTGAGCGGAGGAGGATGACGGGAGTCCGGGGAGGCGTCGTCGACCACAAGGATGTCGAGATTTTTGTATGTCTGCGTGTTGAGCGACACCAAGCTGTCCCGGAGCCACCTCCTACCGTTATGGGTGACCACCACGGCCAAAACCGTGGGCAGCGCGCGGCCGGCCCCCTCCGGGGGCCTGGCTAGACTTTCTTCAGTTCTCATAGTTGTGCGCGCTCGCTCAAGCTGCACATCGGATGGGCTGTCGCCTCCTGTTTAGCGGTGGCGCCTGTCCGCCTAGGCGCTCTCCGCGCTCTGTTGCAAGGCGCTCCGGTAAAGCGTCGTTCTGCGCCGCGGAACTCGTCCCAGGGAGCGTATCAACGACTCCATGTCCTCGGCCGCCAATTCCTGGCCGTGACCGGCGCCTGCGGCCCGAGAGATGTTCTCGTTCATGAGGGTGCCGCCGAGATCGTTGGCTCCCGCCTGGAGAGCCAGCTTCGCGCCCTCCAGCCCCATCTTGACCCAGGACACCTGGATGTTGTCGATATGGCCGTGGAGGGCGAGCCGGGCCACCGCATGCATCTTGAGCGCCTCTTCGAATGTCGGCCCCCGGCGGGAGCGGCCCTTCAGGTAGATCGGCGCCGCCATGTGCACGAAAGGCAGAGGAACGAACTCGAAGAGCCCTCCCCCCTCGCCGGCGACCTCCTTATGCAGCTTCCTAACGACGACCAGGTGACGGGCCCAACTCGCCGGCCCCTCGACGGTTCCGAACATGATCGTTGCGTTCGACCGAAGGCCAAGTGAGTGCGCGATGCGGTGGACCTCGCACCACTGCTCGGTGTTGATCTTGTCGGGGCAGATGATCGCCCGAATGTCGTCGTCGAGGATCTCGGCCGCGGTACCCGGGAGAGTGGCCAGGCCCGCCTCTTTCAGTTCACGGAGGAACTCCTCGACCGAGATACCCGAGGCCTGCGCGCCCTGCCATACCTCCAGCGCGGTGAACGCGTGCACGTGCATATCCGGCACGGCGTCCTTCACGGCTCGTAGATATTCGACGTAGTTGTCGGCCGTGAAGGAATGATGGATTCCTCCCTGCATGCAGACCTCGGTCGCGCCGCGCTCCCACGCCTCGATTGCGCGGCCGGCCACCTCCTCGGGCGAGAGAAGGTAGGGCTCGCCGCGCAGGTTGAGAGACTTGGGTCCTTTTGAAAAGGCGCAAAACCCGCAGCGGAAATAGCACATGTTCGTGTAGTTGATGTTCCGGTTAATTACGTATGTCACTTCGTCGCCCACCGCGCGCTGCCGTAGATCGTCTGCAACCTCAAAGAGGCGCTCGGTCTCCGAGCCGACGGCGGTGAACAACAACTCGATCTCCTCCTCGGACGGTTCCATCCCCCCCGCGGCTCGTTCGAGCACTCCCATCACGGAGGAGCGCTCGACGCGCCCGCACACCCGCCATGCGCCCGCTCGCGCCTGTTCGATGGCAGCCCGGGACGACTCCGGAGGCGGCGAGTCCCCGCCGGAGTACCAGTCCTCGTCGCGACGGAACCCCTCCCCATCAATCGAATCGAGTACGCCCGCCCGAAGTTTCGGATCGACCCAACTCTCCAACGCGGCCGGCGCGTTGCAGTAGCGCGGATAAACAGCCAGCCGCTCGCGCAACAGGTAGCCGCGAGATTCGGTGACGCCGCGGAGCTCGTCGATCTTGGGCCACGGTGCCTCAGGATTCACGTGATCGGGAGTCACCGGCGAGACCCCTCCCCAATCGTTTAGACCGGCCGCGAGATAGCTTCCGTACTCCTCCGGGGTGAGGTTGGGCGGTGCTTGGATCCCGATCTCTACGGGAAGAATGAGGCGCGCCAGCGCGATCATCACGCGCATCTCCGGGACATCCGGTTCGGGGTGTTGGGACATCAGGGTGTCGTGCTTGGCACGGAAGTTCTGCACGATGACCTCTTGGATGTGTCCCCAGGACTCGTGCGAGGCCCGAATCGCGAGCAGTGCGTCGATCCGCTCGGCGAAGGTCTCGCCGATACCCACGAGGATCCCCGTGGTGAACGGCACACCGGCGCGCCCTGCCGCCTCCAGGGTGGCAAGCCTTACTTCCGGTTTCTTGTCGGGGGCTCCGAAATGGGCCATTCCGCGAGCGAGAAGTCGGGGAGACAGAGTCTCAAGCATCGTCCCCTGGCTCACCGACACGTGCCGCAGGGCCATAGCCTCGTCGTAGGTCAGGGCTCCCGGGTTGACGTGAGGGAGCAAACCCGTCTCTTCAAACACCGCGCGGCACGCATGAACTAGGTAATCGATCGTCGAGTCATGACCAAGACCGTCCAGCTCGTCGCGTGCTTGACGCCACTTCCTCTCCGGTTTGTCGCCGAGCGTGAACAGCGCCTCCTTACAACCGGCCGCCTGGCCTGAGCGCGCGACCTCGAGGACTTCATCGACCGTCATGTACGCGGCGCGTCCGGGTTCCGGGGGCCGAGCGAAGGTGCAGTAGCCGCAAGAATCTCGACAGAGCTTCGTCAACGGGATGAAGACCTTTTTCGAAAAGGTAATCCGCGGGCCGCTGGTTTCGTCTCGCAGATGTCCTGCGGCCTCCACCACGGCCTCCGGCTCAGAGCGGGCGAGCGCGGCCAGTTCGTAGACCTCATCCGTGACGAGCCCGGATCCTGCGGTGGCCCGGGCCAGCACCCCGTCGATGGTTTTCACAGCGGCAGGCTAACCGACCACATGGCGGCCACTATCCTTCGCGGACGATGAAGGTAACGGCCCTCGCGGGCGGAGTTGGAGGAGCAAAACTCCTCGTCGGACTGGCTCGAGCGGCCGGCGAGGAAAACCTCACGGCAGTCGTAAACACCGGCGACGATGCGGTGATCTACGGCGTGCACGTGAGCCCGGACATCGATATATGCACGTACTGGCTCGCGGGGGTGGCGGACACCGACCGGGGCTGGGGGATGAGAGGCGACACTTTCAACTTCGTGGAGGCCATGGGCTTACTCGGAACCGAGAACTGGTTCGGCCTCGGCGACAAGGATCTGGCCACCTGCCTTCTGCGGTCCGAACGCCTCGCCGGTGGAGCGACACTCACCGATGCCACCGGTGAGATCACGCGCGGCTTTGGCATTCGCTCCCGGGTTCTGCCGATGTCGGACGATCCCGTTCGTACCCGGCTGCGCACAACCGACGGGAGGTGGCTCGATTTCCAGGAGTACTTCGTCAGGGAGCGCACCGCGCCCGAAATCGACGAGATTCGTTGGGAGGGAATCGAGGACGCCAAACCGGGACCCGACGTGCTCGACGTGCTGCACGATTGCGACACGGTCGTGCTGTGTCCCTCGAACCCGATTCTGTCGATCGCCCCCATCATCGGATTGCCCGGCATTCGCGACGCTTTGCGGACACACGATCGAGTCGTCGCGGTCTCTCCGATCATCAGGGGGGCCGCCCTAAAGGGACCCGCGGACCGTTTGCTCCTGCGTCTTGCCGGCGAGTCGAGCGCGAGCGCGGTCGCGAGGTCTTATGCAGACTTCTGCGATCTGTTCGTCGTCGATCGATCGGACGCCGAGGAAACAGACCGAGTGCGCTCCGCGGGAATGAACTGCGCGGCTCTCGATACGGTCATGACGGATCACGAGGCCGCGGCGGGGCTCGCCTCAGACCTGCTCGAGGCAAGCGCCCGATGATCTCGATCAGCCCCATCCGGGGGATCCCCGAGGTAAGACAAGGAGACGACCTGGCCGCCCTGATCGTGCGCGCCGCAGGTGCGGGCGCGATCGTCGCCGGCGACGTCGTAGTGGTTGCTCAAAAAGCCGTCTCTAAAGCAGAGGGCCGTGTCGTCGAGACCGCGGCAAAGACCGAGACGGCCATAGCGGAGTCCCACCGCATCCTGCGACGTTCGGGTGACATGGTGATTTCGGAGACCCCGCACGGATTCGTCTGCGCGAACGCGGGCGTCGACGCGTCGAACGTGGAGCCCGGCCATTTGGTCCTCCTCCCACTTGATCCCGACTTATCTGCTCGGCGTCTTAGAGCGCGCTTAAGGGTCTTGTGCGACGTCGATGTAGCAGTCGTCATCAGCGATACCTTCGGACGGCCGTGGCGGATCGGGCAAACCGACGTCGCCATCGGTGTGGCCGGATTAGAGCCCTTTATCGATTACCGCGGCCGTTCGGACTCCTACGGCAACGAGCTGCAGGCCACGCAGATATGCGTGGCCGACGAGTTGGCCGGCGCTGCGGAGTTGGCAATGGGCAAGACGAACGGTGTCTGCGCGGCCATTGTTCGGGGAGCAACCACGACCACAGGACGTGGGAGTGCAAAGGCAATCGTCCGGCCCCCGCGGGAGGACCTGTTCCGGTGAATCTCGCCGAGGCCGTCGCCGCCCGCCGGAGCGTCCGGTCGTTTTTGGATCGTAGGGTTCCGCGGGCCGCGCTCGAGCGCGCCGTCTCTCTGGCGGTGCAGGCCCCCGCCCCCCACCACTCGCAGCCGTGGCGCTTCGCGTTCGTAGAGGAGCCTCAGGCCAAGGAAAGGCTGTCGGCCGCGATGGGTGCGGCGTGGCGAGAGGACCTGGGCCGCGATGGTCTACCGCCGTCGGAGATCGATCACATCGTGAACAAGTCACACGACCTCCTGACTTCGACTCCGGTACTGGCAGTGTGTTGCGCCGACATGACACGTTCGCACTTCTATTCGGACGAACGCAGACGCCGCGCCGAATGGAGCTTGTTCGCTCACAGCGTGGGGGCCGCGTTGCAAACCTTCATGACCTCCCTCGCCGAGGACGACATCGCTTCATGCTGGATCTCGGCACCGGTTTTCTGTGGGCAAGTCGTCAAGTCCGAGCTCGGATTAGCGCCACACGTGGAACCCCACGCGCTGGTGCTCGTCGGCTACGCGTCGCCCGATTACAAGCCTCGTCCCCGCCCTCAACCCGACCCTGGTGACTACATCCTCCCCTGATAACCTGCGCCCGTGAGCAAGAAGCTTCAAGAAAAACAACGAAAGAGACTTGCGGAGCAGATGCGTCGCGACCAGCAGCGCAAGGCCGCGCGGCGCTCGAATCTCATCACCCTTGCCCTCGCGGTACTGATACTTGGAATCGTGGCCATCGCGGTCGTCATGCAAAACGGGGGGGATGCGCCGCCGGCGCCGAAGGGAGTGGCCGCGGCGGACGCGGGATGCGACCCGATCGAGGAGCCGGAGGAAGCGGGCAACGAGCACGTGGACCCTTCCGAACAGGTCGACTACGAGACCAGACCTCCAACATCGGGTGACCACTGGCCGACGGAGTTTCTCGTCGACCCGGCGTTCTATCCCGAGATCGTCGAGGAAGAGGGCTTGGTGCACAACATGGAACACGGCCACGTGATCGTCTGGTACAAGCCGGACGCGCCGGGAGAAACCGTGAGTGAGCTCGAGGAGTTCACGAAGGCGGCCAACCACGAGGACGCGCTGTCGGCCGGCGCCATATCGCCGATCATCACGGTTCCGTACGACGCCATCGACGAGTCGAAGAGCTATGTACTCACCGCGTGGAACGCCACCCAGGCCTGCGCCCGTTACTCACTCGATGCCATTAACAACTTCAGAGAGCGCTTCCAGGGACGCGGCCCCGAGAACGCGGGCATCCCCACCTTCGAAAACGAGTAAAACTCCGCCGAGTGCTCCGCTCGTTGCGCTATCCGCAACCAATAGAGCATTCGACGAACGGTTAGTGGGCGCGGGGAGCGCGGCCGGTCGGGTAGTACGAGAACCCGGCCTTGATCATCCGATCTTCGTCGAAGAAGTTGCGGCCGTCTACGACCACGGGATAGGCGAGAACGTCGCGCAAACGGTCTAGATCGATGGCCTCGAACTCCGGCCACTCCGTGCACAAGACGACGCAGTGGGCCCCGGCCGCGGCCTCCAGAACCCCCGACGCCAACTCCAGTGTCGGCATCTCACTTTGGGCCGCCGGACCGGCCACGGGGTCATAGCCGACGACGACCGCCCCTTCGGCCATCAACCTTCGTGCGAGCGTGAGGGCCGGAGCAAAACGTACGTCGTCCGTGCCGGGTTTGAATGCGAGCCCGAGCAGAGCGATGCGCTTCTCCTCGAGATTCCACAGTGCCTCGCGCACTTTGTCGAGCGCGGCGTCGATCGTCTCCTCGTTGATGCGAGCCACCTCGCGCAGAATCGGGAATTGGTATCCCAACTTGGAGGCCACTCGTTCGAACGCCGCGAGGTCCTTGGGAAAACAAGATCCTCCGTAGCCCAGTCCGGCGCGCAGAAAATCGGGTCCGATGCGCGGGTCCTTTCCCATACCGGTCGTAACGGCCTCGACGTCGGCCCCCGCTCGCTCGCACAAACGGGCAAGGGCATTGGCGAAGGAGATCTTCAAAGCCAGGAAGGCGTTGCTTGCATGCTTGGTTAGTTCCGCGGTGGCGATGTCGGTCTCGATGAGCTCGTGACCTTTGTCGGTGAGAGGTTTATAGAGCCGGCGCATTGCCTCGAAAGCGATCTCGGATTCGGCTCCCACCAGGATCCGGTCGGGATTGAGCGTGTCCCACAGAGCCTTGCCCTCCCGCAGGAACTCGGGGTTGCAAGCGACCTCCAGTTGATCCGCGAGATCCGGCCGCTCCCGATGGAGGGTGCTTCGGAGTCGCATCGCCGTTCCCGTCGGCACGGTCGACTTCTCGACGACCACCACCTGCCCCGACGCATGGCGCGCCACATCGCGGGCCGCGTTCTCAACGGCGATGAGGTTTGCCTCGCCGGAGGCGCGCGTGGGTGTCCCGACGCTGATCAACACCGCCTCCGCTTCGGGCACGGCGTCCGCATAGCTCGAGCTGAAGGTCAGCCGGCCCGATTCCATCTCCTGCGTCAATAACTCCTGCACTCCGGGCTCGTAGAAGGGAACCTCACCCGCCTGAAGACGCGCGATCTTCTCCTTGTCCGAGTCGGTGCCGGTCACGTCGTGCCCCAGAGAGGCAAAGGCCACGGCCGTCACCAGGCCCACATGCCCCGTTCCGACCACCGTCGTCTTCATCGTCGTCCTCATCTCGCTATCTCGGTTGGCTAGGCGCTGTGCCGACCATCCTACGGACCCGAACGGCCCTGGAGGCCCCTATGGAACCGGCACCCCTCAAGATAGGTCCCGCTCACGCCGAAATTACGATGGGTACCGGCAAAGGGAGGTGTTCAAGCGCGACGGCGCTCCTGCAATGGCATCAGTAGCTTTTCCCAGCATCGACGAGCTCCGAGACGACCTGGTGACGGTCATCGTCCCCGCGCGCAACGAGGAGAACTACATCGAGCACTGTCTGGACTCGATCGTGACGCAGACCGAACGGAACCTGCAGATCGTCGTCGTGGACGGCGCCTCGACCGACAGGACAGCCGAGGTGGTTCGTTCCTACATCGAGCGCGATCCTCGGATCGAGCTGCAGGAGAATCCGGCCGCCATCACTCC
Organism: Actinomycetota bacterium; assembly: GCA_030862115.1. GTDB lineage: Bacteria > Actinomycetota > CADDZG01 > CADDZG01 > WHSQ01 > JALZEK01. Next base: position 21,114 of record JALZEI010000127.1, read on the forward strand.
GAAGTCGCTCAACGTCGCACTGGCCGCGGCACGCGGCAAGTGGCTCGTTCGGGTAGACGCCCACGCGACGGTTCCCCCGGACTACGTGAAGCGAGCGGTTCATCATCTCGAGAACGGTGACTGGGGCGGAGTCGGCGGTCGCAAGGACGGAGTCGGGATTACTCCCGCCGGCCGCGCTATCGCCGCGGCGATGGCGTCGCGCTTCGGCGTCGGGAACTCTCTGTACCACTACGGCACCCAGGTCAGGCCGACCGAACATATTCCCTTCGGCGCCTACGACACCGCGCTCTTAATCGAACTGGGTGGCTGGGACGAGCGTCTGATCACGAACCAGGACTTTGAGATGGACTACCGGATCCGCCTCGCAGGACGCGAGCTCCTCTTCGATCCCGACATAACGATCGAGTGGCTCAGTCGCCAGACCATCGGCGCCCTCTTTCGGCAGTACCGGCGTTACGGACGAGGCAAAGCCGACGTCGCTCGCCTGCATCCTGAATCCCTCCGGCTGCGCCACCTGGCGGCCCCCGCGCTGGTTGCCTCGTGGGCGCTGGCCGCGGCGGTCGCAGCGAAGAGTCCCCGAGTCTCCGCCGCGGCAACGCTTCCGTACCTGGCTGCTTTAACCGCGGCCAGCGCGGTCACCGCAAAAAAAGTTCGAGAACGCCAAGCGAAGGCGACGGTTCCGGCCGCGTTCGTGGCGATGCACGTCAGTTGGGGCATCGGGTTCTGGGAAGGCCTGCTACAGAACCCTCGCAAGCTGCCTGCTTTACGGTTGCCCGGGAAGCGCAAAGGGAACCGCCGGCAGTAGGGAGACAACGTGTCGAACGACTCACCGGTTGAGTCGGAGGCGATCGCGCAAGACCCGGGGGATCCCGGCCTCAGACGAGCCGCCGCGGGCGGCGTGATGTGGCAAGGCCTCTCTTACTTCCTGGGCAAGGCGCTGGTATTGGTCTCGACCGCGATCCTCGCGCGTCTCCTTACCGTGGAGGAGTTCGGTCTCGTAGGACTGGCCCTGGTCTTCATCACCTACGCGGAGGTTCTGACCGACCTCGGCGTGGCGCAGGCCCTCGTGTACTTTCCCCGCACCGATCGCCGAATCGATTCGGCGGTTGCGCTAAGCCTGGTGTCGTCGCTCGCGCTGGTCGGCGCCGCGTTGCTTGCCGCCCCCTATGTCGCCGACTACTTCGACGAACCCGAGGTCACGGGGCTTTTTCGACTGCTGTCGCTGTCGCTGTTTCTCGGGGGTCTCGGACAAGTGCCCGACGCGCTGATCAGGAAAGAGCTGCGTTTCAAGAATCGTCTGATCATGGATCTACTGCGCGCCGTCGGCCAGGGCGCGGTCTCGATCGGTCTGGCGGTGGCGGGATACGGCGCGGTCGCAATTGTCTGGGGTTATCTGGCCGGCAATCTCCTGCGAACTGCAGCCGCGTGGGTGCTGGTCGATCATCGGCCGCGCCTTTCCTTCGGAGCCCTGCGCGGCGAGGAGGCCGGCCCCCTCCTTCGATACGGTGTGGCCGCCGCCGGCAATGGGCTGCTCTTGAGCCTCGTGTTCAACATCGACTACTTGATCGTAGGAAAGGTGCTGGGAACGGACGCCCTGGGCTTCTACGCGCTTGCGTTCCGGCTCCCCCAAATGGCGATCATCAACGTCTTCCACGTCCTCTCGTCGGTCGCCTTCCCCTTGTTCAGCAAGGCGCGCGACGATCACGGGAAGCTCGTCAGGGGCTATCTGACGAGTGTCAGGATTCAAACCGTCTTCGGCGTGGGGGCCGGGGTGCTCCTCGCCGTCGTTGCGCCGAGCCTCGTCGAGGTCGTGTTCGGGGTACCGAAATGGAGTCCGAGCATCGTGCCCTTGCAAGCTCTTGCCCTGTACGCGTCGTTTCGGTCGTTGGGGATCGGCGCCGTCGACCTCTACAAAGGGATCGGTCGGCCCGGGCTTGCCTTGGGTTCCTCCGTGGTACGTCTCGCGGTTCTCTTACCGGCGCTGCTGGTGGCGACCGACTGGGGGATCGAAGGCGTGTCATGGGCGCAGGCCGGCGTCGCCCTCGCGCTGGCGGCCATGATGCAGATAGTGGCGGCGCGCGTGCTGTCCCTTTCGGTCGTCGATCTCGCCGGGGCGCTGTGGCCGTCGCTCGCCGTGGGGGTCGCGGCCTTCGGCGGCGCGGGGGCCGTTCATATGTGGCTTCCGGGGCCCGCCGTCGCTCGGCTCGCCTTTGCCTCGCTCGCGGGACTCGTGTGCGGATGGGCGGCGCTGTGGCTGACCGACAAGAAGCTGTTGACCGAGTTGCGCCAGATGACGCGTCGGGGACCCGCGACCGGCCTCTCCCCCACCGTCTAACTCAGCCCTCGACGATGGCTCGTATGACGACCTCGGCGAGACGTTCCGGGGGATCGGTGGCGTCGAGCACGGCGACACCGGCATTGCTTTGCAGTAACGCCCGGTACAACTCCAGTTGAGCTGCGACCGCGTGCTCGCCGAAGACGTCGTCTTTCTTCCGGGAGATGGCCTCGTCCGCATCGATGTCCAGATAGAAGGTCGTCGCGGCCGCCGGCAGCAAGCTTCTGATGAACCACCTCTGCAAGGTGAGGTTCACCGTCCCGTAAGCGAACTCGAGAGTCGCCAGCGCGTCGAGCAAGTGCCTGTCGAAAAGCAGAACTCCCCGAGAGCGCGCGTACGTCTTCCGCACCCCCCATACGAACGAAAGGGTTACGAGCACCGACCACGCCCACCCGATGGCTCCGGTCCGCGAGAGCTGTGGCCTCGAGGTGCCCTTCGCCACCTGCCTGATTCCCGGCTCCTCACTCTGTTTCAGCAATCGCTTCGCGACGCGAGCGAAGGGCTCGAGACCTCCCAGGCGGAGGCCCGGTCTCGTCCACACGCTCGCCACCGGCACCCCGGCATCGCGCAGCTGCGCTCGGACCTCTCCGACGAGGGTCGATTTTCCGGATCCGTCGACACCGCTGACCGCGACGACCATCCGCCGATGCCGGCGAACCCTGGCAACGATCGCCCCCGCTTCTCGCAGTGGCGCCGACGCCAGCGAGACGGGAGGCGACACCGGAGCGCCCTCGCGCCACTCCTCGAGGTCGCTTCCCCCGAGAGCGGCCTCCGCGTTGGCGGCTGCCGTCACGACGGCATCGCGCGGAAGCGTGTGTCCCTGTCTCCGCAACGTTCGCAGCTCGAGAACCTCGCGGGCCCTGACCTGCCGGCGACGTTTGCAGCGGGAAATGATCCCCTCGACGGGCCGGTGAGGTGGGACGAGATGGATGTCCAGCGAAGCCAGGACACGTCCGTTTTCGAACACGGCCCAGCGCCCGGTCCCGGGGCTTCCCAGTGCGGTCAAGAGATCATCCAGCGGCAGCCATCCCCGCCGGAGAAGGATCTCCGGGGCGGGGAGCCGGCCCACGTGGACGTCGACGTCGGTCGACCATCCCGGGCCGAGCGGTGAGATGCGGATCCCCTGCGGCTGGAGGACCTCCGAAAGGGCATCTTTCACCAACTCGTGAGCGCGCTCGCGACGCCCCACGTGATCCTCGGACGGGATCCCGTTGGGCTCTCTAAGGCTCTCGGGAACGCGCGCTAAGAGTGCCTGGTCATCCGGCGTCATGCCGCGCGTCGAAGGGCATATGCGAGTCGAGCCAGAGTCGGCTTCGGATCGGCAAGCGACTCGGTGCTGTGGGCGGTGCGCCGACGAGGTTTTAGCGCCCTCAAGACGGACAGCGCCCCCAGCTCTCCACGGCGGTAAGAGGAGAAGAGATTCCTGAGGTCGCCCTCCACCCACCGGTAGAAGACGCCCTGTCGCGCCCTCACCACGCCCGAGTACTCCACTCCGTGCAGGAGGTCGCAGTAAATCCTCGGGAAGTTCGTTCCCGCTTCCACGGCCAGTGGCATGGAACCGTAGGGGCGAGCGTTCAGATCCAGCAGCTTGTCCGCGGCCAGCTGAGCCTGGAAGATCCCCTCGTATCCGGCCAGGAGGGCAACGATTCTCTCCTCGAGGTCAATATCGGGCGCCGTCGTCTCCGCCGCGCTCGCGGTTCCGCAGGAGCGCGGCCACGTACGGAAGTAACGCTGGTGGGACGACGCGACGAGCCGACCCTTCCACATCACCCCGCAGATCGCGCGGAGGTCGTCGCGCAGAAACGGCTGGATCAAAAAGGGCCCGTCGAGCGCGCTCGCAAGCGACGCGAGTTCCGCGCGGGACGAGAGGCATGCCGCCGGCCAGCGCGACACGGCGGGCTTCATGACCACCGGGTAGTCGAAGCCCTCGGCGGCAGCGAATAAGTCGTCGGTCGAGTCGAACCGAGCCGTCTCGGGAACCGCGAGGCCGACGCGCCCCGCCTTCTCGCTCAACCGCACCTTGTCGACGAGCTCCTTAACGGGTCGTCCGAGGACCAGAAGGGCGCTGTCGCTCGTCGGCATAACGGTGAGGTAACGCCGTCGTTTGACCTCGGCCAGGATCGCCTGCTTGTAGCCCGATGCGTCCGTGACCGACGGCACCTCGATCCGTCGTTGGCAAAAGCGAGAGGCGGCGGCCAGCGAGTAGCGACCGGAAACCGTGACGCCGGTTGGATAGCCGGCCTCCGCCAGGGCGCGCACCGCCGCGAGGGCCGAGCGCCCCTGTCCGCTCCCGCCGTCGGTCACGAGGACCCAGCCGCGCCGCATCATGGTCCCAAGATAATGTGCGGCCCCTATGAGCCGGGTACTTCTGGTGGGCCGCGGCCCGCCCGAGCGGGGCGGAATCGCCGCCTACATGCTCGGAATCCTCAACGGACCACTTGCGGCCGAACACGACATCGAGCTCGTGAACCTCACGCCGGGCGGTCCTCCCCAGGCGGGCCGGCTCACCGGCGCGAACGTGCGGCGCACGATCTACAACGCTAAAGAGGTCTTCACCCGCGCCAAGGATCGGGACATCGTGCATATACACACGGCTCTGGTCCCGGGGGTAACGCTCTTGAGGGCGGCCCTTCTCGTGGGGGCCGCCCGGCTCCGACGCCGCAAGGTCGTCCTCCACGTGCACAGCGGCAAAGTCCAGCTGTGGCTCACGGGTGTGGCGAAGAGGACCATCGCTCGCCTCATGCTTCGTCCGGCGTCGGTCGTGGTGGCCGTGTCCCACGGAGCTCTCGAGGCTCTTCGACCCGTCGTTCGAAAGGACCGGTTGACCCTGATCGAAAACGGCGTGGACGTCAACGCCTTCGGCCCCCCCGACCCCCGCAACGACCCTCCGAAGATCCTCTACGTCGGACTGCTCACCCCGCGCAAGGGCGTTGTGGACCTGATCCGTGCATCGGACGTCCTCCGAGCGCGAGGAGTCGCGCACGAACTCGTTTTGGTGGGTGGAACCCCGGACGAGGGAACGGCCGAGGAGCGGGAGGTGAGGGAGGCGGCGCGAGGAAAGGCAACCGTGTTGGGTTCAAGGCCACACGAGGCGATGCCGGACATCTACCGGGAGGCCGACGTGTTCTGCCTGCCCTCGTGGTGGGAGGCCATGCCGCTGACGCTGCTCGAAGCGATGGCGACGGGGTTGCCCTGCGTTGCGACGGAGGTGGGCGACATCCCACGGATGATCGAGGACGAGGAGGCTGGGGTCGTCGTTTCGCCGCGGGATCCAACCGCCCTTGCCGACGCCATCGAACGGCTCCTTGTCGACCGGGGCTCGGCCGAGGCGATGGGTGAAGCAGCCAGGAACCGAGCCGGGGAGCTGTTTTCGGCTCGCGGCACCGAGCGCGCCCTCGAAGAGATCTACCAAGAGCTGGGCCGGGTTTGAAGAATCCGCTTTAACTAGGGCCGGTGTCAGGCCGATGACCATCGAGAGGGCGGAATGCCCTTAGTCTCGTCGCGCACAAGGGGGTCATTCATTTCTCGTCGACGGCTCGGAGTTTCGAATAGGACGACGGCTTACGTAGGCGCGCTTGCCCTGCTCGCGTCTCTCGCGCCGACGGCGTCGGGGCCCGTCTCGGCCTCGGAGCAAACCGTCGTCATGGCCGAGGCCGACACCTTCGTGAACGCGGCCGAGCCCAAACGCTCGCGGGCCGCGGCCACCGTTCTGCGGGCCGGTCTCGAACCCAAGCGGGTAGCGCTGCTGCGCTTCCCCCTCGCCGGGATCGCCGGGACGATCGAATCCGCATCACTTCGTCTCTACAGTCGCCGGGCGTCACCGCAGGGCGGAAAAGTGATCGCCATGAGCGAAACCTCGTGGTCCGAAAACGTCACGTGGTCGACTCGACCCTCTTTCGCCGGTCAGTCGGCGGGTAGTTTCGGTCCCGTGGGGGTCGGCGTCGAGAGGCTCGCCATTCCTTCGTCGTTGCTCGGCGGATCGGAGCTCTCGCTGGCCGTGAAGGTCAACCGCGCCAAGGCACCGCTCTGGGCCAGCAGCGAAAGCGACCGCCCTCCCAAGCTCGTGATCACAACGACGGCCGAGGAGATCGAGGGACTCAGCACGGTCGCCGGACCCGAAATCGGTTCGAGCGATCCGACCTGGTTCGCCAGCAACCAGCGCGCCGCGTTGACCGATGAGGGTCGGATGCTCGTGCTTCATGGGAAACATGCAACCGGCGTCCAGCTGGCGTGGCGCGATCCAGGTGGCGACTGGAATACGAAGACAACCGGCCGGGTCTCGAGCGGACTACTCCACGCCGGTGGCGGCACGGGTGACTGGACCGCCTCGATCGTCGTGGGGACAGACTCCCAAGGCGTCGAGCACGCCTGGGTCGTGTGGGGCGGATGGAGCGCAACCGACGATAGACAGATGGCGCTGTCGCGCCTGAACAAGATCGACTCGGGTAACGGACCCCAAGTCGGACCCGTCGTCCCGCTTGCGCCGGCGGGCGACGACGACATGGGCACCAAAGTCGATATCGCCCTAGAGCCCAAATCCACGGGCGGTTTCCGTGGCGTCGTCTCGTGGCAACGTCAGACGGAGGCGATCTCGCAGAACGATCCTTCAATGGGCGAGTGGGAACTGGTTACGAAATGGTTCACGGACCTGGACTCGGACACGCCGACTTTCCACGACGAGCACGTGCTGTTCACGAGCACCGGAAGCACGGGGTTCAGCCGGGTCGCCACCCTGACACCGGGGCCGGACGGGGTGCACGCGGCCGTTCGGAATAACGACGGGAAGCTTGCCCTCTATTCGCACGATGCCGACGCGACGCTCACGTCGTGGTCCTCAGCGGCCAGCAACACGGCGATCGCCTCGACGTCGCGCCCCAGCGCGGTAACTCTGGATTCCGGGGACGTCGTCGCGGCGGTCGTGAGCAGCTCGACCACGAAAACGGTCTCTGTGGTGAACTGGGATGCGCACGGGACGGGATGGGGAAGCACGGTCACAACCCAGGGGGACCATCCCTCCCTTGCCACGAATGGAAGCAATGTGTGGGTTGTGATGGTCGACCCGATCGACGATCCGGCCCAGACCACGGATGGATCGGTCTTCTCGCAGACGTTCGACCCCGCGAGCCTGGCGATGGGCGCCCGTGTGCAGGAGATCTCGGCAAGCCAATGCGGCCGCCCATCCAGCCCGGAGATGGGAGATCCTCCCGGGTGCGAGTGGCCTAACACGGTGAGGCGGACCGACGATCGTCTCCGGTTCATCGTCAAAGGCCCCGAGCACGACGTCGACCAGTCGGCCGTGCTTGCGTTTCAGCGCAGCCTCTAGGCGTACAAGCAGCCGGGGATCTACGCAGAACTACGTATATCGTGGCTGAATCGGGCCAGATACCTTGATGATCCGACCGGCGAGTGCTAGCTTTTTCTTCCAGATATTTCCTAGAATGGAGTTTTGTGATCCCCGTCCTGCCCCGGCGCGCGAGCGCCACGCTCGTAGCCGCCGTATTGGTCTTCGGCTCTGCGGTCGTCGTGAGTGGGGCCGAGGCGGCCCCCATCTCCGAGACCCTCACGTTCACGGCCGTGGCGGATACCTACGTTTCCGAGGCGGCGCCGACAAGGTCCTTCGCCACGAGCTCTACTCTCCGGGTCGATCGAAGCTCCCGCAAGCAGTCGTTTTTGCGCTTCGACGTCCAGGGTCTCGACGGCCGCGCGGTGACGGGGGCCCGGCTGCATCTGTTCCAGAAGGACGTTTCCAACCACGGGGGTCGGCTCTTCGCGCTCGCCGACAACACGTGGCCCGAATCGATCACCTGGAACACCCGGCCCACCGGATGGGAGACTGCCACACCACTGGCCGCCCTTGACCAGCGAGTCGAAAAGGGGCTCTGGTACGACTTCCACTTGAGCGGCGATGCCATCAATGAGGGTCTTCTTTCCTTCGCCATGGATTCACCCAGCAAGGACGGATCAGATTGGGCCAGCCGCAGCAGCTCGACTCCTCTCACGCTGGAAGTGGATGTCCAGAGCGACGACTCGGTGGTGCTCGATGGTCTCAGCGACGTCGCCCCTCCCGAGGTGGGTTCGAGCAGCCCCACCTATCACGCGATAAACCACCGGGTGGCGGTGACGGAGTCCGGGCGGATACTCGCGCTGCACGGGCGACACTCGACTGGAGTGCAGCTCGCCTGGCGGGATCCCTGGGGTACGTGGCAGAACAACACGACGGGCGATCTCACCGATGGTTTGCTCCTTAGAGGAACTGGAACCGGTGACTGGCCCGCTTCGATCGCCCTCGCCGACGACTCTAATGGCGCCCAGCATGCCTGGGTGGTGTGGACGGGGGCCGGTTACAACTCGCCGCGGCCCGTCGAGATGCGCCGGCTCAGCGATCTGGATTCGCCAAACGGGCCCACGGTGGGTCCGAAAGTGACGGTCGCTCCGGCAGGCGTTTCGGGACAGACCGGTAACTCCAAAGCCGATATCGCCTTCGAGACCGCGCCCGACGGCACTACGCGGGGAGTGATCACCTGGCTGCGCCGGCTGACCGAGACGACCTGGTCCTACGACTACACCTGGTTCACCGATGTCGACTCGAATACCCCGAGCTTCCACAGCGCCGGGACACTTTTCTCGTATCGCTCCGGGAGCTATCAGGGAACGCTCGAGTCCACACCTACGGGCGTAACGTGGGTGGGGCGCACAGTCGGGGGGAAGCTGCGAGCTTTCATGCACGATGCCGGCGCGCCGCTCGCACAGTGGGCGCAGGGGCCCGGAGTCGCCCTCTCGGTGGGGGCATCGGCTTATCCAAGCGCCGCGGCGATCTCCTCCGGGGGAGTTCTCGCCGTTCTCGAAAGCGACACCGTTAACCACGTAGTGAGCGTTGTCCGCTTCTCACCGGCCGGCGAACAGAGCGCTCCGGAGCTAACACTCACGGGGTATTTACAGCCGACGATCGCAACCGACGGCGCGAAGGCCTGGGTCGTGATGGTCAGGGACTCTGATGGTTACGTGGTTTCCAGAGAGTTCGACGGCACCTCATGGAGCTCGCAAGACCGTGTGGAGATCGGTCCCGAAGGAGGGGGCAGTCACTTCTGGCCCAACGCCGTTCGTCACACGGACGGTCGCTTGCGGTTCATCGTCGAGGGGCCCGTCGGAGGACCCAACCAGAACGCAGTGCTCGCATTTCAGCGGTTGCTCGAGTAAATACCTGGTGGGTTTTGTGTGACCATCCTCTGCTACCACTCGGTGGACGATTCGTGGTCCTCGACGTTGGTCGTCTCCCCCGACATTTTCGCCACACAGTGCGCCTGGCTCGCGCGTAACCGGAAAGTAATAGATGTAGAAGACGCCGCCAGGATGTCGGGAAGGAACGGGTCTCTTCCGCGAAACCACACAGCCCTGACGTTCGACGACGGTTACGAAGCTCTGTACCACCATGCCCGGCCCCCCCTCCACCGCCACGGTCTTCCGGCCACCGTGTTTCTCGTGGCGCAAACGCTAATGCCGGAGGGTCGAACGGTGGATTGGATCGACAATCCTCCGGCAGTACCACCGGCGACGTTGACCATCGATCAGATCCTGGAGTTGCAGGAAGAGGGTTGGCGCTTCGAATCTCACAGCCTGTCGCATCACGTGCTGACGGAGCTCACCGAGGCCGAATGCGTGAAGGATCTGAAACAGAGCCGCGAAGTTCTCGGCGATCTTCTCGGAAAAGAAGTGAGCTTGCTCGCCTATCCCCGCGGTCGCCACGACGAGAAGGTAAGGCGTGCCGCGCGCGATGCAGGGTTCGATTACGCGTTCTCTTTGCCCGAGCAAAACGAGCACGTCGGCAAGTGGGCCGTTCCCCGAGTCGGGATCTACCCGGGAAACGGACTGGCGGCGCTGGCGGCGAAAAGTTCCGGCTGGTATCTGAGATTTCGGACAAGCGGAGTTTTCCCGATGGTTCGTCGTGCAGTCAAAGGGAGCGGATAACAGACCTCTCACGGCGAGGCCCTTAAGATCATCCTCCATGTCCGCCTTCGCCTTAAGTGCCGGCCGCAGGACACTGGCGCGCGACACCGCCTTCGTCGGCGGCGCTATCGCGCTGGCCGCGGCAGTCGGCGTAGCGACGGCAGAAAATCCGGTGCTTGGGATCGCGGCTGCAATCGGGTTGATCGCCTTACCGATGGCGATTCTTCGCCCTCGGTTGATCCCTCCAGTTTTGATGATCTCTGTGTTCACCGCCTCTCTGGAGCTGGGAACGGTGACGGTCGGTCGTCTAATTGCGCCTCTCGGACTTCTGGCCGTCGTGGTTTATCTATTGCAGCAGCCCTTGGCCCTCAAGAACGCGGGATTACTGGTCGCGCTGTGTGTGGGCTATCTCATCCTCGCGTTCGCCAGCCTTACCTGGTCGATCGACTACCCAACGACACTGGACACGTTGCTAACCCTTTCCGTCTCGGTGGGTTACGCGGCGACGTTCGCTTTCCTCGTTCAGGACGAACGGGACTTGAAGAGACTTCTCTGGGTAACCACCTTTAGCTCGATGGCACTCGCCATGCTATGGATCAGCGCCTACGTAACCGGCGTCGACCGCCGTTTCAACGAAGCGGGGGACCCGAACTTCTTTGCAGCCTTGCAGGTGGTCTCTCTGCCTCTCGTCCTGGTTCTTGCATCGACTACGAAGAACCCCCTGCACCGTCTGTTCTTAGGAGGCGCGATCGGCCTTATCGCGGCCTCGGTGATCTCCACCCTGTCCGTTGGCGGGCTGGTTACGGTGGCGACCGCCGCCGTGGTAATCGCAATCCTCCCGGCATCGGCTCTCTTCCAATCGAGAGCGCAGAAGGGCGTGTTCATGCTTGTTGCCCTCGTCGGCCTGGGGGCATTCATGCTGGTGGCTCAAGAGGATCTCAATGCCAGGCTCGATGTAAAACTTCGCGACGAGAGCGTCGCCGGCGGTCGCGCCGACCTCTGGCACGCAGCAATGAGCGGCTACAAGGAACACCCCTGGACCGGGATGGGTTACGGCGGTTTCTACGGCAGCAGTTTCCAACTTCTGCGCACGACTCCCGGTGTGGATCTCGAGAGCCATCTCAGGTTCGTAGGCGTCGGGGAGTACGTGCATAACGCCTTTCTCGGATCACTTGCCGAACTTGGGCCGGTGGGGGCTGTTCTCTTCATAGCCATCTTGCTTACGGCCTTTCGCACTCTGTGGCGTTCCGCCGAGCGTGCAGGGGCAGCCGGCGACTTGTTCAAGAGATCGGTTGCCTACGCATTGATCGTCGGACTGATCGCATTCACGGTCTCTTCGTTCCTGCTGTCGACGGAAACCAGCAGGACGCTCTGGACGATCTTGGGGATCACTGTGGCTCTGGCCACGATGACCTCTAACCGCTCCGCGGTCTCGGCCTAGATCAGCACTTCTCGATCTTCAGAACCCGGAAATCGTTCCAGGGGAAGTCGGCGAGGCTCATCGAGCCGGTAACTCCGGCAAGAGTCCAGGCGTTGTAGCCGCGGTTCACGTTGGACTCGCCCGACACCGACAAAGAGCCGCCTGTGTCCTCGATGATGCCGCCGTACTCCTGCAGAGCTTTGGCAACGATCTTCTTCCAGCGGGGCCACGAGGTCGCGTCCACGTTGAAAGAGGGCGGGAATTGAATGCGGGCGCCCTGAGGCAACGCCGCCGTGTCGTTGTACTTACCGTCGGTGTGAGTAGCGGGGCAGGCGATAAAGCCGGCCCTGGTGTAAGGAGTTGCGATTGCGAGCGCGTGGTCGATATGTCCCTGGGCGATTTCCTCCGGACGGATAGCTCCACCCATCCCCGCGGTGCCCGCGGCGTTTGCACCGTTGCAGTGCTCGCCCAACCCACAGAGCGCTCCCCATCCGTTCGACTTGGTCAGAAACCGGCTGCCGGCTCGCCAACTGTCGTTGACGGAGTCGTACTCCGCGATCCAGGCGTCGAACTCCGTGTGCGTGGTCGGCTCGATCACCGACAACTTGCCGTCGGAACCGCCGTTTGCGGCCGCGTAAGAGGGGATGCGTGCGGCGATGGCCTCGCTACATCCATAACGGGTGCAGCCGACGTTGTAGAGCTTGGACAAGGGGCTGGCATAAGCAAGCGAGATGCCCCACGAGTCGGAGTTAGAAAGGTGCGAGGTGGACTTGTAGCCGGCCAGGGCCTTGGTGACCATGGCGTCGGAGTTGGGATCGATCGCCGGGCTCGACGCGATCTTCTGGTTCCAGAAGCTGTTGTCTGCGTACAGCCGCGGGAACGTGGAGGTCTGTTCCTTGGTCGTCACGCGGGCGGTCTTGCTCGCGATCACGCCGCCGCCGGCCCCCAGGGCGCGCACCTCATAGTCGTAGGAGGTTGCCTCCCAGAGGAGATAGTCGGTGTATTCGAGCTGCCCCGCCACGACCACCTCGTCGATCAGTCTGCCCTCGCGAATGATCTTTGCCTTGACCGCCCCGACGGGGAGTGTCCACGAGATGCGGGCCGAGTACGAGTTGGGGGCAGAGACCACGAGCGATCGGTCGACGGGGTCGGGGGTCGGGGTCGGGTCGGGGATCGGGGTCGGGGTCGGGTCGGGGGTCGGGGTCGGGGTCGGGTCGGGGGTGGGGGTCGGGTCGGGATCCGGTGCGGTCGCCGAGCAGAGCTGCAGCCGCGTCCCGGGGTTGGTCTTCGCCTCGAACACCGCGGTCACCCAGTAGCTGTCGCCCTCTTTTCGTACGGCGACGCCGAAGTGGCGGAAGCGTCCTGTGACTAGATTCTCCTGATACGAGGGCGCTTTAGTGAGGGCCGCATGGATGGAGTCGACGCTTCTTCCTATGCCGACGTTCTCCCCCAGGACTTGCTCCTGCGTAATGCGTCGGTGCAACGTGCGACTCGGGGTCTTGTAGAGACGATTGGCGGCGTCCATCTCCCACGTGTGGCGCCCGGCGACCCGTGAAAGATCCTGGTCGAGACGCAGCGGGTCCTCACCGAGAGCGGTCCGGGCTCCCTGGACCATCGTGGCAAAGCGCCGCTCGATGTCGGTGTGCTGCGAGCACTGGGCCCCCCACTTCGTGCCGCCGAGTGCGGCGGTGGGAGCCAGCTGGATAGTCGAGGTAAAAACGGCTAGGGCGAGGCCACATATGAATCGTCTGGACACGACGGTTTCCTCCGTTCGGCAGCTGGGCAACCCGTCTCGACGGGCCCCTGGCTTTGCGTCCCCGCGTTGCCGCGGGTTTGCCTTTCTCGCTGGATGTCTCTCTCTGCTTCGGCGGGCAGGCGGCGGCCCTTAACCAGAATTTGGAAAATTAACTAGTTATTTTGGACTAGGCCGGCCCCACCGTCGGAAATAACCTCTCCGTACGCCTCCAGGTGCCTGGCGGCCACGGCCGCCCAGCTGTGGTTATCGAGGGCATAGGCCTGGGCGGCGGACCCGAGGCGAGCCGCCCGTTGCCCGTCTCGGAGCACGGCCACGAGGCGGGGGGCGAAATCTTTCGGCTCCGCCAGCTCGAGCTCGATCCCGTTCGTGACGGCCATCCCCTGGACGGCCAGAGGCGTGGCAACGCATGCAAGCCCATTGGCCATAGCCTCGAGAAGCTTGTTCTTGATCCCCGTCCCCGAAACCATCGGACAGGCGTAGACGCTGGAGGAGCTGAGATAGGGCTCGACGTCGGGCACTTCCCCGGTCACTTCCACCGCATCGAGTTCGCCAAGTTGACGGACTTTGGCGTTCGGCTGACGGCCCACGATCTGTAGGTGGGCTTTCGGGAGTGACGCTCTCACCTCTGGCATGATGCGTCGGGCCAGTAGCTCCGCGGCTGCGACGTTGGGCGCGTAACTCATGACGCCGGTGAACACGATCCGTGCCCCGACCCGGTCCCGACCGCGCGACATGTACCTGCCGACATCCACCCCGTTCGGGATAACGCTCACACGAAGATTCGGGTCGAGTGACTGAAGTGCTTTTTTGTCTTCGTCGGTAACGACTAACACGCGCCCGAAGCGCCGAAATTCACGCGCCTCGAAACGTCGCACACGACCCGCCTCTGAGTTAAGAATCCATTTGCGGACACCTCGCGCTTCGGCGGCCCAGGCCTCGACGTTTAAATGCCAGGCATCGAGAGCCGCAAGGACCGAAGGCACACCGTCGAGAGCGTCGGCTACGGCCGCCAGCGAGCCCGTCGCAACATGGACAACGTCCGGCCGAAAGCTCGCCAGCTCCTCCCGCAGTGGGGCTTCCAGTCGGCGCGCGTATTCGTCCACCCGCAAAGGGCGCGACAAGAAAACCGAGCGGAGTAACGATCCGGCGATGTAACCGAACCACTCAGGAGAACGCCGTGGCGGCAACTGCAAAAGTCGCATGTCGAAAGGAGTGGAAGCATCGGGGTCCTGCGTCGATGCTTGGAAGGCCAGGATCCTGACGTCGTGCTCCTCGATCAGTTGTGACGCAAGCGAGTTCAGATACAACCGGAAACCATCCGGGGGCGGCAGGGGGGCTTCTTGCGCGCAAAAGAGAATCCGCATCGCCGCAGTATAGGAATCGGGTAGGAAGAGCAGGGCACGAGATCAGGAAACGGCGAGTCCGCGACTGGGGCACACTTAGCGCCGAGGCCGTAGACGGTTCGGCGAACTAACTGGAGGACAATGTCGGGCATAGTCGCCATCGTTGCGAACAACCGATTGCAGCACGTTACCGATTCAGAGATCGGCGAGCTTGCGGCCGTGTACCGGAGCCTTCGAGGAACTGGGGAAAGCCATGCAGCGGCAGCAGGCGATTTCGCTCGCTTGGTGAAAATACAAAGCGCCGGCGGGGATGACGTCGGCATCGTCGCCGAAGAAGATTCCTGGGCGGCATATACGGGTTCCGCTTACCCGATGTCCCTCGTCCAAGGATCCCTCGCTCGAGCGATACCAAGCGACCTCGACGGTCAGTTCAGTTTCTTTCGCTACGACGCCGGGTCCAGAGACTTCACAGTTGCCTCTGACCCGATGGGCATGCACGCTCTTTATCGCGCGGAACACGAGGGAAAGACGTATTTCAGCACCTCGTCACTTGCCCTTGCGAAATACCTTCGCCGGCCCCCCAACGCTTTGGGATTGCAAGCGTTCGTCCTTACCGGCTATCACTTCGGGACACTCACCCACTGGGAGGGAATTGAAAGAGTCGACCCCGGGACTCAGTTCACCTTCAGCGATGGCGAGGCGCGCTCGGAACGCTACTGGCAGCCGGAGATCGATCGTTCGGTCCAGGATATGAAGTTTCAGCAGGCCGTGACGCACTGTCTCGAGACCTCCATTTCCACTCTTCGCTCCAACCTGGGGACGCTCGGTCCGGCGTGGTCGGACCTCACCGGAGGGTTCGACAGCCGCCTGATGAACGTTCTGTTGGATGCTGCCCGGATCGACTTCACGGCCACCACGCGCGACACCCCCACCGTGGAGGACATCGACTTAGCGAGTCGGCTCAGCGCTCTCGCCAATTGGGAGTGGGTCCACACCAGACTCCCCGCCGCCTGGCACGAGGTGTTGCCCGCCACGCTGCCCGCCGCTCTCGCGTGGGCGGACGGGAATCTCGAGGTCCTGCAACTATCCCGAGTACTCCATCCACATAAAGAGTTGGGGCTCGTCAAACCGAACCTCATTAGTTCGGGGGGAGGAGAACACTTTCAGTTCTATGCCTGGAAATCCGAATTCTTACGGGCAGGGCGATCGAACCGCGTGAACTTCGAGAACTTAATTGATTTCGGAATGATCAGGCCTACGGATATTTCGATATTTCGGAAAGACCCTTCAACCGAAGTGCGAGCGGATTTTCTGACGCGCCTCAAAAAACGCGTGGAGCCATATTCGGAGGAGCTGAACACGGCTCAGCTCGATCTTCTTTACGCCTACAAGTCGATGGGGCACTTTGGGGCTTATGCATCCAGCGATGCCGCGTACTTGACCGCGCACCTACCTTTCTATTTCAAGTCGATCTTCCAGTCGGCGTTTTCCACGAACTTCCGTTACCGGAACAGTCATCGCCTCCCGCGCCACATGATCGAACGATTGAGCCCTCAGCTAGCCGCACAACCAACGACTCGGGGGGGCCCCGCGCAACCGTGGCGCATCACCAACGTCCACCGTTTTCTCCCCTACTACACCATGCTTGGACGCAAGGCGGTCAACAAGATCAGTCACAAGCTGATTGGAAAGACGTTGCTGGCACCACCACCCCCAACCTGGGAATGGGAAAGCCGCGCGACGAACGCGACACTCGACTGGCTCGGAAGGGACGATCCCTTCGTTCACGCGAACATGAGGTCGGGGCCCCTTTTCGATGGCCGACGAATCGACTCGTTCCTGACAGAAGCCAGAGACCCGGGATTCACGAACACACCACTTCTGGGCCGAGTCATCACCGTAGAGTTGGCACTCCGAGCAGCGGATGCCTCTCTGTGAGCCTACGCGTGTGTGATACGCGACAGTCTCCGGCCCACTACCTTGCGCGCCGGTCCCCACGATCCAAGTCGTGTGGAGAGAACAAGAGAGGAACGGGCCACCCAACTGGATCCCAACGCGACCGATTCGAGTCCGGGGTCTTCGGTGGCGAACCGATACTTGTAGCTCTCTCCTCCACGTAGCAACCTGTATTCCTTAATCCCATCGTTCAATGTCTCTTTAATGGTGTGGGCTAAAAGGATGAACCCCACCGAGGAGTCGGCGTGCTTCGGATCGCGTCCCCCCTGATAGAAAGACTCCACCCCGGCGTACCTAAAGCCGTACCAGGCTGCAACTGGGCGGCCGTCCAACTCGAGGAACCACAGCCGTAACCAGCCGCGTTCGTGAGCGCGATGAGCGAAGTCACGGTGGAAAACCTGCTGCACAGAAAAGGCTCTCTCGCCCTCCCGCCATCGCGCGTCGTATAGCTCGAACAGCGTCGTCAGGTCGTCGTCCAGGCGGGCAACGTCGTCGGCAAGCCGGAACCTCACCTCGTGTTTTTTGCGTAGGGCCCGCTCTCGGCGGCTCAGCTGCTCGCGGAAGTTCCGCGAACGCTGTTTAACAAAGGCGTCCCAGGATCCGTCAAATCGCAGCAGAGGGCTCTCGAAGCGACGGAGGGTGTGGGCCCCGAGCAGAGCTCCCCATTCCTCACTCCGGGACAGGTAATCGCCCAGGAAGAGGTCGTACCCCCACGGCAGCCGCGCCAGGACGGTGCCTAAGGCAAGAGCCGCTTTCGGAGCTATACCCGGATCGCAGACCGGTCCGAGCTGGTCGCCTGGGCCGTGTCCCAGTATCCGCACCACCTTGAAGGGACGATCCGTCCACAAATACAGCGGAAAGAGAGCAAGAGGAGACGAGTCCGGCGCGCGCAGGAGAGCCAGAGAAACCGGACGGTTTCCGAGGAATTGCTTGCTCCAGCTATCCGCCCATTCCCAGGTCGAAAAAACATTGCGGCTTTTTTCTGCAAGTCGAGTCCATTCCTCTTTGAAAGCAGAAAGGAACGAGCCGAACTCGAGCTCGGCGCTGCTCCGCCGCCGAGGCGTGCCGGCGGCCGCAGACACTATGCGTTTGAGATCGGCCGGCCTCAGTTCCTGATGTACGGGAAGTCCGACCGTGTGGGTGCGTCTGTCGTCGACATTAAAGGGGCCGGCGGCCGCGACGAGCGGATGGGGCGCCGACCACAGATTGAGGCCCGCCACTCCACCCTCTCGCACCCTCTCGAGCACACGGTCCTTGTGCTCAACTTGAATCGGCAGAGCAAAGGGTGAGGCACCCTCGGGCAGATCGTCGAACGGACTGGGAACACGATCGCCAAGCTCCTCCAGCAAAAGCCGGTAGCGAGCTCGGCGCTGTTCCGCCGCCCCCTCATGAGCCATGTGTGCGAGCAACCACCTTGTGGCTCCACTTGGGATTGAGTCGGGATCGCCAAGCGCAAAGTCGGCGGCGGGGTCGTACCCGTCCGGGTCGGATGCCGACAACAGCGAGGCACTCCAGCCGAAACGCCCGGTGAACCACGCGGCGTGACGCTTGGCAAGCGCAAGTGCCTGGATGTTCCCGCGGTGCAAAGGCTGCGGAGGAGTTAGCGACATAAGTGCGGCGCCGTCCGGGTAGCCGAAAGTCTTGTACAGGCAGTAAATGGACAGGTCGGCCAGGCTTCCGACCGGGACGCCGTCACTCGTCGCAAGCCACGCCTGGGCCGCGTCCTCGAACAAGAGGATCCCGTGGTCGTCACACCAACGGCGCCACCGCCGGCTGTCTTGAGGGAGGCCGAGATAATGAATGAGGTACAAAGCCTTTGTGCGTTTGGTAAGAGCCGCGTTCAACCGTTCCTCGAACGGCTCTAGCCGTGCATCCAAGTCGTAGAAAACGCACTCGACACCGGTAGAGTGAAGGGCCTCCACTTCCGAACCGTGGTTGTAGGCGGGAACTAGAACTTCGTCCCCCGGGCCGAGGCCGTATCCCCTAACTCCGTGCCACAGGGCGTGTCTGGCGCGCGAGAAGAGCCGACAATGGGGTTCCTCGAGCGGCCACGGGAGCGTTGTCGCTGGTCGACGCAAAGATGCCGTGGGTGGCAGAGGAGGCCACACGCTCAGAAGTGGTCCTGTCATTTCTTCACGAGCTTGAATGCTCGTTTCGTCGCGGGGCGCCCGTATCTCCAGGCACCCCAATCAAGAGCGCCCTTGACAGGTGCGAAGGCTTGATACACGAGACGCGCGCGCACTGTGTCCGTCCATTGCATTTTCCACGACTCGTCCCGGCCGAGAAAATCGTAAAGGGTCAGATGTGACTGGAAGGCGCCTTTCAGCATGTGACGTCTAAGAATCATTCCCGGCCCGAACTTCTGCCACCCGGGGTCGAACCCGGTCTTTAGTAGGTAATGGACCCCGTCGAACTCGAAGGCCAGGTCGAACGCCAGCGACGCGTCGTCATGTCGTAAGAACGCCAGACGAAGCCACCCCTCCTCGGCTGCCCACACGGCGACACGCGAGTAGAACTCCCTTGTCTGGCGATTAGAGGAGATGGCCGTTCCCCTCGCTCCCTTCCACCCCGCAGATTCGATCGCAAAGCCTTCTTCCAGCAGGGATCCGAGACTCGAGCTCGTGTCCGGCAGTTCCACCCGAACAGATCCGGTGGACTCAAGTTTGCGGGTTCGTCGCCGGATCTCGCTCTTTAGCTTGGTCGGAAGAGATTCCTCGTATTGCTCCCACTCTCCGGTCAGCGACACATAGGGCGAGTGTTCGAGTTCTCGGGTCAGAAGACGGAAACCGCGTGCCCGGCCGTGGAACTCGAGGGCCATCTGGTCGGGACCGGCGTCCTCCAGGAAGTAGAGCGAAAGCGCTCGCGGGCGAAGCCCCAAAAGCCCATCAAAAAAGGCACCGACGTCGGCTTCTTCGGCCACCACCCCAAAAGCCGGGGTGTGCCAGTTGGAGGGAGAGCGCAACATTCCCCATCTCCGCATAAGAGGCATCACCGCACGTACCTGACCCCCGACACGCCCGACCGCTGCCAGCAGAGGTCCCGAGCCGAAGGCCTGGTGCCACGGGAGAATCCATCCCGAGCGCAACCAGGGGGTCGCTCCGACTCGCTCGGCCAGGGCATCCCAGTCCCTGACAACGCCTTGCACATCGGAGCTGATCTCGACCTTCACCGTGCGAAAGGGTAGTCGCCGCACCATGTCGCAGGGCGCCAAAGGAGGCGGTCAGGCAGGAAATGGATGGACGGCGTCCAATCCGTGGATAGCAGATGAAACTTACGCGAGTAGCGGCAACGGCCTTACTCCTATTCGGCATGGCCGCTGCGGCTCCCACCGCTTCCGCGGATTCTCCACTGTCTTTTCTCGCCACCCCTCTGAATGGCCACTCGGTCGTGCTCTCCTGGACTCACGTCTCTCCGGATCCGGTTCAGGCTCGCATCGAACGACAGGACCGGGAGGGACGGTGGCGGTTGATCGACACCTTCTCTATCCCGCCGTTCGGCACGTATACCGACCACCTCCTGTGGGAAAACACGCGCTACAGGTATCGGCTGTCGATCGATGATGACGACGGACGCACCCTTGCCGAAGCCACCGCCGAAGTGGCGACCGGTACCAGGATCGGACCGTTTCCTCGTTTCTACAGCTCCTCGAGTTTCTGGAACCAGCCGATAGCTTCCGACGCCCCGAGTGACAGGTTCTCCAAGCAAATGGTGAGGGACTCACTGGTGACCTTCGCAAGAGAGCACCAAGCCCGCGTCACCGGCCGTCGCTACCCCGCTGCCAATTTTGCAATGACAAACGGGTGGGGAGTCCCTATTGCCTTCGCGCATCCGCTATTCAGCCGTGAGTATGAGATCGGCTGCACGCGCTATGACTGCGAGACCGACGTGCGTTTTCGCATTCCACGCTACGCGGCCCTCACCGAAGGCTCCGACTCGAGGTTGTCCGTGATCAATCCCGCTGAGGATCTAGAACTCGATATGTGGGCCGCCGAATTTGATGCGCAGGAACAAGCTTGGCGCGCCGGCAGCAGATACGTAACGTCGACGAGTCCGCTCACCGGCCAAGGCGCTGTGTGTGATCCGGGCGAGCATTGCAATTCCGCCGTCGCCGCTGGGTTCTCCGCGCTCGGCGGGGTGATCCGCCCGGAAGAAGTCGCACAAGGTCAGATCAATCACGCCCTCGCCCTGACCACTCCGCTGACACGACGAAATTTCATCGCGTGTCCCGCGACGCATACCGACGGGAATACCCGGTGGCGACCGTCGGCCGGCACCTACCCAATCCCGCAGGGGGCGCGCTTACAACTTGACCCAGAGTTCGACATCCCGGAAAGCTGGCCGTCGTGGCGGCGCGAGATTGCCGAAGCTCTTCAGATCTATGGAGCCCTCGTCGTCGACACCGGAGGTTCTCTCGCAATTAAGGGCGAGGCCACGAGCGTCACACGAGGCTATGACTCCTGGGGCCTTGTAGGACTTCCGGAGGGGGCCGACCGATCACTGGACGACTTCCCCTGGGAGAGAATGCGCGTTCTCAAGGTGGAACGAAACCGAGGCGACGGCACCTGCGGCGGCTAGCGGCCCAGGGCGTCCAGGACCTGAAACACGTTTGTTCGCAGCCACCTCTCCTGGTTCACAAGGTGAGGCATTCGCTCGACGTTCGCCGCCACCTGACCCGCCCACCACGCCACCGCAACCATCTCGAGAGCGGACGCAGACGGATTTACGCCGAGGTCGCGCCAATACGGCCGAGATACCTCCGAGAATGGAGTTTGCGTCCAGGGACGCCGGACGAATCGATCGCCCAAGCTCGACTCCGGAGGGGCGTCGACGTAGGAGCAGGCATTCAGTAGGTCGGTTCCGGGAACCCCCCGATCGTGCCACGCGTCCCAGTCCACGATGCCGGTCAGGTCCTCTCCCTGAACGAGCAGGTTTCCTGCCCATAAATCCCCGTGCCGGCCGACCGAACCGAGATCTTCCATCAACGGGGCGCATCGCTTCTTCAGCACGGCGAGGCGGCCTTCGACTTGTGGCAGGTGAGAGGTGATTACGGCGAAGTCCTCGTTCATTGCCGTCGGGGTCTCGTCGCGTCGAGGAAGTCGCGCGCCAAAACCGGCTACTTGTTGCAGGAGCGAAGTTGAGACATGACGCGGCCGGCGTCCGATCAGCAGGCTCTCCAACGTCCAGGCCGTTCCCTCGGCGGTCCCCCGGCCAAGCATGCGGGGTACGAATCGCACTCCGGCCTTCCCCAGTGCTTCAAGCGCGCGGGCGGCCGGCCCCGGGTCGGCGCCGGTCTCCTCAATCCCAATGCGAAATAATGCGCCGGCGCGCTGCTCGGGTGGAGCGTCGGGAGCCGGAACCGGGTCGGTGATGCCGACTTTGACAAAAGCCCGAAGCGATCCTCCACTCGCCGGTATGAACGTTCCCTCGTGGTCGACTCCGGCTTGAGCAAGCGCTCGATCCACGACCCTCTCGTAGTGGCCTACCGTCGACAGCTCCACGACGGCGCCGGCAATCAGGGCGCGCTTTGCGGCATTTTTGAACTCGTTTGTGCCTATGGCCGGAGGAGGCCATCGATGCACCTGCTGAAGGCGGGGCAGCCCCCCACGTCGGGAGCGTAATGACATGAGGGCCGTCGTTCGCTGGCGAGTAAAGGTCAGTCCCTCGAGCAAGCCGGCCCCCGATTCGAGCGGAGGGCGTCCCCACACGATCACATCGGCGGAACCAAAGGAAGACCGATCGAAAGACCAATTCTTGTCCGCCTCAATTACGGCGGAGGACAGGTCTCCGCGTGGCAAGAAGAGACGCGCAACGCGCTCGAAGATCACCATCCCCGTCGTCGCTTCAGTTGCCGCCACACATGCTCAGATACCTCGGCGACCGTCTCATCCAGCGGACCGGCCGCCGACACGATGACGCCGGTCTCGCCGAACTCGCGTCGGTAAGCATCTCTCATCCGCTCGAGAACGTCCGCGGAGTGCTCCCTCTTGCGGGCGAACAACGCCTCGCCGGGCGCGTCGAGCACGATTACGAGGTCTGGCTTGGGAATCAGCTTTCGAAAGAGAAAACGTTCGAGCTTCGGCAGGCGTCGAGGGGGCCGGATGGCCACTACCTCGATGGGATGTCGGTCGCAGATCACGATCACCCCGCGCCAGGCCTTGAGATAAGCGGCCGTTAAGCGCCGCCAGTGTCGCAGCACGCGAAGTAAATGCCACAACGCCTCTCGAGCCGGATGGGGTAGAGCGGGATCGGCCGCGTCCGGGCCGGTCGTTCGTCCGGGACCCCCCGACCCGAAGTACAGGATCGCCGTCGCAATAGGCACCCTCTCCTGGAGCGCTGCGCCCACCGACCCCTTCCCCGCCCCATCCGGCCCTAGCAGCGCGATGACCGGCCCAGACCGCTGCAACGACAAAGGAATGCGTCTCGCCACCCCCCGAAACACCCGTCCGGGGCCGCTCTCGGATCCAATACCTCGAGGCTTTCCCTTCGTTTTGACGTCGATCTTGATCCAACGCCCGTTATCGAACGCCAGGAAAAAACGGTGGTTGAAGTGTCCCCTTGCGCGCAGAGGAAAGAAACCGACACCGGCAAGCGTTTGCTCTGCTTGACGGAGGTCGCTCGCGCTCATCTCCAAATCAACTTCGCCCCCACGCGGAAGCTCGGCGTCGTTACGTGGTCCCTTGCGAAAGGCGAAATCGACCCCCGCGCGCGTCAACGCCTCGAGCGCGTTATCGATCACGAGAAGCGGGCGCGAACCGCCTTAGCGCCTCGGACGGCTTCGCCGGACCTTCATCGCCGATGCTTCATGACTTCGCTGCGTCCGGCACTACCGTTGCCTCCTCTTTCTCGCATCCGCGGTAGACCTCTCCCCCTCTGCAATCATCTCTGTCCGCGCCACCGAAGAGTCTGTCGAACCACTTGCCGTCGCCGCCGTGGAGGAAATCGTTGCCCGTGTTTCCGAACAGACGGTCGTTGCCGTTCTTCCCGAGGAGGATGTCGTTGCCGGTGTTTCCGACCAGACGGTCGTTGCCGTTCTTCCCGAGGAGAATGTCGTTGCCGGCCCGCCCGTAGAGTTTGTCGTCCCCACTCCCGCCCTTCATGCGATCTTTTCGATCAACGCCCGACTGGAGATCGCGAGGGGCGCCCTCGACGATGTCGTCCCCGTCGCTCCCGAACACTCCATCGGCACCCTGGCCGCCATTCACCCGATCGTTTCCGTCACCGCCGACGACGTGGTCCCGGCCCTTGGCCGCGTCCAAGAAGTCGCTTCCCGCACCGCCGAACATCCGATCGCTTCCGTGGAAATCCGACGCAATATCGTCACCGCTGCCGCCGCTAAATACATCGTTACCGAAGACGTCGATCATCTGGTCGGATCCTTGACCGCCGAATACGCGATCGTCTCCTTCGAACTCGTTGATGACGTCGTTGTCCTCACCACCGACCACGAGATCATTACCCGCCCCGGAGAAAATGACATCGTCTCCACTTCCTCCAAAAAAGGAGTTGGCGAAAGCGCCACCCTGTTCGTTCTCATCGAATTCATCGTTTCCGGATCCGCCGAAGTGTGCATCATTCCCCGTCCCTCCGATGAGCTTGTCGTTGTCGTCACCGCCCCTGAGCCGGTCTACTCCACCCATCCCTTCGAGCTCGTCGAGACCCGGCCCGCCGCTTATCCGATCGTCCCCAGGCAAGCCGACGCCGTCACCGAATAACAGATCGTTACCCGGACCGCCGCGGACGATGTCGTCGCCTGCGTCGCCATGGATCCGGTCGTTGTCCTCTCGACCATCGAGGATGTCTTCCCCTCCGGCTCCGGTCAATTGGTCGTTACCCGTTCCCCCGTCGACCACGTCCGTGCCGGCTCCGCCCTCGAGGATGTCGTTGCCCTCGTTACCCAACATGTGACCGCCGTCGGGGCCCGCGTGGACGGTGTCGTTACCGTCTTCACCCCATATTTCGTTGGAACCCCCGGATGCGTTCACGACGTCGTCTCCATCTCCGGCGAAAACGGTGTCGTCCGCGGAGTCCTCGGCAGTGTCGCCCGCGTCGTTCAAGAGGTCGTTGCCTTCGCCGCCGCCGATCGTGTCGGTTCCCGCGTCCCCGCAGATCACGTCGTTGCCGTCGAGACCGCTGATCGTGTCGTTCCCATCAAGTCCCACGATCACATCGTCACCGGTAGTGCCGGTAAGCGTTTCGTCTCCCGTGGTCCCCGTCATCGTGGCCGGCTGGCCCTCGCAGGTGGCCGTCCCGGCCGCGG
>JALZEI010000139.1 GCA_030862115.1 Actinomycetota bacterium
TCGGCAAAGGCCCCTCCCAGTGCCGCCACCGATGCGAAACCGGGGATCCAGAACAAGGGTCGGGACCGCCCCAACGTCGATGCCGCGACCATCGCGAGCAAGGCGCAGGACAAAAAGAGAAGGGTGGGAACGACCCACCGGCTCGTCGCCGCCAGTAGGAGCGCGGAGCAAGCAATCCCCGTGAGGGCGCCCGTCGACCATCTCGCTCGGCCCGGAAACACCGCGATCAAAAGCCATGCAGCCGCGACGCCCGCGGTGGCCGGGACGGCGCGGACCCCCAGCTCGAACCCCCTGAACGACTCCCCGGAGCCGGACCACGCCAGCCCCGCCGCCGCCAGCACAAAACCGCCAACCCCAAAACCGACCAGCGCACGGGCGCGCCCGCGCGGCGACAGAAAGAAAGTGAGGGCGCTAAACAAACCCAGGGCGGCGTGCCCGAGAAGCAACACCACCGCGATCAATGGATCACCACGCTCGGTACGACAATGGCCCCGGCGATCGCGGCGGCAAAGGCGACCACCAACGCGACCCACGACCAGGTCCGGCCGAGCTTGGTCCACACAAAGGCGAGGCCGGCGGCCGGGATCACCGCGGCCAGCGACGCCCCCGCCCACTGCCCGATCGCCGCCAGTGACTCCGCGGCATCTTCATCGGCGAGAGGCTTGAGCGCGGGACCCCAGAAGAAAGTGGCGAGCGCGAGCCCCACCACCAAGCCCTCAAGAGCCGTGACGAGCACGCCGCGCCACCCCTTCCCTCGGTGCGTGCCGAACCATAGAGATAGACCCAGCACCGCCCCCCCGACGGCCAGGCCCGCACCGATCGCCGCCTCTTGGGGGCCTACGCTCAGTGTGGGTCCGAGAACCGCCTGAGCACCCCTGATCTCGTCAAGAGACAGCGTTCCCCAGCGCAGCGCCCCCACCATGAGAGCGAGACCGACCACCGCGAAGCCGCCGACGGCGCGAAACGCAACCCCCGGCTCGTGACCGATGGCGCGGCCCAAAGTGAGAAGAGACAGTCCCCCCAGAACTGCTACCAGGGGGCCGGGAACCAATCCGAGGAGGTAACCGAGGCACGCGACGCTTCCAGCCACCCGAGCCCCCGTCGACAGACCGGCCTCGCTCGGAGTCAACCTCGCTCTTTGCTGCCGTTCGTTGACGTGCGGAACCGCTTTCCCGCCATGTAGGAACGCAAAAGGTGATTCCACGAACAATCGATGCATACCTCGACGACGTAGCACGTGAACTGCTCGTAGTTCGAAACGAGCTCCGAGAGCCATTCGGGGGGATAGACAACTCGGCCGTTATTGCGTTTGAGGTCCTCTCCGTACACGTAGCGGACGGACTTCAGCGTTTCGTGGGAGCAGACCGGGCACTTCTCGGCGAGGTCCTGACCGATGTTCTTGGCGGCGCGCAACAGTTCGGGGTGCGCATCGCACACGTCGGCCGTGTCGAGCCCTCCTTGCCGCAGCGTGGCGAGCGCCGAGCGGCGCGCCAGCGTGTAGTCGACGACCGGCCCGCTTTGCCCGGGGGGCCGAGTGGGATCGAAAGATGTTCCCGAAAGAGCCATCCGAGGATGGTAAACCCGCCTCCCGCGCAGGAGATCTAACTGATAGAGGCGCAGTAAGTCCCGGAGCGCGGCCGATCGAGAGCGCGATTCCGGGCCCTTTCGATTTGCCGGACATATCACCCTGATATATCGTTTCGATATATCGCGCCGATACGTCTAGGAGTTTCTTCCAGTGAAACAGCCAGGGATGCTCGAAATGCCCGTTCTCGGTCTCCTCAAGGAGCGCTCGATGCACGGATACGAGCTGCGCAAGCAGCTCGGCGCCATGCTGGGCCCCTTCTGGCAGGTCTCCTGGGGCTCCCTCTATCCCACCTTACGTCGGCTCGCCAAGGCCGGGGCCGTGGAAAAGGTCGTCGAGCAGGCGGTCAAGCCGAAGGCCAAGTCGCGGGCACGTACGGCCCGTAGTTCTCCCAGGGCAGCCGCCCGGTCTACCGCCACGGGAACCGGTCGTCGTCGCACCGTCTACCGGGTGACCCCCGTCGGGGACGAGATGTTCACCCAGATGCTCGAGGAGACGGGCGGGACCACCGATACCGAGACGTTCACGATCAAGCTGGCTTTCTTCCGCTACCTAGATCCCGACACACGGGTGGCTCTGCTCGAGCGTCGCAGGGCTTATCTGCAGGAAAAGCTGGCGCAGTTCAGAAGCAACCTCCGCAACTACAAGGAGCGGATGGACACCTATGCCCTGTCGCTGCAGAGCCACGACATGGCCGCCACGGAAACAGACATCGCCTGGATCGATGAACTCATAAGTAAAGAGCGATCGCTGGAGATACCGCGCGCGGAAACCACCAGCGTCTAGAACTTCCACGGGAAGGGGGAAAGAATGGCCAAGCTACGAG
Organism: Actinomycetota bacterium; assembly: GCA_030862115.1. GTDB lineage: Bacteria > Actinomycetota > CADDZG01 > CADDZG01 > WHSQ01 > JALZEK01. The sequence goes on from JALZEI010000139.1 coordinate 2,412, forward strand.
TCGGAATCATCGGAACGGGGAACTGCGCTTCTTCTTTGGTTCAGGGGGTCGAGTACTACACGAAGGCTCGAACCGACGAGGACGTTCCCGGTCTGATGAATGTCGAGCTGGGTTCGTATCACGTCAGCGACATTGAATTCTCCTGTGCGTTTGACGTGGACTCGAACAAGGTAGGGCTCGACCTATCCGAAGCGATCTGGGCCGATCCCAACAACACCGTCAAGTTCTCGGACGTGCCGAAGCTCGATGTCGAGGTACGTCGCGGTCACACCTACGACGGGCTCGGCAAGTTCTACCAGGAGGTCGTAACCGAGGCCGAGCTCCCCCCGGTCGACGTCGCACGCGTGCTTCGGGAGACCGAGACCGACGTCCTGATCAACTACTTACCGGTGGGATCCGAGCAGGCCGCTCGCTTTTATGCCGAGCAAGCCCTCGAATCTCGCGTGGGCTTCATCAACTGCATGCCGGTCTTCATCGCCACGAACAAGGAGTGGGCACAACGGTTCACCCATCGCGGCGTGCCGATCATCGGCGACGACATCAAAAGCCAGGTCGGCGCCACCATCTCTCACCGCGTTCTCTCTCGCTTGTTCGAGGACCGCGGCGTCGTTATCGACCGCACCTACCAGTTGAACTTCGGCGGGAACATGGATTTCAAGAACATGCTCGAGCGCGAGAGGCTCAAGTCCAAGAAAATCTCAAAGACCCAATCGGTTACCTCGCAGATCTCGGCCGGGATCGATGCAGACGACATCCACATCGGCCCGTCGGACCACGTTCCCTGGCTCGAGGATCGCAAGTGGGCTTACATCAGAATCGAGGGCCGGGAGTTCGGCGACGTACCCATCTCCATGGAACTCAAGCTTGAGGTGTGGGACTCGCCGAACTCGGCCGGCGTCGTGATCGACGCGGTTCGATGTGCCAAGGTCGCTCGCGATCGAGGGATCGGCGGTCCGCTGCTCGGCCCCAGCGCATACTTCATGAAGTCCCCGCCGATCCAGTACTCGGACGACGAGGCTCGGGAGATGGTCAAGGACTTCATCACCGACGGAGCGGCGCGGAGGGGGTCGAGCAACGGTCATCACGAGTCTTCGCTGTCGATCGACGAGGTCAAGACCGCTCACCGCGATCGCTAGGTAGGCCGGCGGCCCGTTAGGACCGCTGGAAGACTCGGCCGGCGCAACCGTCGGCGGATCGTTCCCGCCGCGTGACAATGGGGTGTGAGCTCTTTTAAGCCCCTGAGGCGAATCTTGTCGGAGCGGGACTTCGTTCGTCTCTTGCTTACGCAGTTCACCGCGCAGGCCGCCGATGGATTCGCGCAGGCGGCCGTGTTCGAGAAGCTTGTCCTCGATCCGTTGAGCGGAGGGACTCCCGGGCGGATCCTGGCGCTGGCCGCCTTCACCCTTCTTCCCTATTCCCTGCTGGCGCCCTTCCTGGGAGTCTTCGTCGACCGCTGGTCCCGCCGCTCGATCTTGTCGGTGACCAATTACATCCGGGCCGCTCTCCTGCTCAGCTTCCCGTTGTGGTCGCGCGCCGCTCCGGGAGATTCCGAGCTGTACATAGCGGTGCTCCTACTTCTAGGGATCGGACGCCTTGCCCTTACCGCCAAAGGGGCTTCGCTCCCGGTCGTGTTGCACGAGCACGATCTCTTACAGGGAAACTCTGTCTCTACGGGGGGAGGAATGATCTCCGCGCTGCTCGGAGGGGTTGTTGGAGTCGGTGCCGCGGGAACGACGGGAACCGTCGGCGCTCTCGTCATTGCAGGATTCGTCTACGCCATCTCCGGATTCTTCGCCTCGCGCATCTCGGTCTCACTCGAGCATGACAACCCTCATGCCCCCGGCCTGGTCGAGGCGATGGCGCGAGTCATAAGCGATTTGAACAGTGGCCTGGGTGCCGTCGCGTCCAGCGCCGGAGCGCGTCTCGCGTTGACCTCCCTCTTCCTCCTTCGCTGGATCGGGATGATCACGGTCGTCGCGGCCGTATTGGTGATCCGGCGCGAATACCCAGACGCGGGAGACAACTTCGGACGCCTGACGTCGAGCGCATTGGCCCTCGCGGCCGCGGGGCTCGGGGCGTTCGTTGGGGCGACCACGGCCCCCATGCTGGGACGCCGCTTCGACGAACCTCGGTTGATCATCTCGGGTTACGTCATCTCCGGCGTCGGCATCGTCGCCCTGGGAGGCGTCTTCGATATCAGGGCGCTGCTGCTGTTGACTTTCATCGGCGGCCTCGGAGGTTTCCTTACGAAGGTGGCGGTCGACGCCCAGCTGCAGAAATCGCTCGAGGACGTCTTCCGCGGTCGCGCGTTCGCCTTGTACGACATCCTCTACAACCTTGCGACGGTTCTCGCTGCCCTGGTCATCGTGGTCACGAATGGGGCGTCGCTGCGGGCGGTCCTGGTGGGTACGGGCTTGATTACTCTCTTGCTGGCTGCGGCGTTGCGCCGAGCGATGCTGCAGAGTTCGGTAATGATCAGCGCGCCGTCTCGGGCTTAACCGCCACGAGCATGAACTCCGGTCGCTCCATGTCGGGAGGCCTGGCGTCGAAGTCTCCCGGTTCAACTCCCCATACGTACTCGGGAATCAGCCCGACGCCGATCGCGAGCAAGCGCAGCTCACGGGGCGTGTAGACGCTCGTCCACCCCTCCGCCCGACTGGTCCCGCCCGCTTCCTGTCGAATCGTCATCACCTCGTGCACCACTCCCGCGTCGACGTCGAAGGACGCCTCTTCACGTTGATGGCTCGCCTCGAACAGCGCGCTGAAGGCGGTGAGCGCAAGACGTCCGCCGGGCCTCAGAGCTTGGGCCATGCGGTGCAGAACAAGACCGTCGTCGTCTCCCATGAGCCCGAAGCCTCCTTGGCAGATGGAGATGACCGCGTCGAATTCGTTCTCGAACGGCATCCGGCGAGCGTCCATCTCGAAAAACGAGGCGCCGACCCCGGCCGCGCGCGCAGCCTCCGCGGCGATCTGTAGGAACTTGCTCGATACATCCACGCCCGTCACCGCCATCCCCGCTTGCGCCAGCGCGACGGAATGCCGGCCCGGCCCGCATCCCACGTCGAGCACGCGTTGGCCCGTACGCAATCCCAAGGCCCGGATGAGGAAGGGGACTTCGGACTCGGTTCCCTTCGTGAAGCTGTAGCGGAGATACTCCTTGCCCAGGCGATCGGCGACATCTGCAAAATAGGGATCGCCGGGGTGACGTGGAGAGGTCATTTCTTTTTCTTCGCGTGCGGAGCCACGCGCTCCCGCGCCGGCTCGATGCCCTGCTCGATCGCCCAGCGTTCGAGGCGCGCGTAGACCTCGTCCGCTCCGAGAACGCCTTCGTCGAGACGGAGATCGAGCAAGAAGCTCATGGCGCGGCCCACGATGGGTCCCGGCGGAACCCCCAGGTACGCCATCACCTGGATCCCGTCGAGCTCCGGCCGAAGGCGTGCGATCTCTTCTTGCGCGGCCAGCTCTCCGATTCTTTTCTCCAATTCGTCCATCCGCTGGGCAAGGCGTCGAGCCTTATCAGGATTGCGCGTGGTGCAGTCGGCTCGGACCAGTTCGTTGAGCTCACCAAGCAGAGGGCCGGCGTCGCGCACGTAACGCCGAACGGCCGCATCCGTCCACCCCAGTCGATACGTATGAAAGCGGTGGTGCAGAGCGATCATGTCTCGCACTGCATGCACGATCTCGCTTGAGAAACGCAATTCCTTGAGTCTGGTCTCGGCCATGCGCGCGCCGAGAACTTCGTGGTGATGAAACGACACCCCCTCGGGCCCAATGTGTCGCGTTCGCGGCTTGCCGATGTCGTGGAGCAACGCCGCGAGCCGAAGTCGCAGGCGCGGTGCCGCGCGCTCTAGAACGGCGAGGGTATGTGCGAATACGTCCTTGTGACGATGCACCGGATCCTGCTCGAGCTTGAGCGACGACAACTCAGGAAGGAAGTGTTGCGTCAGACCGGCGTCCTCGGCCACACGCAGCGCTCGGCCCGGCGACCCGCCGACGAGCAACTTGGATAATTCATCGCGGATGCGCTCCGCGGAGATCGACTTGATCAATTCGTTCTGTTCGGCGATCGCCTGCAGGACGTCGCCTGCTATGCGGAAGTCGAGTTCTGAGGCGAATCGAAAGGCGCGCAGCATTCGCAAAGGGTCGTCGCCGAACGATTCCGCCGGATCGCGAGGCGTTCGGATGAGACGCTGGTCAAGGTCTCCCATTCCGTTGAAGAGGTCGATCATCTTGTTGTCGGTGAGCCGGACCGCAATGGCGTTGACCGTAAAGTCGCGGCGCGAGAGGTCGGTCTCGATGTCGGCTTCGAAAATGACGTCGGGGTGGCGGGAAGAGGGCTGATACTTCTCCGTGCGGAAAGTCGTGATCTCCATCAACACGCCGTTGATCTCGGCCCCCACGGTGCCGTAGGTGATCCCCTGCAGCCACACGGCCGACGCAAACGGCTGGATCAAAGCGCGGGTGTCCTCGGGCTCGGCGTCGGTGGCGAAGTCCAACTCGGCTCCCTCCGGTCGCTCCCGCTCGAGCAGGGCATCTCGCACGGCGCCTCCGACCAGATAGAGCTCCTTGCCCGCCCGGTCGAACTCCTTGGCTATCAGCCGAAGGGGCGAATCGGCGGCCAGCAACGACGACAGCGCCGCGCGCGCAGATTTGAGGGATCGACGGGGAGTTTCCACGTCACCAATCTAGTGTCCGCGAGGTCCGGCGCCACGTAGGGGGGCCGGGTGCTACATGACCGGGGTCAGGCCCTCCTGGCGAAGCGCTATCTGGAAGTCGTGCGGGTTCGTCGAGGCCCTTACCGCCTCGTCGAGCGCAACGAAACCCGAGCGGTAGAGATCGAGAAGCGCCTGGTCGAAAGTCTGCATCCCGTAGAAGCCGGATTCCTTGATCAGGTCCTCCAGCAAGTGCGTCTGCTCGGAGTTCAGGATCAGGTCTCGAACGCGGCCGTTCATGGTCATTACCTCAACGGCCGGCACCAACCCGCGGCCGTCTTTCCGAGGCACGAGCCTCTGGGATACGACCCCCCTTAAGGAGCCGGCGAGAGACACGCGTACCTGCTTTTCCTGGTGAGGCGGAAAGAAGTCGATGATGCGGTTGATCGTCTCGGGCACGTCTGTAGTGTGCAGGGTTGAGATCACAAGGTGACCGGTCTCGGCCGCCTGAAGGGCCGCCTTGACGGTGTCCATGTCTCTGATCTCGCCCACGAAGATCACGTCGGGGTCCTGGCGCATGGCCGCCCGCAAGGCGATCGCGAAATCGTTCGTGTCCTGGCCGACCTCGCGCTGATTGACGATCGCGGTTCGGTCCGGGTGAAGGATCTCAATGGGGTCCTCGATCGTGAGGATGTGGCAGGAGCGCGACTCGTTGATGTGGTTGATCATCGCCGCGGTCGTGGTGGTTTTTCCGGACGAAGTCGGCCCGGTGATCAGAACCATTCCTCGCTGCTCGTCCGCCAGCGTCCTTACGATTGAGGGCAGACCGAGTGTCTCGAAAGAGGGGCTTCCGGGTAGCACCCGACGACAGGCAAGAGCAACGCTGCCCCTCTGCCGGTATACGTTGACGCGAAAGCGCCCCAGACCGGCCTCCGAGAAAGCGAAGTCGGCCTCGCCCTTCTGCTTGAAGGACCGAGCGAGCTCGTCGTTCATCATCTCCATGGCCGCGCGTTCGCAGTCTGCGGAGGTCATAACGGCAAAGTGGGTCTTCGAGAGCCGGCCGTTGACGCGGACGTAGGGAGGCCCCCCCGCCTTGATGTGCAGGTCCGAGGCCTTCTGGTCCACCACGTACTTGAGAAATTCTTTGATGATCATGGGCTAAACGGCTCCTGGTCGTCACGCCCCCTCGTCCCAGGGGCCTGTGATACCCATCGGCAGCCTGGGGGCCCCTCTTTATCGCCGAGGCGGCCATTGTGGAAGTCGCCCCGACCGGCCGGCCCAGGAGCTTGTTTCGGTTCCCGGGGGCCGGGTAGGAACCAAGGCGAACAGACGGGTGCCCACGGGAGGAGATCCGCATGGACCAGGCAAGCAACAACAAGATGTCTCGGGCCGACGCAGGCAGAAAAGGGGGCCGGACGACCAAGGATCGCTACGGGGAGGACCACTTCGGTCGGATCGGTCGCATCGGCGGAAAGAAAGGCGGGGAGACCACCAAGCAGCGCTACGGCTCGGAGTTCTACCAGAAGATCGGGCGCATCGGAGGGTCCCGCTAGGAGACCCAAACCATCGAAGCCCCCTCCTAAGAGGGGGCTTTCTTATGCTGAGGGTTCATGTTCTCGCGCCGGCGGCACGCCCTCATCTCTAGTGCACTGACGTTAGGCCTCGGCCTGGGGCTGTTAGCCGCGACGCCGGCGGGGGCACAGGAGCCTCAGGCTACGGTCCGGCTCGTGTCGCAGCCACCCTGGCACGAGGCCGACGACAAGCTGGGCCTTCGGTTGCGTGTCACCAATAACGGGGCCGAACCGTTAGATGGTTTCGCGGTCCAAACCAAGATCTACGGCCGGATCATCACCCGAACCGAGTTGCACGAGAGCTTCGACGGACCCGACGGTTTCGAGCTGATCGTGCCTTTACCCGTCACCTTCGACAACGTGTCGCTGGCCCCCGGTGAGAGCACGGTTGTGCGGATCAGAACCGACGTGGCCGAGCTCCTGGGTTTCCAAGAAGAGGGCGTGTATCCGATGACGGTGACGTTGTTCGATCTGGATCTCACGACCTTGCTCGATTCGTTTACCACCGCTCTCGTTTACTACCCGGACAAGGTGACCAAGCCTCTGAACTTTTCCTTCGTCGTGCCGCTGTTCGGAACCCCCATGCGGGGGCCGGACGGGACCTTTTTTGCCTCCTCAACGGTCGCGACCGCGACCGGCTCCGAAGGGTGGATGACGGGTCTCGTCGACGCCGTGGCCGGCGCGGTAGAAGAGGGAGCTCGCCTGGCTATGGTTCCGTCACCGCGCACGCTCGACGAGCTTGCCGATGTGGCCAACGGTTACACCCCCCGGACGGGCGAACCGGTGGGGCGGGACGACGAGGTTTCCGAAGCCACCTCGGACAACCTGGAAACGTTGGAAGAGGTTCTGGCGGGAGGAGCCGTCACGCCGATCGCCTCGCCGTACGCGCCCGTGGATCTCCCCGCCGTGATCGCGCGGCTCGAGCCTCATCACCTCACCCGGCAGCTCGCCGAGGGTAGGACGGTCCTCTCCGAAGTCCTGGGCGATGTGGAGGTCGACGGCCGGTGGCTCTTTGCGACCGGCTCCCGCTGGGACGAGGGAGCTCTTGGTTCCGTTGTGGCCCAACACCGCGACCTCCAGACCTTCTTCAGCGCCGAGTCCTTCGAGATACCTATCGACGACGCCGTCCCGGGGTGCCCGGAGGGGGCGCCGGACGGGAGCTTCACCTGTCCCGTTCGGGTGGACAACCCCGTCGAGGGCGTAGCAACCCCGGGGCTCGTACGAGATCCCGACGTCCAGGAACGACTCACCGAGCTGACGAGGCCCGGTGAAGACGCCTTGGATCTGCAGCTCTTTTTCACCGAGACCGCTTTCATCCATCTCGAGAACCCAGATCTGAAGAAACGGGTCCTGCAGGCGACGCTGCCGTCGACCTGGCACCCCTCGCCCGCGCAATCGCAGCGCCTTCTGGCCGGGCTGACCGAGGCGCCGTGGCTCGACATGTTGACGCCGGACGAGGCCCTCGCGGCCGCGACGAAACCTCGGCCTCGCCAGGTCGTCCCCCGAGCCCCGACGCTAGAAGGAGAGCCCTTGCCCGGCTACTTCACGCGGCTAAGGAGCGCGGAGGAGCGCCTCGAGCTCTACGCGGAGTTGGGGCCGCCTCCCGAACGTTTGGAACGCCTGCGTAGGAATCTCCTGACGGCCGAGAGCCGGGTGTGGTGGATCGATGCCGCCTCTCAGGCGCAGGGTCTTTCGTACGCCGAAGAGACGCTCGACGAAATTGAGGGAGAACTCGGCAAGATCCGCGTTGACGGGCTCGACACGACACTGACCTCCCGACGCAGTCCGCTGCAGTTGTTCTTGTACAACGAGGCCGACTACCCGGTGACGGTGGACGTCGTTCTCGGAGAATCGACCGGAGAGATCCGCGTGGCCGGCAACGACGTCGACGAACTCACCGGGCTAAGAGTCGGGGCGGGTCAACAGATAGACGTCAACGTCGAAGTGATCGCCGAGTCAAGCGGCATTTTCGGTTTGAGCGCGTCCGTTAGGACTCCCGACTCAGGCGAAGAGATCTACTCGAAAAGCATCCGTGTGAGGTCGACAAACTTCAACGTCATCGCCCTGGCAATCACGTTCGGCGCGCTGGCTTTTTTGATCCTCTTTTACGTGCTCCGGCTCCTTCGCCGCAGAAAGATCGCTCGCGCCGAGAGCGCCACCGCTTGAGCTCTCTCGCGCGCGCAACCGCCGTGATGTCCTTCGGGACGGTGTTGTCGCGTCTTACGGGTCTCTTGCGACTGGTTGCAATCGCCGCCGCGCTCGGAGTGGTCGAAAGCGAACGGCTCGCCGACACTTACAACTACGGCAACACGGCTCCCAACATCATTTATGAACTCGTCCTCGGCGGCGTTTTGACGTCGGTGTTCGTTCCGGTATTCGTAGAGCTGCTCGAGAAAGAGGGTCGCGAGCGCGCGTGGCAGGTAGCCAGCGCTGTGATCAACGTCTCGATGGTCGTGCTCGTAGTCATCGCGACCGCGGCAATACTCGCGGCGCCATTACTGGCGAAGTTTTACTCCTCGCGCTTGGGTCCCGAGGCGGCGGCCGCCCAAGAAGAGGTATTGACGTTCTTGCTCCGGCTGTTTATTCCCCAGATCATCTTCTACGCGCTGGCGGCGATCACGGCCGGCCTGTTGAACGCACACAAGCGATTCGGCGCCCCCATGTACACGCCGATCCTCAACAATCTCGCCGTAATCGCGGTATTCATCGCCTTTCGGCAGGCCTACGCAGGCAGCGACCTGGACCTGGACAGCGTCACGACGTCCCAGCTTCTGCTGATCGGCCTCGGCACCACGGTCGGCGTCGTATTGATGGCGCTCGCACAGCTCCCCTTTCTGCGGGGTCTCGGGCGCTACCGGCTGACTTTCTCGCTCAAACACCCCTCGGTGCGAAAACTGGCCCGATTGTCGACATTCGTGGTCGGTTACGTGGTCACTAACCAAATCGGTTATCTGGTTGTGCAGTGGCTCGCCAACCGCCAAACAGGTGGCTACAGCTCATACGTATACGCCTTCATGTTCTTCATGCTGCCACACGGTTTGTTCGCCGTTTCGGTGATAACCGCGCTTCTACCCGGTATGAGCGAACATGCCGTCAACGAACGCTGGGACCTCTTTCGCGATCGCTTGTCGACCGGCATACGTTCGACGTTCTTGTTGATTCTTCCGGCTGCCGTCGGTTTCTTCGTGCTGGGCGAGGCCATCGTCCGGCTACTCATCGAGCACGGGATCGCCACCGCGCGATCCACGGAACTGGTTTCCGGCGTTCTGCGGTTCTTTGTAATCGGACTCGTTCCGTTCGCGTTGTTCCAGCTCTTTTTACGGGCTTTTTACGCGCTGCAAGACACCAAGACCCCGTTCCTTATCAACTGCGGGGCGGTGGGTCTAAACACGGCCATCAATATCCCGATGTTCGCGTGGCTCGGCGTGAAAGGTTTAGCAGCCGGACATGCGATCGCCTACATCTTCGGCGTCATCCTGCAAGCAAAGGTTCTGTCCCGACGAATCGGGGGCCTCGACCGCCGGCGAATCACCGCCAGCGGGATCCGGATCGGCATCGCGGGAGCCGGTATGGGTGTTGTCGTGTGGCTCGCTTTGCAAGGAATGGAGGCGGTAGTCGACGAGACCTCTTTGTGGGGTCAAGCTCTGGTCACCCTTGTGCCCGTCGTGTTCGGAGTAGCGACGTTTGCAGGATTGGCTCTGTTGCTGAAGGTCGAAGAGCTCGCTTACGTGAAGGGCCTCATCACCAAGCGATTCCGGCCACAATCTGCGGCATAGCTTGAGGTATGAGCACTCGACACGCATAATCAAACGCAATGAGGGACGAGAGAGGCATCATCCTCAATTGGCTGGTTAAGTTCGCCATCGCTCTCGCGATCGGGGGAGTGATCCTCTTCGACGCGGGATCAATTGCCGTGAACTACTTCGGCCTCGATTCGGCCGCGGATGAGGTCGCCAATCAAATTGCGACCGATGTGGCCTCCGGCTCGATTCCCGAAACGGACCTTCGCTTCGTAAAGCAATGCGTCAAAAACCCGACGGCCAACGACCTCTGCCGAGCTCTTGAGACAGCGGTCAAAGAGCAAGATGCTCGTCTTATCAGAAGCGGTGTGGATCAAAAAGGAACTCTGAAGATCCGGTTGAGAAGAACGGCGGACACGCTCGTCGTGAGCAAAATCGGATTCATCGAGGACTGGGCGACCACCACGGTCGAAGGAAGGTCGAGCACCAAGCCTCAATAGTGCGCCGCCACCGGTCCCCGATAGCATCTGCCGGTGAACGCAGAGCGGGTGATGCTTGGTGGACGCTACGTCCTAGAGGACAAGATCGCCGGTGGAGGGATGGCCACCGTGTGGCGGGCTCGGGATGAAATCTTGGCCCGCGCGGTCGCCGTGAAGATCCTTCACTCAAACCTCGCCGAGGACGCCGCCTTTGTCGAGAGGTTTAGACGCGAAGCTCTCGCGGCGGCTCGTCTGGCACATCCGCACATCGTTGCCATCTACGACACGGGGTCGGAGAAGCTCGAGGGGGCCGAGCAGGACAGCCACTACATCGTGATGGAGCACTGCGCGGGAGGAACGCTCGATTCGCTCCTTCAAGATGAGGGCCCGATCGATCCGCATCGCGTGGCCGAGATCGGGGCGACGATCTGCGACGCCCTCGAGTACGCGCACCAAAACGGAATCGTTCACCGTGACATCAAGCCCCAGAACGTCTTGTTATCCGATCATGGTGTGCTCAAGGTGGCGGACTTCGGGATAGCGAAGGCCGCCTTTGCCTCGAGCGACATCACTTCAACGGGGAACCTCCTCGGCACGGTGACTTATCTGTCGCCCGAACAGGTCAACGGACAAGAACCCGGCGGCGCGTCCGACCTGTACTCGTTGGGCATCCTGTTGCACGAACTCACCTGCGGACAGCCCCCGTTTCGCTCGGAGACACAGATCGCGACCGCGATGGCACATACCCGAAACCCCCCTCCGCCGCTGGGACAGATGCGCGGGGGCGTGCCGCGCGATCTCGAGGGGGCCGTGCTGAAAGCGCTTCAGAAAAACCCCGAGGATCGCTTCGCGAACGCCCAGGAGATGGCCCGCGCTCTCCGCGTGATAAGCGACCGATCGTCGACTTCGGTTCTTCCCGCCCGGACGCCGGCACACGATTCGCAAGCCGTCTCGCAAGGAACCTCGGCCGCACCCGGGCGCGATCAGTCGACGTTTCGAGCCCTGATCCCACTGGTCGTTCTCGTAGCCCTCGCGGTGGTCGCTGCGTTTCTGATACCGGAGCTCATCCAAGGGGACGACCTACCTCGTAACGATGAGGGCCCTCCCAGACCGGCGACCGGGGAGGCTTTGGAGGTAACGGCGATCGACGACTTCGACCCGGCGCCGGGAGACGGGGTGGAGCATCCCGAAGAGCTGCCGGCGGCCATCGACGGCGACCCCTCGACCTTCTGGAGCACGGAGTCGTATTCCACACCGCTGGAGGAACAAAAGGATGGGGTGGGCCTCCTACTGGACCTAGGCGAAGACGTCACCGTCGACGGACTTGAGATCTCCACAACTACCCCGGGGTTCACATTCGAGATCTACGCATCCTCCGAACCCTCCGACGGCCTCGGCGGATACGCCCTCGTGGCGGGCGAGGTCACGGCCGAGGCCACGAGCTCAATCGGCCTGGAGAAGCCGGCGGAGGCGCGGTATCTGCTCATCTGGATTACCTCGCTGCCGGGAGCCGGCTCCGGCAACGCAACGGTGACGGAGGTAACGCCCAGTGGATCCTGAAAGCGCGTCGGACGAAGAGTTACTGGGCGCGCATCTAAAAGGTGACGGACGCGCCTATCAGACCCTCATGCGCCGCCACGAGGACCGGATCTTTTCACTGGCGTTGCGCATGACGGGGGACCGGGGAGACGCGCTCGACGCCACCCAGGAGACCTTCATATCGGCCTTCCGCCGGGCGTCCAAGTTCCGCGGAGAGGCCTCTTTTGCAACGTGGTTGTACAGAATCGGTATCAACAGTTGCAAGGACGTGCTCCGGCGTAGGCGGCGCCTGCCCGATCCGGTAGAAGAAATCGAGGAGGCGCCGGCTGCGGACAGAGTCGAAGACCAGGCGATCAGCCGGATCGACGTCGCCAGGGCCCTGGCGGCCCTGCCCGACGAATACCGTGACGCGGTGACCATGTACGACATCGCCGGGTTTGCCTACGACGAGATTGCGCAGCAGCTGGACGTCCCGGTGGGAACGGTCAAATCTCGAATCAGTCGAGGGCGACAGCAGCTGGCGGCAGGCCTGGAACAACGACCCGACGACCGGGCGTCAAAGGAATAGAGATGCCACGAACCATGCGCCACGAAGAGGTCTCCAAAGTCCTGGGCGATTACGCCCGGGGCGACCTCGACGCGGCCACGAAGGCGTCGGTCGACGAGCACCTCGCCGACTGCCAGGCCTGCACGTCGGAGCTGAAGGCCGAATCGAGCCTGCGCCTCGAACAAGCGGCCTTGTCCGATATCGAGCGCACCCGGCT
>JALZEI010000145.1 GCA_030862115.1 Actinomycetota bacterium
GGGTGTGGTCATGAGCTTCAAGAGAAGTGGCCTGTGGCCTGCTGTTTGGGCGCCCAAGCGCGTCTCGGTCGGTGCTCACTGCCTGCCCCGGACAGCAGATCATCGAAGATCGCGCGCGGGAAAACACCGTCTGACCTGCGGTTGTGGACCAGAGGAGATTCGAACTCCTGACCTCACCCGTGCGAGAGGAAAGCGGGGCAGGAGCTCTACCAGCCCAGACGCGAGTCCTGCCCTGGTCAGAAAGCCGATTCCACTGTCGCGCACGATCACGAGATGACGCTCATTACCACCTCGGATGATGACCAAATGATGACCCAGCGACTTAGATGGCCGACGCCGTCGAGCTGCCTCCCGTCGCCCCAGGCCGCCGGGGGCGAGGTCTCATCTCTCAGACATCGCGACGATCACGCGGCGCGTCGTTGCTAGTCAGAGGTCGTTTCATCGTAAGGATGCTCATCGATTTGCGGCGGGGATCACTTCGGATGACGACTAGGGACGACCAAGACCCGGTGTGATCGGCAGGGATGCGATCAGGAGGGTTCCGGATAGTCCCTCAGCGGTCAGGGGACCGGCGGCGCCCCCAAGCACCAGAACGGGTGAGCTCCCGTCGCCAGTCCGACGCGCCTCGACGAACCCAACTCCTGCCGCTACGACGACGCCCGGCAATTAGCAACACGAGTAGGCGACCGGGTCGGCGACGCCCGCCGCGCCTCAAAGCACCTGACGACGACCCTCATTGACACCGGTCCTTTCGAGTCGTCTCAGACGCGCGCCTGACGCCGCGGGACCTCGTCATGAAATGGGCCACCTCCGTGGATCATGCTCGAAGGCTCACTCCGGTCCATACCCACATGGAGGTACCAGCGACGTCGACCTTGCCTCGTACGCTACCCACTCGGGTTCACCCAGCTCCCGGTAGACGACCCTGCCGGACGCCGTCTTGCCCCACTCCACTCCGAACCGCGTGCACCTTGATGTCGGTCACGACCTCACCCTGCGCCAGCTGCGGCTCCGGCGGCGGGCGAGCCTCAGGTAAGGGGAACTCGTATCCACAGTATCGACACACCTTCGCGGCGGCCTTCACGGACTCGGGACATCGCGGACAGCTTTTCGCATCAGTTACCGTCGAGGACCGTTCAACAGATCGCGCGGCAGGTCTCCCATGGTCGCGGGAGAGCGAGGAGCCGTCATCGGCTTGGATACGTGAAGTAGACACGATCAGGGTCAACCCACCGATCGCGGCCACGAGAAGCCCTGCCTCTCCCGTAACCTCGAGCCCCACGAAGTAGGGGCCGATCTAGGTTACTCCGACGTCGTATAGACGATCGCGGATCACGTAGCCGATACCTCCGATGCCGAGGCCGAACTATCCCGCGCCGCTGATCCACGACTTGGATTTCTTCGATATTCGATCTTCTCGAACCCGCCAGGCCAGGAGGGCAGCCACCGCGGCGAAGACGGCCGTCCACAGCGCGGCCGTATGACTCTCGAATCCGGAGAACGTGCGTCCGCCGATGGTCACCCACGGAAAGAAGCCCGAGACCACCATGATCAAGGAACCGAAGAACAGGCTTCCAGAAAGGTCTTGTCGAGCCAAGCCCGCCCCCATGACACCGTCCGCCGCGACCGCCCGCTCACCCGGCGCGTCGCCCTTCCTGCATTTTAAACTCCACACATTTCCAGCGACAACCCCCTTGTTAGGTGCGCTGAACTCTCTCAGGATGTGGAGGGCATGGGGTCCGATAGATAGCTACAAGATTCTTAGGAGGTTGCCGTGATAGCGGACGTAAAACTCAAATCCGATCGTGTGCAACAGCGGCAGACACACGGCATCGGCAAGCAGAAGCCTCCAATATTTCGAATCCTTCTTGCCTTGTCCCTAATCGCCTCGGTACTTCTGCCGCAACGCGCTGCCCAGGCAGCTGACGGCGCATGGCGCAAGCTTGTAGCCGTTGGGCCGCATCCATCTGAGAGATCCGCTCCCGCCGTTGCGTCATTAGGCGCATCCGTTTACGTCTTCGGCGGAGTGAAGGATGATTTCAGCACACAAACAAACACCTTCTACAACGATCTCCACCGCTTTGCCACGGACACGAACACATGGGAGCTACTCTCTCCGACCGGAGGCCCTCCCCCCGCGCGCGCGTTTGCCTCGGCAGCTGCACACGAGGCATCGGGGCGCATCTTGATCTTTGGAGGAGGGAGTTTTGGCCCTTTGTTCGTGGACTTTGTCGCCTTCGATGACCTCTGGGCGTACTCGGTAACGGACAATACGTGGACTCAGCTGCATCCCGCTAACGAGGGCCCGGAGGCACGCTCAGGCACGAGCGCTTGGCTCATCGGCAACAGGATGTACATATTCGGAGGAGTAACCGCTCCTGCTTTTGAGACCCTCAACGATCTCTGGGTGTACAACCTTGAAACCAATCGCTGGACCGAACTCACCGCCAATGGAGCGGCCAGCTCTCCTCCGCCTCGGCACGTTGCTCAGGCGGGCAAAAGGCCCGTACAGGGAAAACTCGTCCTATACGGTGGAGAGAGTAGCCTAGCCAGCGGTTTCCGCACGCTGGCCGATACCTGGCAGTTTGATCTGGGCACGAACGCCTGGCAAGACATCACGCCATCTGCGGGGAGCAACATCGACCCTCATAGAAACTACGGCGCAGCTGGGGTGATTGGAAACGACATGTACCTGCACGGGGGAGATCTTCCGGGTGGGTCAATGGGATGCGGGGCTCCGTTTCCACAAAACCCGACAGAGGAACTGTGGCGCTTCGACGTGTCCCGACGGGTCTGGACAAGGCTCTCGCCTGGCGGCGACCCGCTCGTGCGACTCAAGCGCCACGCCGCTGCCGTCGTAGCCGACCGCATGTACGTCTTCCTGGGGTGGGATTTCAAATGTGAGGGAACGGGCCCCGGGCAAATCTGGAACCTAGACGTCTATTCCTTTGATCCGGCAGGGGTGCCCTAACGTTTCGCGGTTCAGAGCGTTCTTCATTCAAGCAGAACACCTCGTACTTTAGCCGTGGCGTCGGCAGCTCTACCGGAACACCCGAACGCGCAAGGATTCGTACGGGTTCACTGCGTGGTCTTAGTCGCGCTTGCCCTGTCGCCTTGTCTCGGGGATAGCGAGGGTCGAAACAAGGGGATCGATCTAGACCGGCGAGCGCCTCGAGGGCCTGCACCCGGATTCGAAGTGGACGTAGTGGCCGCCCGGTTGGAGATTCCTTGGTCGTTGGGCTTCCTCGATGCGACAACCATGCTGATCACGGAGCGTCCAGGGCGCGTGCGCGTGTTGAGACAAGGCAAGCTCGCGCCAGAGGCCGTTGCCACCCTCCCCGTCGCCGCCGAGGGAGAGGCAGGCCCTCTCGGGCTGGCTATTGCGCGAGAGCCAGGTTGGTTCTCCTGACGTCTGCCGCGCCTGCCCAGGGCGTGAAGGGAAAAGTAGCGCGGTCACGAACCTTATTCCGAGGGGACGAAAACGCCGAGGACGAGGCAGGCACATGGCAGTGGGGACGATCGTGCGGAAGGTGGTCGTAAGCGCCGTGTCCCTGGCGCTCCTGGGACCTCCAGCGATCGCGCAGCCGCCGCGCGAGGGCAACGTCCTGCTACCCGCGCCCGGGGCGGGGGCCGCGGGCGAGTGCTCCCCCGATCACGCCAGAGCCACCTACCTCGCGTCCGGCGGGTCCGTCGAGAGCCCGTTCGGCAGCGCCATCCCCCTCGACCGCTCGGAATGGAACGGTGAGTTCTCGCTCGATCTCGTGCGGGGAGCGACCGGCGACGAGGACCTGGACGTCCACTTCTTCGGCGGGGACGCGGCCGCGACCGAGGCCGTCCACGCGTTCGAGCGGCGCGGCCACGGCGGTGAGGAGGGCGTGGTCCCGCCCGGGGTCGAGCACGCGATCGTTTGTCTCAGCCCGGGGTCCGGAGTCGATGCAGACTGGACGTACGACGCGCGTCCGCCCGAGCCACGCAGTCACACCAGGCCCTGCACTTCGAGCGTGAGCGGTGATGCCGGCGACGGGTGGAAAGAGAACAGCGTTATTTCGGGCCCTCTCGCTTTCGTGAACGTCCGGCCGTACGAGTCATCGAACCCGAAGGGGTTCCGGCGCTACGAGCACGGCTACCGCAGCACGAAGGCACTCGTCGCCGTCCGCAACGGAGCCGCGGCGATGGTCTCGGTCCCGGAGTCGCACCGGCGCCGAACCGCGATGCTCTACGACCGCGACCGGTTCGGCCGAAGAGGCTACGAGCTCTCCGACGGCCACGTAACCGTCAGCTTCCTCGCGTGCTCCGACGGGGACGATCGCACGAGCGGGGGGTGGACGCAGTTCAACGGCGGGTTCGTCCTGACGCAGTCGGGATGTCTTCCGTTGGAGGTGCGTACACCGGGCCGCGCCGGAGTACGGCGTGCGGTCCTGTCGTTCGGCGCCGGAAGGTGCGATTGACCGCCGCGTTCAGCCGAGCAGCGTGACGAACCAACCCCCGGCAAACAGCAGCAGCGCGCCGTCCACGTAGCGCCACCGGTACTGCCGCGCGATCAACCTTTCCGGGACGCCCCCGGCGTCGCCTCGGTTCAACTCCGCGACCACTCCTGCCGCGCGCACGGCGCCGTGGGCTCCGCCGGCCGCAGCACCGGCAAGGGCGCCGGCGGCCGGACCGGCGGAGGCGGCAAGGACGAGCGCGACCATCCAGATGCCGGCATAAGGGTTCCGCGTCCACAGCCCCGGCCCGAGGATCGCCCCCCAGATCGCGATCGCCCTGCGCGGCGCCCGGCCACGCACCCAGTGCGACGGCACCTGCCAGTGCGACCCCGGCACGGGCACCGGCAGCGACAGGGTCTCGATCGCGCCGTACAGGAGCGCGTAGACCGCCGCGACGGTGAACGCGCCCCTCGTGCTCACGACTTCTGCAAGAGCCGCGCCCAGAGTGCCCCACACCAGCGCACCGGGAAGCGCAAACGCGAGCACGACGAACGTTCCGGTTGTAAAGCGCCCTCGCCCGGAGGACGGTACGGCGATGGTCGCCGCCGCGTTGAGCCCTCAGGCCGCGGTCTGTTTACCGGCTGCTACTACGACGGCGAACGCGCCCGCGATCGCGGGTACGGCCGCCGCCGGGCCGGCGACGAAACCTCCCGCGGCCACGCCCGCCGCGGCCGCAAGC
>JALZEI010000210.1 GCA_030862115.1 Actinomycetota bacterium
GAGTCTGGACCCTCCTCCGCTTCCAGCCCGGCCGATGCCTCGACTCGCGACAAGCCCGCTCCCCGCTCCCAGCGGGGATCGGCATCTTCCGCCGCCACGCCTCCACCGGGAAAGACCGTCGCCCCACCCATGAACCTCATGGTCTGGGGCCGGACGGTGACGAGTACGTCGAACCCCTCCGACGAGTCCCGCAGCACCACCAGCGTTGCAGCGGGTCGCGGCGTCTCCCGAGGCGATGGCTCCGTAGTCGAATTCACCCCGAGAAGGTATGTTCTCGCGCCCAGAGACGTCGATTCGTAAGGAGGAAGGATGGCCGTCAAGTTCCTCACCGAGGAGTGGGCGCAGGAGATGACCAGCGCGCTGAACGCTTCCGATGAGTTCAAGAGCGCCGCCTCCGGCCAGCAGACGAAACTTCAGCAGGTCGTGAGCGATGCTCCCGAAGGGGAGTCGAAGTATTACTTCACTCTCGACAACGGATCCGCAGAGGTGGGATTGGGCGAGGTTGCCGACGCCGATGCAACCATCACGCAGAACTACGAGACCGCCGTTGCCATCAACAAGACCGAGCTGAATGCCCAGCAGGCCTTTATGCAGGGAAAGCTCAAGATCTCGGGCAACATGATGAAGCTCATGCAGCTCCAGGGTGTCTTCAACGCCATGCCTAAGGCCGTCGACCACGTAGACGTCGAATACTAGAGATCTCCGCTTATTCAAAAGGGCCCCTTTCGGGGGCCCTTTCTTGTTTCTCCTTGTTCGTTGAGATGGATGCGGAACCGCGTTAGGGCTTCTCCAGTCGCAGCGCGTCACCGAGGTTCGAGTTGCCCTCGAGGAAGTCGATGCGCGCTATCTCCTTTTCGTACGGCCCCTGGTACTTGAGGATGTAGAGGCCGTTGCGGACATCGACGACGTAGATGAGTCCGTCCTTAATGATCGGGAAGCTCCACATAACGACCTTGTCTTGACCAGAGCTCAATAGTGGGTCCTCCTGCGTTACGAATGCGAGGGGCTCCGGCCGGTAGTACGCGAGTTGTTTCGGCTTACGGGGATTACTCGTGTCGATCGCCTGGAGTCCGGCCGAGTGCCACGTGAGCAGGGCGATCTTGTTCACCACGGTCGGGTTGTGTGCGGACCAGCTCGACAGCGAGTTGCGATCCGGCGAGTTCGCCGTGGGGTCATCGCAGAACTCCTCGCGGTTAGCGGCCAGCCGGTACTCGGAAGCGATCTTGGGTTTCTTCGGGTTGCTTATGTCGATGAAGCGAACCCAGCCCCACGGACACCCGTGCTCCGAAAGTAGACCTGGGATTTCGCCGTAGACCTCGTCGGTCGTCATCGCCCAGTCGCGGCCCAAGAGCTTGACCGCCGAGTGGACGCCGGGGTTTCCCCAGTGGACTCGGTTGGGGATCGGCGTTACTTGTTTCACCTTCGGTTCTTTGACACCCTTTGCGAACTCAGAGGTGTCGACGATGAAGAAGCCGCCTCCAAGGTAAGCGAGATAACCCCTTTTTCCATCGTTGGACACGGTAAGCGAATGCAGTCGTCTGTCTGCCTCCTGGTCTGGGATGACCGTCGTCCACTTGCCCATCTCGGTGAACTTGCCCTTGGCCGCGTCCGAGATGTCGGTCACCATTAGCTGCGTTCCGCCGCCTCCGGGCGTGGACATGAACAGGAGCGCGCGGCCTTTCTTCTTCGGGTCGTCCCATAAGTAGAACTCGTGCGGATCCACACTCGGCTCGTACTCGCTCACGAGCTTGGGCGACTGGGCGTTCTTTTTGGAGATGTCGTAGAAGCGGAAGTTGTCGTCTCCGACCGCCGAAGTCGGTGAGCAGACATGGATCAGATAACTGCAGTTCGAGGCAAGGTTGAGGACTATAAGCAGGTTCTTCTCCGGCCATACCCGAAGCTCCCGAGAGGTCTCCCCAATGTTGCCCTCGTTCGGCATCCCGATCTCTCCGACGATCTCGGGAGTCGAGGGCTTGGAGATATCAACCACCTTGAGCTCTGCGTTGGGGTGGAGGCCGTCCGTTCGGCTCCCGATGTACGCGTAGTTGCCGTGAATGGCGATGGCCGCGTTCATTCCCCGGTTCTGGAGGGGGTTGTGGCCGATGAGTTTGAAGCTGCCGGGGATCTTGCTTCCCGTCTCCGCCCCCGGGTGGGGGACGTTCAAAGGGCCGGCCCCCAGCTCGGGAACCCCGGTCAGCAATAGGAGTCCGAGAAGCAGTGGGATTATCTTGAGCTTCACGTCGTTCCCCCTTGGATTCCGCCTAGTCTGCTTGTACAAGCACTCATATATTCGTCACCGCTTGCCCTGCCTCCTGCCCCGCGGGCCTCGCCCGGGAGATTGAGGGGGCCCGACCTCGAGAGAATTAGGCTGACCGGCGATGAAAGTGCCTCGGGTAGGCGACGAGTTCGCCGGCTACAGGATCGAAGCCGTCCTCGGTCGCGGGGGGATGGGAATCGTCTACCGTGCCGAGCACATCGGCCTCGAGCGCAAGGTGGCTCTGAAACTTCTCTCGGAGTCTCTCTCCGAAGACGACGCTTTCCGGCGGCGCTTCATCCGGGAATCGAAGCTCGCCGCCTCGATGGATCACCCCAACATCATCCCGATCTACGAAGCCGGAGAGCACGAGGGTTTGCTCTACATATCCATGCGCTACGTGGATGGGTCCGATCTGAAGCAGATCATCCG
Source organism: Actinomycetota bacterium (assembly GCA_030862115.1). Lineage (GTDB taxonomy): Bacteria > Actinomycetota > CADDZG01 > CADDZG01 > WHSQ01 > JALZEK01. The sequence continues at coordinate 2,687 of JALZEI010000210.1, forward strand.
CACGCAAGGATTTCTCGACGCCGCCATCTCGCTGTTGCTGCTAGAGCAAGTCGGCAGCGCTCTCGACTCGGCTCACGCTCGAGGGCTGGTGCACCGCGATGTCAAGCCCCACAACATGCTCATCGCAACTCCGGCCGGTCTCGCTTCCGACCACGTCTACCTGTCGGACTTCGGTCTCGCCAAACACGTGTCCTCACGTACGGAGGTCACCGCAACCGGCACGTTTATGGGGACGATCGATTACGTGGCACCCGAACAAATCGAGGGCAAGGAGATCGACAAGCGGATCGACATCTACTCGCTCGGCTGCGTGTTGTTCGAATGCCTGACCGGCACCGTTCCCTTCCAGGGTGATACCGACGTGGCGATTGCACACGGACATGTCGCCGAACTTCCGCCTTCTATCTGCGAGGTGCGAAGAGATCTCCCGTCGGGTCTAGACAAGGTCTTGTCGACCGCGCTGGCCAAGAACCCCGGCGATCGCTATCAAAGTGGGGGCGAGCTCATCTCGGCAGCGCGGACCGTCCTGGAGGCAGCCGGACACGAGCTCCACGCGCTGGTGGGATCGGGGGGCCGGGAAGAACACGGGGCCAACCCCCATCCGACCCTGGTCCCTCCTGGTCCGGGCCGAGGAGTCACCGCGCCACCGGCGGGCACCCCCGGTGGATCGTCGCAGCCGCGCGGTTTCGGAACCCCCATACCGGCCGTCGCGGAGGGTCCGTCGGACGCCGTAACGGACCCCTTCGCGGCATGGAGACCGCCGCCGCCACCGGGAGCGCAACCGGCGGTCGAGGGCAGAAGTCGCCGGCGCTTGTTTCTCGCCGCGATCGTGTTGTTAGTTGGCATTGGCGCCGGCCTGACCTTTTTTCTGAGAAACGGCGGCGAGCCGGACGAGCCCGTAGCTCGCTTCATCCCCCGAGCCACAAGCGAGTTCCCCGCGGCACTACCGGAGGACGTCGGCGAGTTCCAACTTCAAGCAACGTTTCCGGAGAGGGTCCGCGCGCTGGAGGGCTTCACGGGCAAGAAGGGGGGCTATTACAAAGACAGGAGTGACAATCAAGTCTTCCACTCGATAATCGCCTACGAACAAGAGGATGCCGCGGAAGACCAGCGGCGCAGTCAGATCGCTTTTCTCATCGGACGAGGGTTTCGGGTTCAGCCTCCGGGCGAACAGGAACTAAAACGAGCTCTCGGCGGCAGGGTCGGCAGCGTGACGCTGCTCCAGCGAGAGGAAGGCGGCAAAAGCGAGGAGGCCATCGTGTGGCGCAACGAGGCGCTCGTGGGTTCCGCGCGGGGGCCGGTGGGGGCAACTCTCGACTTCTTCTCGGAGCTTGCCTACTGAGTGGAGCGGATCGGGATCGAACCGACGACCTCCTGCTTGCAAAGCAGGTGCTCTACCAATTGAGCTACCGCCCCTCAGAAAAACAACTCTAGCTGCACAACTAGTTGCGAGGGAGAGACCTTAAGCAGGTGCTCGACTCGGGAACCCCCCTCACATGAAGCACCTAACCGGATATTCGCAGCAAGCAGGTGCTCCAGAAGCGCATCTGGTTGAGAATAGAAGAGATGGCGCAACGCGGCTCATTCCTCGTCGCTCGCAATCCGGATTCGGAGAGCAAGCTCCCGTTCCTCCTTTCTCTTCCTGTCGACGACGGTTTGTATCTCAAGGCCAGGGAACCGTGGCCTCGTTCATCCCGCGTCTACTGCCACCCTCTGACGGAAGGATGGCCGGAGGACCCTGAGGTGGTCGAGGTGACCCCGATCAAACTCTGTCGTCGTCGAGGGGCTGCGATCGATCTGGTTCTGGACCGGCCCCAGCTGGCCCGCTCGCAGTTCGTTTTCACAGAGGTCCGCGGACGCCCCGCGATCTTTTGGCAGACGCAGAAGACGGCGCGATCCGCCAATCCCGGAGCGCGAGTGCCACGGCGGCGACCGATCTCGGGCCTGACGATCATGGTCGACACACGGGAGCGGTATCCGTTCCGATTCTCGGGACGACCGGTAGCAACCGAGCGCGTCGCCCTTTCGGCAGGCGACTACGCGGTAGGGGGCACGGATCAGCCCCTAGCCGTGGTCGAAAGAAAGACACTAGAGAACTTCGTCACGTGCCTCTCGGACGGCACGCTGGCGTTCCAGATGCAGCGACTAGGGGAGATGCCGCTGGCCGCGGTCGTGGTCGAGGGACGATATTGGGAACTGTTCCGTCTTCAACACGTGGACCCCGGATGGATTGCGGATGTGCTGTCGCGGCTACATGCTCGCTATCCCGAGATTCAGGTGACGTTTGCCGACTCGCGCAGATTCGCAGAGGAGTGGACATACCGATTCCTCGCGAGCGCCGGAACAGATGCGGACCCGTAGTCTCTAAAGAAGGTGTACTGAAGCAGCTTACTTGGTGTATGCTGTGGTGTATGCGAACCAACATCGAGATCGACGACGAAGTCTTGAAGGAGGTTCAGGCCCTTACCGGCGCGAAGACCAAACGCGAGGCGGTCGACGTAGCGTTGCGTGAACTTGTGGCGCGATATCGGCGCCTCGGCCTGCTCCGGTTGAAGGGCAAGGTGCACTGGGAGGGCGACCTCGACGTGAGTCGCTCCGGTAGAACGTGATCGTCGTCGATACCAGTGTCTGGATCGACGTCCTCAACGACGTGGACTCAGAGAAAGCTTCACGCGGCACTGAGCTCCTCCAGGATGGAGCCCCCTTAGCCCTTACCGACATCGTCTTCGCCGAGATCCTCCAAGGTTTCCGTCACGAACGGGAAGCTCGCCGGGTCGAGAAACATCTGCGGGCCTTTCCGGTTCTGAGGTTGGAAAACCTTGATGACTTCGCTCTTGCAGCTGAGCTCTACAGGAAAGCGCGCCGCGCCGGCATCACAATCCGCAAGACACTGGACTGCTTGATCGCGGCCCCCTGCGTACGAGACAGAGTCCCGATTCTGCACGCGGATGAGGACTTCGATCGGCTCGCTTTGTGCACCGATCTAGAGGTTTTTAACTGAGAGATCGAACCGTGAGTAGAGCACGTAACTGGCCGGATTTCGCTTCCTGCGATAGCGTCTGACGAGGCACCGAGCACAGTGATCTGCGCGTTCTTCTTGCAAAGCAGGTGCTCTACCAATTGAGCTACCGCCCCGGAGGCTGTCAGTCTAGCGGTGCACGGGGCTCAGTTTGCGGCCCTGGCATCGTCGTTAAACCCAAACGCTCAGCTGAGCGACGGGTCGAGCGGGGACAAAGCCAGAGACGATGGGGGACCACTTTAGTCAGACGTCGCCCCAGAAACTGCAATCCTGGTCTTGACCGCGCTAACTTGTGGTTGGTGCCATAAAACCTAGATCCGATGCCAAGCGCTCAGGAAACCGTGAAGCTCAGCCATCAGATGCAGGTCCTCTTAGTGGACCGGGGGATCCGAACGGCATCGCGATACCACCCGGCCGCGTGATGGGTCGTTTCAGGGGCAGGTCCCCTAAAAGGTTCTCGACTGTCTTTTACGCGTCTGTAATCGTGACCGTTTGCGCGCTTCTCATATCGGTTTGGGTCTTGAAAGACGAGAACTCGCTAGAAAATGCACGCGGGGCAAAGCTGTTTGAAAAAGAGTTCACGCCCGAGGAGGGGTTGGGGCCTCTCTTTAACGAACAGGCGTGCAGCGCCTGCCACGCCGAACCCGAGGTTGGGGGCGTTGGATCCGATGGTCTGGCCACCGTCTTGCGGGTCGGGCGCTTGACGGACGGCGGCTTCGACCCGACCTTTCGGAAGCACCGGATCGAAGCGCGCAAGCACTCGGTCTCCGAGCTCGGTGTTGACTGCGAGCGTGCGGCGGGCATCCCGGCCACTGCCAACGTGACGTCGGTGCGGAACACTCCACCATTGTTCGGTACTGGCCTAATCGATCAGATTCCCGATGCGGTAATCCGAGCCGGTGCAGTCCCGAAAGGCGACGGAGTCCATGGACGGCCCAACATAGTGCGCGGACCCGACGGGAGCGCAGATGTTGGACGCTTTGGTTGGAAAGCCGATACGCCCGCACTCGAGCTGTTCGTGGCAGAGGCCTTCCGGACCGAACTGGGAGTGACGAGCACGCTGGCTCCCGCCGACCCCCTTCCCGCCGGGACAGATCGTTGTACCGGCGAGTCATCCGCTTCGGAAATCGAGCCGGCCGACATAAAGGCGGTCGCGGATTTCATCGCCGAGTTGCCTCCACCGCGGCCACAAGAGGATCCGGTCGGGGCCGAGGTCTTCGAAGAGACCGGCTGCGCCACCTGTCACGTACCGAGCCTTCAGTCGCACGAACGCCACGTTCCCCTGTATTCCGACCTGCTCATTCACGACATGGGTCCGGCACTCGACGACGCCGTGGTTCAAGGGTCCGCCACCGGCCGCGATTGGCGCACTACCCCACTCTGGGGACTTTCGGATCGAACCCGCTTCTTGCATGACGGTCGCGCGGAGAGTCTCGAGGCTGCCATTCAGGCTCACGGAGGAGAAGCAGAGGCGGCGCGTCGGCGCTTCCGCTCACTTCGCGACGATGAGCTACGCGACCTGCTGGAATTCCTGCGTTCGTTGTGACTACCGCCCGCTCGACTGCGCTAGCTCGAGGCAAGGCCATGCAATGGGCGTAAGGCGACTTGCTCCTTAGTAAGGAACAGGCCGCCTCACGACCTGAAGTTAAAGGATCATTCGGGACACGTCACGCGCGGGTTCCATTGCGCAAAGATCCCGTCCGGATTCGACCGCCAGACCCACACGTGCAGGTCGTAGTGCACCGGCATCCCCGGACCATGTCCCGGCATCGGTCCATCGAAGGGTTGCCCGAAGAGGCTGGGGCGGTCGGCGTTGGTAGAGAGATCCTGATCGGCATCCACCTTGAAGTACTCGACGCCCGTAAGTACCCGTTTGTTGTTGCGGCCCTGAGCGTACAGAAGGCCCTCCGGCTGATCCCTGTTCACCACATGATCAAACCGCTCTGCGTTGACATAGTGGTAGCCCATCCCACCGTCGGGCGACGCGACACAAAAATCCTCGCGTTCGAACCCACCCGCAATCGCAAGGGCCTCGTTGTGATACGCGCCGGTCACCTGACGTAAGCGCGCCATCTGTCGCTCCAACTTCTCCGAAGTCTCACCGGTCGCAACACCGCCCACGCTCGGCGCTAGAGTCGCGGCGGTGACCATTGCCGCCACCGCGGCGAACAGCCTCTTTCCGTTTTTCCGTTCCTTCATCCCTTTCTCCCTTCCAGAGGTCGTCTTTGCCTTGCCCTGATGCGCTCGTGATCCAGGTTTCAGTCGTGGAGCATTCGAGCCCCACGCGCTCACGTAGGACGCGGGGGGAAGCTCGAGCGTTGGAGAACGTCACTCGGGTGCCCCAAAGGCGGGGATTTGGATGACCGATCCTGACAACTCGGGGTGCGATGTGACATGGGAACCGCTAAGCGAAACCCAAAGCTTGCGGGCATCGGGAGAAACGGCGATGCCGTTGAGTTGGTCGGCTCCCACTACGCCAACGCCGGGAAGTTCGATCTGAGCGACGGCAACGATCTGGCCGTCCTGTCGCATGCGCACAATGGTCCCGGAGTCGCGATTGGCGACGTATAAGTCCGCTCCGCCGGCGAGTGTCGTGTTGCTCGAGAATGCCGGGTTCGCGATCTCTGGTACGGCGGGTGCTAGATCAACAGGAGTCGCGAAATAGGCAGAATCGAGTCGGCGTGTTTCGGTGACGTGGAAAACCTCAAAGTCATCGTCCAGATGTAACTGCAGGATGGCATCGTTGTTTGGGTCCGTCACGTACAAGAAGCGATCCGGCACCCAGTTGAAGACCATCCCGACCCTGCTCGGTGCCCTCGACGGTGGTCCCGTCCGAGGTCCGGGCCGTTCAACCGGAGCGAGGGTGCCTGGTGGGACCAAGCCGTCAACGCCCTCCTCGACGTGCACCTGAACCAATGCTCCGTCGGCGGTAGCAACTGCGAAAACCGCGCGGCCGGACGTGTCTGGAGATGCTCCAAGGAACGCGTTTCCGATCGCCCCGGCCTGAAGTCCTCCCTCGACACGCTGCGGGTCGCTATTGGTAAGCGAGCCGGCAAACACCCCACCGGCGCGCTCGCTGAGCGCCTCGGAAAGCGGACGTCCATCGGGATCAAGGACCGATTCCATGCCGATTCCCGCGCTACCCGACATCGGCGCGTTGGCAAACCAGGGGCGCCCGAAAGCATTGTTCACGGATATGCCGAGCGGGTTCGAGACGGCCGGCATGTCGGCGGTGTCCGCCTCCGAGTTCGGCAGGCGGTTCAGAAACGACGGCGCTTGTGCAGTGTACATCTGCACCTCACCATCCAGCGTGGTTGCCTGCGTCCCGCTCTGAGCGAAGTCGGCAGGCAGCTTTAGGGGGGTCGGCGCCTTCGTAGAAAGCGAGAGGATGGATCCCGTCGACCAATCCGCTCGGGCAGACGTCGCGCCAAAATTCGATGTGCTTGCAACCAACAGCCGAGTCGGGTCCAAGACCTCGCCGGGCTCTGTCGTCGCGGCAAAGGCGCGGTTGTCGTGCATCGGCCCCCCCGGATGGAAGGTGCCGACCGGACTTAGCGCGCCGGCCCCCGGAATGCCGGTCGCCATCACACGACCCGTTAACCGAACGGACCGAAGTTGAGTTGCGGGCTGCGCGTTCGCCGCTTCGTGTAATGGAACCGACCTCGAGCCGGCCGGCGGCTCTACGGCCGAACCGCTCCAAACTAGGAGCCGTGAGCCGACGATGGACCAGGTGCGTCGACCCTCGGAGAACGTGGCCCGACCGGTCTTGTTCGAGAGCCGGGCCTGACCGCGGGTGGTGTGCTGAACGGTGTCCCCGGTACTTTCGTCCACTTCAGCACACGCAATCGGCTTACCCATGCGATTTTCGAGCTCCCGCGAAAGGTCTAGGAACGCTCCGGCGAAAGCAGTAGCCGAACCCCGCTCACACACCGGCGTCCAGACTCCAAGGGGCCGCGGGTCGACACCGCCATGGACTTCCGTACGAGCGGGTCCCAGCCCGAAAATAAGGATCAACGCAAGGCTTCCGGCTCCAAGCAGGCCGAACGTCCCGAAGCCAAGTAGGAATGGTCTTGCTCCGACGGTGCGTATATGTCTCAGACGCGTCTGCAACCCGAATGCCGCCAGCGCCACGACGAAACACCCCCGTGTAATGACGTCGACATCTGCCAACGTTTCGGGATCGACAAGACGCGCAGTTCGAACCAACGCGAGCACCAGGAAGCCGATGAGAAAGATGGGGAAGGCTTTGCGCACACTTCGCTTGGTGGCTTCCGCGGAAACAGAGGTGTCGCTTCCGTAACGGTTCCAACCCCAAGCGATGATCAATAGAAGCGGGATGATCAAGACGTTGCGCACCAGCTTGACGACGGTTGCCACGTCACGGGCGATCGTCGAATACACGGCGCCGGAGGCAATCGTCTGGGCAGTGTCGGGCACCGCGGTGCCGGACCAGAGACCGAAGGTGAGCACATCGAGGCCCAGGGCATGTCCGATGATGGGGTAAACGAAAACCGCAAGCGTTCCGAAGACGGTAATCGTGGCAACCGAGAAGCTCACCTCCCGGTCGTTCGCTTTCAACACCGGCGCGACCGCGACGATGGCGGAGGCACCGCACACGGAGGTGCCCACCCCGATAAGCAGGGCCACGCGGGGCGGAATTCCCATCCGGCGACCGACGAGCAACGCGAAGGTACAGGAGGCGCCTATCGTGAGAAACACCAGCCCGAACGCCTCCGAACCGATAAGGGCAACCGATTGCAGATTCAGGCGAAGCCCCAGAAGGACGATGCCCAGTCCTAAGACGTACTTGACCGCGAACCGGATTCCCGGCGCGGCCCATTCGTTCGCACTGCCGACATTGACAAGGATGAGTCCGAGGAGCATGGCCAGCGGAATCTCGAAGCCGACCGCAAGTGCGAAGGGAAAGGCCAGCTTGGCCACGAGGTGAGCGGCCAGGCCGACTGCGGCGGCCAGCAGAAGTCCCGGCAGGATCCGCCGGGCGGCCGGACCTACGCGCGCCAGGTGCAGCCGGGGCAACCGCGTGCTGCTGGCGACCCGGACGCTCATCTGTGAGTCCTGAAGGTGACCCGTCGCAGGCTAGTGCAGCCCACACTCGACCTTGCCGGTCTGTGCCCATCGACCGGCGCGACCGTTGCCCGCCAGCGTGCAGTGAGTACAGCCGATCGAGTCGTAGCCGCGGTCATGCAGGTTGTTATAGGGGACGTCGTGCTCGAAGATGTAGCGCCAGACGTCTTTCTCGCTCCAGTCGACCAGCGGGTTGGCCTTCCAGAGGCCGTGCTTGTCGTCCCACTGCACCTTGGCGGCGTCTCGGCGGTCCGGCGAGTGCTCGCGCCGCACGCCGGTGACCCAGCCGTCGACCTCCGACAGCGCTTGGTTGAGGGCAGCCACCTTGCGGATAAGGCAGCACGCATCGGGGTCCCTCCTCCAGAGCTCGTCGCCGTGAAGGTCCGCCTGTCTGGCGAGGCTCATCCCCTGATAGACGTCGATTGTGATGTCGTAGCGCTCCTCGAGCGCACGCCAGGTCGCATACGTCTCGGGAAAGAAAAGTCCGGTGTCGAGGGTGAAGAAGCGAGCCTCGGGCTCGATCTTGAGGAGCATGTCCATGATCACGGAGGCTTCCTTCTGAAACGAGCAAGCCACGTACAAGCGTGGGTGAAAGCGCTCGACCATGTAACCGAGGACTTCCTCGGCACTCAGGTCCTCGAGATTGATTTGTTCCGCCACAGCCATCTGCATGCCGCCGCCTCCTCAATGTCCCGGGGGACAAGTCCTCACTGTCTCCGTCCGGCTGCCCTGTTGCCCAGACGGTGGTGCACAGACGGGGTGTGCAGAAATACACAGGGGCCCTGCAGGTGGAGAGCCCGACCACCCGTCCGTTCTGTCTCGCCCAGACGATCGTGGAGCCCGGTAGGCGTTCACCCCCTCCAGCGGTAAAGGCCCGGTAAGGCGGCCTTCACCATCACCAGTGGGCGGCGGTACAGTCAGCCGGCGGTGACGCTTGACTTTCGGGTGCTTGGGCCGCTTGAGGTCCTCGATCACGACGAGCCGCTCGCGATGGGTGGCGCCAAGCAGCGCGCGCTGTTGGCCATCCTGCTTTTAGACGCCAACGCCGTCGTCTCAAGCGACCGTCTGATGGACGACCTCTGGGGGGCCGAACCACCGAAGACGGCAGCGAAGTCTCTTCAGGTCCTCATATCCCAGCTTCGAAAGGTGCTCGAGCCGGACCGCGCAAGCGGCGAGTCCGGTCGTCTTCTCGTCACTCGCCCGCCCGGTTACCTCATCCGAGTGGAGCCGAACCAACTTGACCTCGAACGCTTTCGGCATTTGGCCGCGGAGGGACGAGAGGCGCTTGCCGCCGGCGACCCCGTTCGCGCGGCAACGACGCTGAGAGAAGCCCTAGCCCTGTGGCGCGGCCCGCCGTTCGCCGACCTCGCCTACACCGACTTCGCGCAACGTGAGTCCTCCCGCCTCGAGGAACTGCGGTTGGCCGCGCTCGAGGACAGGATGCAGGCCGATCTCGAAACCGGGCGCCACGGCGAGATCATCGGCGAGGTCGAAAAGCACGTCTCCGAATATCCGCTTCGCGAGCGACCGAGGGCACAGCTCATGCTCGCGCTCTATCGATCGGGGCGACAGGCAGACGCGCTTGATGCCTACAGAGAGGCGCGTCGAACACTGGTCGACGAGCTCGGCATCGAGCCCGGGCGCGGGCTCAAGGAACTTCATTCGGCGATCCTCGAGCAGGATCCCGCGCTCGACCTGGACCGGTCGACGCCCGAACGCAGACAAGATCGGGTCGAGGAGCAGAGACCTTCCGGAACGCGATCGGACTCATTCGTAGGTCGCGAGCGTGAGCTCGCCGAGTTCTGGGCCGCAATCGACGACTGCCAAGCCGGGCGCATGTCGGTGTTCACCATCGCCGGGGAGCCGGGGATCGGCAAGAGCCGGCTCGCGGACGAGCTGACCTCGCTGGCCCAGGCTCGCGGGGTGAAGGTCTGCTGGGGTCGCTGCTGGGAGGCGGGGGGAGCTCCCCCCTACTGGCCGTGGGTACAGGCTTTGCGGGCGTACATCCGCGAGAGCGAAGAGGAACGCATCCGTAAGCAACTGGCCCCGGGTGCCCCGGACATCGCGCAGATACTTCCGGAGCTCCATGACCTCTTTCCGGATCTGCCGGCGCCAGCCTCGCACGACCCCGAAGGGGCAAGGTTCCGCCTCTTTGACTCCACCGCCACCTTCCTGCGAGCCGCCGGCGAGGTGCAGCCACTCGTCCTCGTACTGGACGATCTACATGCGGCCGACAAGCCATCATTGCTGCTCCTACGGTTCCTCGCCCACTCTTTGCGCGACGCGCGCCTCATCGTGGTGGCCACATACCGGGAGACGGAAACGGACACCACCGATTCACTGGCGGAGGCCGTGTCGGAGGTGCGTCGTGAGCCGGTCACTCGTACGATCCGACTCGGGGGGCTCGACGTGTCCGAGGTCGCGCGCGTCATCGAGCTGATCGGTGGCACGCGGCCGGGCGATGAGCTCGCCACCACAATCCACCACCAGTCCGAAGGGAATCCCCTCTTCGTCGGAGAGCTGGTGCGGTTACTGGCTTCCGAGGGTCGCCTGGAAGAGGTCGCAAGCTCCCCCTGGAAGCCGAATATCCCCCAAGGAATCCGCGAGGTGATCGGCCACCGGCTGCGCCACCTGTCGACTGAGTGCAAACAGGTGCTGTCCGTTGCCTCCGTCGTCGGCCGAGAGTTCAGACCCGCCACACTCGCGGGCGTGAGCGAACGTCCCGACGCCGAGTTGCTCGACCTACTGGATGAAGCCCGGAGAGCGCGTGTCGTGACCGACTCGCCCACAGGCCGCGACCGCCTACGTTTCTCACATGCGCTGATCCGGGAAAGCCTCTACGGGGAGCTCGCGACCACAGAGCGGCGCCGATTTCACCGGCGCGCGGTGGAAGTTCTCGAGCAACTCTATGGATCCGACCTGGAGCCGCACCTGGCCGAGCTCGCACATCACTCCCTGGAGGCCTCGCCCGGTGGCGACGTCGACAAGGCGATCCAATATGCGCGAGGAGCGGGAGACCAGGCCGCGGGGCTACTCGCGTATGAGGAGGCCGCTCGTCTGTATCAAATGGCCCTCGACGCGACGGAGTTAAAGGCACCTCCCGATGAGGCGACTCGGTGCGAGTTGCTGCTGGAGCTGGGCGACGCCCAGGCAAAAGGAGGTGACCTGATCTCTGCCAAAGAGACTTTTGTGGGGGCCGCCGATGCAGCACGGAGGCTGGACGCCCCGACGCAGCTGGGACGCGCCGCGCTCGGCTACGGCGGGAGATACGTTTGGTTCCGGGCGGGCAGCGACCAACGGCTGATACCGCTGCTTGAGGACGCCCTGGCGAAGACACCCGACACGGATAGCGCGCTTCGCGCCCGGCTTCTGGCGCGCCTGGCGGGGGCTCTCCGCGACCGTCCGGCGCTTGAGCGGCGGGCCGCTCTGAGCCGAGAGGCCGTCGAGATGGCCCGAAGGCTCGGCGACCGCTCGACCCTGGCCTACGCGCTCGACGGCACTTATGCAGCCCTGTCCTGGCCGAGGGACGCCGAGGCGTGGCTTGCGATGGCAAGAGAATTGACTGAATTGGCCGAGGAGACGGGGGACAAGGAGCAGGCCTTTTCCAGCCACCTTCACGCCTTCGGAGCTTTCATGGTGCGCGGCGACACGCGAGCGGCCGGCGCCGAGTTCGGACGGATGGCAGCCCTTGCGCAGGAGCTGAGACAGCCCGCCCACGCGTGGTCGCTTTCAATTGCCCGAGGCACCCGCGCTCTGTTCGCAGGTCGGATCGCGGAGGCCGACCGGCTCATACAACAATTCGCCGAGCTCGGTCCGGGAGGTCAGGGCTCGGACGCAACCGACTTCTATTACGTACTCAACCTGCAAACGTGGGCTGTGCGGCGAGAGCAGGGGCGTGTCGCGGAGGTTGAGTCATCGCTTGAGAGCGTCGTCCAGGAGTACCCGACCCTGTCTATCTTCCGCTGGTTGCTGACAAGCCTGTACAGCGAGCTTGGGCGAGAGCGGGAGACAAGGACGGAACTAGATCGGCTCGCGGCCGACGAGTTCGCGGATCTCCACGTCGGCACCGAGTGGTTTTTCGGCGCCGGTCTCCTAGCCGAAGTCTGTGACCGGCTCCGGGATGAGCGGCGCGCCGAGCCTCTGTACGAAGCACTTTTGCCCTATGCCGACTGCAACGTCTTCGCACACCCCGAAGCGTCGCTCGGCTCGGCGTGGCGACCGCTCGGCCTCTTGGCGGCAATCATGTCCCGCTGGGACGAAGCTGAGAGCCACTTCGAGCGAGCGCTAGACATGAACGCGCGCATGGGAACTCCTCTATGGGTGGCGCACAGTCAGCACGACTATGGACGCGTGCTGATCCGACGGGGCGCACGGGGGGATGTGACGCGCGCCTCGGAGCTTCTGCTGGCGGCGTGCCGCGGTTACGAAGAACTAGGGATGACGTCGTGGCAGACGAAGGCCTCGGCGGACCGCGCCGGACTCGGGTGAGACATAGCGGGGTCCGGGATCGTACGCGTGGCTTTCCTTCAAGGTAGGCGGCGTGCTCTCATGACAGTGCGGGGCGACCTCGCTTTGAGCCATCGAAAACTGAGGAGCTGAATTTTGATGGATGCAACGATGTACGGGCGGGCTCTCGAGCGAACCCGCGAAGTGGTGGCCGGAACGCGGCCGGACCAGCTCGAGGATCCAACTCCCTGTTCCGACTGGAACGTGCACGAGCTGCTCAACCACCTCATCGGAGGTTGCCTCAGTGTCGCGGCCGGAGCCAAGGGTGGGACGGAGCAGATGTCGGAAGAGATCGATCGAGTGCAGGGTGACCATCTCGCCGCTTATGACCGCGCCTCCCTGGCGGCGTTGGAGGCCTTCAAGGAGGACGGTTCTCTCAAAAAGAAGTTCACGATGCCGTGGGGGGAGACGCCGGGAGCAGCTGCACTCTCGCTCGCGATAGCCGATGCCGCCGTCCACGGTTGGGATCTCGCACAGGCGACCGGGCAGAAGATGGTTATCGATGACGACATCGCCGAGGCCGTCTATCTAGCGACCAGCAGCAT